>DASSVE010000123.1:0-3434 GCA_035706345.1 Acidimicrobiia bacterium
CGAATGACGCTGCGAGAAGGTGCCGCGCTCGCTGTCCTGACCTGACAGGCGAATCCGGCTGCCTTCTTTCAGCAACGTACAGAACGCCAGCGCTTCGCCGGTTGCCCAGTCGATACCCTCACCGGTCTCGATGGCCTTGGCGCGGTTGTCGAGGAAGCGCTGCACCGTGCGGTGAACATGGAAGCCCTGCGGCACCACGGTGATCTTCTTGCCGATCGCGCGCAGCTCCTCGGCGGCGACACCGGTGTTGCCGCGGCGCGGATCGTCGGCATCGCGCGCGGCTTTCAGGCCGGACCAGCGGCCGTCGAGCCAGTCGGCCTTGTTGGGCTTGTAGCCCTGCCCAGCTTCGAACTCGGCGTCGAGCCGGGTCCGCCAGTCAGCCTTCATCTTGTCGACTTCGCCGTCGGCCACCACGCCTTCGGCGATCAGCTTCCTTGAATAGATTTCCAGCGTGGTCGGATGGCTGCGGATCTTCTTGTACATCAGCGGTTGGGTGAACGACGGCTCGTCGCCTTCGTTGTGCCCCCGACGGCGGTAACAGACCAGGTCGATCACGATGTCTCGGGCGAAGCGGGTCCGGTAGGCGACAGCCAGACGGCCGGCCCGGAGGACGGCCTCGGGATCGTCACCGTTGACGTGGATGATCGGAGCCTCGATCGCCTTGGCCACGTCGGTGGCGTAGAAGCTGGACCTGGCCTCGAGGATCGACGTGGTGAACCCGACCTGGTTGTTGACCACGATGTGCACCGTTCCGCCGGTCCGGTAGCCCGGGAGTTGGGAGAGGTTGAGGGTCTCGACCACGACCCCTTGTCCGGCGAAGGCAGCGTCGCCGTGAATGAGGACCGGGAGGACCTCTTTCTGTCCTGCGGGGCTGAGGTTCTCTTGTTTGGCCCGCGCCACCCCCTCCAGGACCGGATCGACGGCCTCGAGATGGGACGGGTTGGCCACGAGGTGAATGCCGATGGGCCCGCTGGCCGTCTCGTACTTCCCTTCGGCGCCCAGGTGGTACTTGACGTCGCCGGACCCGCCCATGGCACGAGGCTCCATGTCGCCCTGGAACTCCCGGAAGACCTGGGCATACCCCTTGCCCACGATGTTGGTGAGCACGTTGAGTCTCCCCCGGTGCGCCATCGCCATCACCATCTCGGTCACACCCGACTCCACCGCCGACCCGGCGACCTCGTCGAGCAGCGGGATCAGCGATTCCCCTCCTTCGAGCCCGAACCGCTTGTGACCCACGTACTTGGTGTGCAGGAACGTCTCGAACGCCTCGGCCTGGTTCAGCTTGCGGAGCACCCTGAGCTTCTCTTCCCGGGTCAACGCCACGTCGGGGATCTCGACGTGCTGTTGGATCCACCGCTTCTGCTCGGGGTCGGAGATGTGCATGTACTCGATGCCGAGGGTCTCGCAGTAGCTGGCCCGGAGCCTGGAGAGGATGCGCTTGAGCGGCATCTCCTCGCTGCCAGCCAGCCCTCCGGTGGCGAACCGTCGGTCCAGATCCCAGATGCTCAGCCCGTAGAACGCCGGGTCCAGCTCTGGATGCAGGGCGGGGGGACGCTGGCGCAGAGGGTCGAGGTCGGCGATCAGGTGCCCCTGGATGCGGTAGGCGGTGATCAGACGGGACACCGCCACCTGCTTCTCGGCCCAGCGCGTCTCGTCGGGCCCGGCCCAGTCGTCGATCGCCCAGCGGGCCGGCGTGTGCCTGACCCCGAGTGACAGGAAGACCTCGTCGTAGAACCGGTCCGCCCCGGTCAGCAGTTCTTCGATGCGGGCCAACAGCCTTCCGGAATCGGCGCCCTGGATCACCCGATGGTCGTAAGTCGAGGTCAGGGTGAGAACCTTGGAAACCCCCTGCGTGGCCAGATAGGCGGGGTCGGATCCCTTGTGCTCGACCGGATAGCCAATGGCGCCCACACCCAGGATGAGGGACTGGCCCGTCATGAGCCGGGGGATGGAGTGGCTGGTCCCGAGGACGCCGGGGTTGGTGAGACTGTGGGTGGTCCCTTCGAAGTCGGCCAGAGTGAGTCGGCCCTGACGCGTCCTCTCCACGAGGTCCTCGTATGCCATCCAGAAGTCGACGAAGCTCAACTCGTCGGCGTTCTTGATGTTGGGAGCCACTAGCCGAGCCGCGTCCGGCCCGCCCTCGACGCTGATGGCGACCGCCAGGTTGACATGGGGGTGATCGACCCGGTGTGGCTGGCTCTCGATCTCCGAATAGGACACACGGACATCCGGGAGCTCACTCAATGCCTTCACCAAGGCCCACCCGATCAGGTGACTGAAGCTGACCTTGCCCCGACTTGATCCCCTGCCCACATGAGCGTTGATCAGCTCCCTGTTGACCTCGAGCAGCTTGGCCGGGATGGTCCGCACCGACGTGGCGGTGGGAACCTCCAGGCTGGTGATCATGTGCTTGGCAACGGCGGCGGCACCGCCCCGCAGCGGTGTGGCGACTGGCTCCGAGACTTCTTCTTCGCCGGTCGTGTCGACGGGGGTAGGTGGCCCGGCCAGCCCCTCCTCCCCAGCCGCCAACTCCCGCTCCCGGGCCTTTCTCAGCGCCGGGCTGTGCGGCTCGTAGTCGACGAAGAACTCCCGCCACGCCTCGGGCACGTCATTCGGGTCAGCCAGGTAGCGGCGGTACATCTCGTCCACGAGTGATGCGTTGGGCCCGAAGGCCGTCTCGTCGTGGCGTGGGGACGAAGGGGTCACGGTATTGATCTTGCCAGCCTCCGGGCGGTTAATTCGAGGCGCCGTCTACGACCGGGCCGGTGTGTGCCCGAGACCGATGTCACTGATCCTATGCGCCTCGAGGGTTGACGCTTTCTTGATGTACAGATGAAGCGTCGATGAGCCCCGATCACCGATGCTCTCCTCATGAGCGAGACACGCAAATCCGTTGGGTACAAGAGCATGATCGGGATCATCGCCACTGTGGCAGCTGTGGTCCTCGTGGTCGGAGTCGCCTGGGCCGCGAACAGCGATTCGAGTGGCACGTCCACTCCGAATCCCTCGACCGCGGCAACGGCGCCGCAGGCCACACAGGCGACGGTGCCGTCGACCGTCGACGACAACAGGGACACCACACCGACCACCGTCGATGACAACCAGGGGTCGACACCCACGACCCTCGGGAATCAGGGCGCCACGCCCACCACGATCGACGACAACAGGGGGTCCACACCCACGACCCTCGGAAACCAGGGCACGACACCCACCACCATCGACGATCACGGTGGCGACCGGAACCGCGGGTCCGATGACTCAGGTCACGACGTCGGCGACGACAAGGGTGGGCAACGGGATGACTCCGCCTCGGATGACTCCGGCCACGGCGCCGGCGACGACAAAGGCGGCGACCGAGACCGCGGCTCCGACGACTCAGGCCCGGATGACTCCGGCCACGACGCCGGCGACGACGAAGGCGGCGACCGGGA
>DASSVE010000124.1:0-26147 GCA_035706345.1 Acidimicrobiia bacterium
TTGACCCGCATCCACTCGGGTCGGGGTGGCTCGCCAGGGAGACGGCAGTTGATCAGGACCGGCTCGGCGGATCGGGCCTCGGGTGAGAATGTGCCCGCAGCGAGAAGACGATCCACCTCGAAAGAGGGTTCCCTCCCCTGGCCCCTGGCGAAGGCGGCTTTTTGGGTCTCGCCCTCGGTGTGCCCGAACACGGCCTGGAAATGCGGGACCAGGGCGTCCACCGCCTCCTCGAGGGTGACCTTCCGCCCGACGAGGTCCGAGAGACTGGTCACGGCCCGGTCGGTGATCCCGCACGGGTTCATCATCCCGAAGTAGCTCATGTCGGGCTGGAGGTTGAGGGCGAACCCGTGCATGGTCACCCGACGGGAGACCCTCACCCCGATCGCCGCCACCTTGCCCTTGTCCGTCCAGACCCCCGTGAGCCCCTCCTCACGCCAACCGCGCACACCGAAGTCGGCGATGGTCCGGATCAGGACCTCTTCGATCCGGCGCACGTAAGGGACGATCTGCTTCGGGTCGTCGAGACCGATGATGGGGTATCCGACGAGCTGCCCGGGACCGTGGAAGGTGATGTCACCACCCCGGTCGACGTGATGGACCTCGGCGCCGTTGTCGATGGCACCGGTCATTCCCACCAACAGGTTGGAGGCGTCGCCATTCCGCCCGATGGTGAACACGGGAGGATGCTCCAGGAGCAGCAGATAGTCGTCTGCCGTGCGCCCCCGGACCTTGCCCTCGTGGAAGGCCCGTTGCAGGTCCCAGGCCTCGGTGTACGGGAGCCGGCCCAGCCAGCGTGTCCGCAGCAGGGTCACGCCAGTTCCTGCTCCCAGTCCCAGGTCTCCAGGTTCTCCTTGATCCGGGCCAGGAACAGCACTGCCGTCGACCCGTCGAAGGCGCGATGGTCCCACGAGAGACCCAGATAGCCGATGTGGCGGATGGCAATGACGTCCTGGCCATCGGCCGCCGTCACCACTGTCGGTCGCTTCGCCACCGTGTCGGTGGACAGGATGGCGACGTTGGGGACGTTGATGATCGGCGCCGACATGAACGACCCGAACGGCCCCGGGTTGGTGATCGTGAACGTCGACCCGGTCAGGTCGTCGATCCCGAGCTGACCGGCCCGTGCCCTTTCGGCGAGGCTGGCGATCTCGCGGGCGATTCCGACCATGCGCAGACCGTCTGCATTTCGGACCCTGGCCACCACGAGACCGTCCTGGTTGAGATCGATGGCGATCCCGAGGTCGATCTTCTTGTAGAAGGTGGCGGTCTTCGCCTCGAGATCGATCGAGCTGTTGACCACGGGGAAGGCCTTGAGTGCGTCGATGGTTGCCCGGGCGATGAACGGCAGGTAGGTGAGGGAGAAACCTTCCTCCTTCTTGAAGGCCTCTTTGTGGGCTTGACGGACCCGCTCCACCCGCTCGTAGTCGACCTCGATAGAGGTCCAGACGTGGGCGGCGGTCTGCTTGGCCTTGATGTTGTTCTCGGCCACGCGCACCCGCATCCGTGAGAGCGGGACCACCTCGGCGGCGGCGGCCGGGGCGGGAGCCGAGGGGGCTGCCGGTGTCTCGGCTGGCTCCTCCGCGGGGGCGGCGGCGGGCTCCGCGGCCTTGGGTTCGGCGACAACCGGCGCTGCGGCTGGCTCTGCCGGTTCAGGCGCCGCTTCGGCCGGCTGGGAGGGCCTGGCGGCGAGATACGCCTCGACGTCCCTCCTGGTGATGCGCCCACCCTGCCCGGTGCCCTGTATCTGGCTGATGTCGACCTGGTTCTCCCGGATCAGCTTGCGCACGACTGGGGAGAGCAGCTGTGGCTCCGTCTCCGCCTTGGACGGCTCGGCGAAGAACTGCTCCACTTCCTCGTCGGTGACGGTCGCGGCGGGTGCCGGCGCCGGCTGCTCCGCCGGCTTGGGCTCCTCGACCTCGGGCGCCTCACTGGTCGCCTGCGGCTCCGGGGCTGGCGGCTCCTGGGCGGGCTGTTCGGCGGCGGGCTGTTCCGGTTGGCCCTCGGTCGACTCTTCGGCGACAGGTTCGGGTTGGGGCGTCCCCCCAGCGGAGGGCTGCTCGCCCTCCTCACCGATGACGACGAGCTCGGTGCCTACTTCGACCGTCTCCCCCTCGTCGACCAGGATCTCGAGGATGGTGCCCGAAACCGGCGAGGGGATCTCGGTGTCCACTTTGTCGGTCGAGATCTCAACGAGGACCTCGTCCTCGGCGATGGTGTCGCCTACCTGCTTCGCCCATCGAAGGATGGTTCCCTCGGTGACCGTCTCGCCGAGCTGGGGCATTGATACCGTCGTGGCCAAGATCTCCTCCTAGTGCAGGCTTCTGCCCGCTGCCGCCATCAGTGTCTCACCTACTGCCTCCGAAAGGGTCGGATGGGCGTGGATGAACGCCGCTGCCTCCGAAGGTAGTGCCTCCCATCCCACCGAGAACATCAACTCGTGGATCAGCTCGCCGGCTTGGGGTCCGACGATGCTGGCGCCCACGATGGGGCCGTCCCTGAGGGCAACGACCTTGGCGTGCCCCTGGTTCTGTCCGATGATGATCGCCCGACCGATCCCGTTGAAGGCATGCTTGGCCGTCACGACGTCGAGCCCCCGTTCTTTGGCCTGTTCCTCGGTGAGGCCGACCTCGGCCACCTCAGGGTGGGTGTAGGTGACCCTCGGGATGGCGTCGTAGTCCACCGGCTGGGCCCTACCTGTGCCGATGTGAGTGATCGCCGAGATCGCCTCGGCGAACCCGACGTGAGCCAGTTGCGGGGTCCCGGCCACGATGTCGCCCACGGCGTAGACGCCGGGCTCGGCAGTCTCCATCGTGTCACTGTCGACCTTCACGAATCCTCGGTCGAGCTCGATCTTCGTGTTCTCCAACCCGACACCGTCGGTGTTGGGCCCACGTCCAACGGAGACCAGGACCACATCGACCTCTACCCGCTCTCCACCGGCAGGAATCACCACAGAGTCCCCCACTTCGGCCGGCTCCACGCCGACACCCAGGTGGAATTTGACCCCACGCTTCTGAAGCTGGCGTTGCAGCATGCGGGCGGTCTCCGCGTCGGTGCCGGGAACGATCTGGTCGAGCATCTCGAAGACGTGGACTTCGGTGCCCACGTCGACGAGGAACGAGGCGAACTCACAGCCGATGACGCCTCCCCCGATGATGCCCACCCGTCTCGGTTGTGACGGCCAGTCCAGGGCGTGGTCGGAGGTGACGATCTTCTCGCCGTCGATGTCGTAGCCCGGGATGGTTCGGGCATGCGATCCGGTGGCGAGGATGATCTTGTCGGCCTCGATGGTGCGGTTCCCGTCCTCACCGGACACTTCGACCTTGCCGCCGCCGGCGAGCTTTCCGAATCCGGTGACGACCTCGACCCCCCTTCCCTTGAGGAGACCACCGAGACCCCTCACCAGACCCTCCACGGACTGGTTCTTCCGGGCGAGGGCGGCATCCCAGTCGAGTTCAGGCTGACTGGCGTTGACACCGAACTCGGCTGCATGGGTCACGGTCGAGAAGACCTCGGCGATCTGGAGCCACTGCTTGGCCGGGATGCAACCCCGCAGAAGACAGGTGCCACCGGGACGTTCCTCGTCGACGAGGGTGGCTCCGAGGCCGAAGTTGTGTGCGTAGAGGGCGGCCGCGTACCCACCCGGGCCGCCGCCGACGATCACGATGTCAGTCAAGCCAACCTTTCTGTCCGAGAGGCTGAGCCTAGTGAGCAGCCGAAACAGCCTCACCGGCGCGGGTCACGGCGCCGGTTGATCCTGGATCGGGGTCACGCCACAGAGGTCCTCGAGCGTCCGGCTGGCCACGGCAACAGCTTCTGCCGGTGCCTGCGGCGGAGGATTGTCGACCAGCACGTCCAGACCCGGGGAAGGGTTCCAGTCCAGCGCCTCGTAGTAGACGGCCAGGTCCTGGTACCACCCAAGCATGCTGGCGAAGGCCTCCTGTTCAGGTTGGTCCAGCACCTGGACTGCCGCCTCGTGGAACTCGATCTGCGCCGTGTTGAACGCCTCCAGATCCTCGGCGTCCTGTACCGGGAGATGATCCCGGACAGCGTCGGTCAGTCCGGCGTGAAGACCACAAAGGGGATGATCACCGGGTGTGGTGGTGGGGGGTGAAGCGGTCGTGGTCGAGGGCTGTGCTGTGGACGGTGTGGTCGAGGGAGCACTGGTGGTTGTGGTCCCTGCAGCGGCCACCGTGCCGTCGCCCCCGTCGTCGTTTCCTCCGAGCCAACCCAAAGCCACCACCACGCCAATCAGCACTGCGACCCACGCCCCGACCGTCCATCTGCTGGCGCCGCGCTCACCGAACATGCCCGTCGAGGCTACCGATCGGTACCCTCCCGAGCCGATGCAAACCCGCCTGCTTCTCATCGCTTCGGCGCTCCTGGCAGTCGTGATCCTGGTGGCAGGCGGTCTCTGGCTCTACCGCCTCCTGACATGACTGAGCGCTTCGAACTACAGACTTCCGACGGCCAGAGGCTGGAGACGCGTATCGACTCGGCGGACCAGCCGACCCGTTTCACGGTTCTATGTCATCCCCACCCGCTCCAGGGTGGGTCGATGAACGCCCCGCTGATGATCGCGATCGCCGGCCGCCTGGTCGACCGGGGCCATCGCGTGCTTCGGTTCAACTTCAGGGGCACGGGGGTGAGCACCGGGACTCACGACGACGGGAACGGCGAGGTCGAGGATGTCGAGGCCGCGATGGCGTACGCACGCAGCCAGGAACTACCGGTCGGCCTAGCCGGATGGTCGTTCGGAGCGGGTGTCGCACTGCGCTGGCTGGCGACCGACGACGGCCCGGTCCCCTACGTCGGAGTGGCGCCGAGTGCGAAGTCGCTCCCGCCTGAGCTCCCGGCAGGACCGAAACGGATGATCCTGGGGACCCGGGACCAGCTGATCGAGCGCGAGCCACTGATCGCGTATGCCGAAGAACAGGCGATCGACCTGGTGCTCACGCCCGGGGACCACTTCTTCCACGGCCGGGGGAAGCGGATCGGTGACCTGGTGGGACAGGGTCTGGAGGACGGCTGAGCCGAGGGTCAGCTCGCCGGTTGCTGGACGCGGACGCGTACTCGTTTGAATCCGCGGTTCCTGGCCTCGTCGAGGATGTCCGGAGCGAAGCTCTGGACGAGCTTTCTTCGCACCAGGTCTTCCTCGGTGACCCGTCTCTCCAACTCCTCGAACTGCTCGGGGACTTCGCAGTCGTAGACCCGCATCGTGTCCCGCAGACCGATGAACCGGTAGTCCTGGAACCGGGACAGCCGGCTCACTCGGCGTCGTCTTCTTCGATGCCGGTCGGAACCTCCGCCGAGCACATGGGACAGGTGACCTTGGGGACCATGCCCACGATGAAGGTGAACCCGCACTCCGGGCACTCGATCTTGGGCATGGGTTGCTCCGCTGGTGGTGGCGGTGGCGGAGGTGGTGCTCCTACCCCGCCGACTCCGGGAGCCGTGGGATAGCCACCCATCGCCCCCCCACCAGTCTCCTGTCCGCCGGGAGCGGCCCCGGCGGCGTTTCGTACCACGTTGATCGATCCGCACACCGGGCAGGCGAATCGGCCCGCGCCTGCGACTTCGAACTGTGTGCGGCACGCACCGCAACGAACCCTCATTCTTCTTCTCCTACTGGCTCTCCAACCGCCCCGATGGCGACCAGGTAGTCGGCCTCGAGGCGGAGCACTTCTGCGATCTCCTCAGGAGGGTACGACACCCCGTGTTTCGCGCGAATCTGTTCGGCGATGTACTCGATCGACGCCTCGTGGCCGCCGGCCACCGTCTCCACGGGGTTGTGGCGGTCCTCCTGGGCCAGACCCTGGAGGTAGAACACCTCCCACTCCAGGATCCTCCGGATGTCGCCGTTCTTCAGCTCGGTGTCAGCGGGAAGACGCTCGGCGACGTGCTTGACCGCATCGTTGACCACGTACTCCAGCGGTTCGTAAGAGGGACGGCGCTTCGCCTCCTGCCACACCATCATGGCCACGATCACCAGCAGTACCCCGATCAGCAGGGCTACGAAGGTGAGTACCTCGACACCGGACATCGCCGGTGATTATCGCCTGATCAGAAGATGGCGGCGCCGACCACGATGCCGTCGACGTACTCGAGATTGATCCGGTCGTCGCGGAGGTCCATCGTGATGATGTGGCACTCGCCGTCACGACCCACCTCCCGCACGGTCAGACCCTGCTCTTCGGCGAGCTCACCAGCCTCTTCCTCGGTGAGCCCGACGTACTCGGGAGCGGGGGTTTCGGTCCCCTCCGGGATGCAGACCGGCTCTCCGGGCAGTTCGGCCACCCCTTCCGGGTCACCCCCATCGGTGCCACATGCCACCAGGGCGAGACCAAGGACGATCAGCAGAGTGAACTTCTTCATGGGCTTTCGATGCTATGGAGGCCCTGATGGTTCCCGACCGACGACTCCCGTCCCGTGCTTCCGCGCGGCGGAGAGCCGGTATTTCGGATCTCCAGCATTAGGAAGTCAGAAGGCCTCCAGTGGGAGGGTCATCAGGCGGCCCGTCTCGGCCTCGGCGGACGAGCGGCGGGTGGTGGCTTTGGGGGCCACGTGGCGGACGAACCAGCGGGCCGACTCGACCTTGCCCAGGTAGAAGGGGTCTTCCCCGGTCTTGGCGGCGGCGATCTCGGCGTGACGCAGCATCAGCCAGGCGATCACGGTCTCCGAGATGGAGTCGAGGAGGCCGTTGGTGTGCAGACCGACCTTGTAGATCTCTTCCTTCTCACCGGACGCCGAGGCCATGAGACGCTCCACCATCGACCCCAGGTGCGCCTGGGTGTCGTCGAGCATCTTGCCCAACACCTCCCGCTCCTCGGCGAGAGGGTCGGCGTCTCCACCGCCCTTGACGAACTCGACGATCTCGCTGGCCAAATCGGCCAGAGTCGCACCCTGATCACGGACGATCTTCCGGAAGAACAGGTCCATCGCCTGGATGCCGGTCGTCCCCTCGTAGATGGTGTCGATGCGGGCGTCCCTGATGTACTGCTCGAGCGGGTAGTCCATCGTGTAGCCCGAGCCGCCGAACACCTGGAGAGCCATCGAGAGCAACTCGTATGCCTTCTCGGACGAGTACCCCTTGACCAGAGGAAGGAGGAGGTCGTTGCGTCGCTCCCAGCGATCGTCGTCCGGGTTCAGCACGACCTGGTCCTGGACCCAGGCCGCGTAGAGCACTAGTGCTCTCAGACCCTCGACGTGAGCCTTCTGGGTCATCAGCATGCGCCGGACGTCGGGATGCCGGATGATCGGGACCCGCGGTGCGGTCTTGTCGGTCGCCTGGGTCAGATCCGCTCCCTGCTTGCGATTCTTGGCGTATTCGAGGGCGTTCAGGTATCCGGTGCTCAGGGTGCCCATCGCCTTGGTGCCGATCATCATGCGGGCGTACTCGATCACGCGGAACATCTGCCGGATCCCGTCGTGCCGATCACCGACGAGGTATCCCACCGCCGGCCGATCCATCCCGAAGGTGAGCTCACAGGTGGTCGAGCCCTTCAGACCCATCTTCTTCTCGATGTTGGTGGCGACGACACCGTTGCGATCCCCCAGCGAGCCATCCGGGTTCACCAGGTACTTCGGGACCATGAAGAGCGACAGTCCCTTGGTGCCGGGCCCCGCCCCTTCGGGTCGGGCGAGGACGAGGTGGATGATGTTCTCCGCGGCGTCGTGCTCGCCACCGGTGATGAAGCGCTTTACGCCTTCGATGTGCCAGGTCCCGTCGCCCTGGTCGATGGCCTTGGTGGTGCCGGCCCCGACATCAGATCCGGCATCCGGCTCCGTGAGGACCATGGTCCCGGCCCACCCCTTCTCCACCCAGAGCTTGGCGAACTCCTTCTGCTCCTCGGTGCCCTCCTCGAAGAGGACCCGGGCGAACAGGTTGCCGCCGGCGTAGAACTGGGCGGTGGTGTTGGCGGCGAGCAGCATCTCGGAGACGGCCCACATGAGTGACGGGGGCACCGGGGTCCCGCCCATCTCCTGTGGCAGACCGAATCGATCCCACCCACCTTCCTTGAAGGCGCGCACACTGGCCTTCACGGACTCGGGAAGGGTCACCTCGCCGTCGACGAGCTCCAGCGGGATGCGATCCTGGTCCTGGTACGAGGCTGCGTAGTCCTCGCGGGCGAGACGCTCGATCTCGACGAGGACGTCCTCGACCGTCTCTTGCTCCAGGTCCCACGGGTCCTTTCCCAGATAGTCCTGGATTCGGTTCACCTCGAAGAGGTTGAACTCGATGTCACGGAGATTGGACCGGTAATGGCTCATCTTTCCACCCTGGTAGACCTGACAGTTCCCTTGAACATACACTCTAATTTGAGTCAACGCTCAAGATAAGGGGTCCTTCTCGAGGTGTCGCTAGCGTGAACCCGATGCGGTACAAGGCAGGTCTGGAGACCCGGGAGAAGATTCTCACCGCCACCCGTCGTCTCATCGCCGACGCAGGCCTGGACGGCACCACCATCAAGGCGATCTGTGAGCAGGCCGGCGTGCTCCCCGGCAGCTTCTACAACCTGTTCGACTCGAAAGAGCAGGCGATCCTGTCGGTGGTCCGAGCCGCGATCGACGCGGTCGATCCGGACCCGGAGCACAAGGGCCCCGACTCCGTGGCCGACCTCATCGAGGCCTACATCCGTTTCGTCACCACCGAGCGGGATCTCGCCACCGTCTACGTCCGCATCGCGGTGGCCGGCAGCGGCAACAACGAGGAGATCAGGGGTCGGATGCTCCGTCACCACGAGGGCCGGGTCTCCCGCTTCGAGGCCGCCCTGGCCCGAGAGCGCCCCGAGATGAGCCCCGATGAGGCGGCGCGGCGCGCCGAGACCCTGGTGATCTCGCTGAACGGGATCACTCTGCATCAGATCGTGGACCCGGACTTCGACGTCGCCCTCCACGCCCGCGGTCTGCTCGCCGACGCCCTGACGGGTGCTTGATGGAGTTCGGCATCCAGGTCCGCGGCACCTGGGACTTCGTCGCCGCCAGTGGCCGTTGGGCCGAGGAGCGGGGTCTGGCGGCAATCGCTCTCCCGGACCACTACCTGCAGCGGGGTGACGATCTCGAGGCACCGGCCTGGGACCACCTCACCCACATCGCCGCACTCGCCGTCACCACGAGCGACATCGACCTGGTCTCGATGGTCTCGCCGGTGACGTTCAGGCATCCCGCGGTGTTCCTCAAGATGGGCGTCACCATCGATGAGATCTCCGGGGGTCGGTTCACGCTGGGGCTGGGCGCCGGTTGGCTCGAAGAGGAGTTCGAGGTGTTCGGGATCCCCTATCCCGACCTGGCCACACGCATGGAGATGTACGAGGAGACCATGGGTTATTTGAGGGCGGCGATAACGCCCGGCCCCAAGGGATTCCAGGGCAGGCACTTCCGTCTGGCCGACTTCGATCCCCATCCCCACCCGATCCGGCTGCGGCTGATGGGTGGTGGAGACGGCGGCCCCAGAGCGCGTCGCATCGCCGCCATGTATGCCGACGAGTACAACCTCTACGTCCGCCCACCGCACGCCTATCGGGAGATCAGGGAGGCCACGCGGGCTCTCGCCACCGAGTTGGGACGTGATCCGGACGACATCAAGTGGTCGACCGCCGGACCGGGCGTGGCGGCGCTGAAGGAGTCCGACTATCGCTCCATGCTGGAGACGATGGCGGAGCGGGTCGGCCGCAGCCCCGAATACATCGAGGAGGCCTGGGACAAACGCGGCTATCCCCACGGATCGGGCTCGAAGCCTGGGGAAATGGTGGCCGCCTTGAAGGAGGCAGGGTGCTCCCGCTTCTACGCCCAGGTGTTCGTGCCGGACGAGGACGTGAGCCGGTTCGACCTGGTCATGGACGCCTACATGGGGCGTTAGGGTCGGACTTCGTGAAGTTCTCTCTGATGACCGAGCCGCATCTGGGCGGCACCTATCAGCAACAACTGGATGCAGCCCGGTGGGCCGAATCCGAAGGTCTGGTCTCCTTCGCCCGATGTGACCACTACCTCTCCTCGGCCACCCCGACACCCGACGCCACCGACGCCTTCGCGGTGCTCGCCGGTCTGGCCCGGGAGACCGAGACGATCCGGCTCTGTGTCCTTGTGACCCCGATCACCTTCCGACATCCGGCCGTCATCGCCAAGAACGCCGCCACCATCGACCAGATGTCCGGTGGCCGGCTCGACCTGGGCGTCGGAACCGGCTGGATGGAGCTCGAGCACAAGGCGTTCGGGATCCCGTTTCCCGACTGGCCGGAGCGCTGGCGCCGGTTCGAGGAAGCCCTCGACTATCTGGAAGCCGCCTTCGGTGAGGACCGGGCTGTGTATCACGGCGAGTTCTACTCCATCGACGCCGACGTGAAGCCGAAGCCGACGGGTATCCGGACCATCATCGGCGGCAGCGGTGCCCGCAGGACCCCGACGCTGGCCGGGACCAGGGCCGACGAGTACAACATCTTCCTCTGTCCCGCCGAGGAGGCGAGGGCCAAGATCGCGGTGATGAGGGAGGCAGCCGGGGATCGGCCAGTTGAAGCGACCGTCATGGGGCCGGCGCTGGTGGGGGGAACCGATGACGAGTACCGGGACCGCCTCGGCGCCGCTGCAGCGCGTCGGGGTGTCTCACCCGAGGACCTGGAGAAGCGTTACATCGACAACGGCTTGTTGGTGGGCACTCCCAGCCGGGTTGCCGAGACGGTGGCTGCGCTGGAAGAGGCCGGCGTCGAGCGCATCTACGTCCAGTGGCTCGCTCTCGACGATCTGGACGGGATGAAGGAAACGGTCTCCATTGTCCGTCAAGCCTGACCTGCCCAAGGCCAGCCAGCGTCTCCTGGAGTCGGTCGAGCTCGACACCGAGATCCGGGAGTTCCCGGAAGGGACCAAGACCGCCGAGGACGCCGCCCAGGCCATCGGATGCCCGGTCTCGGCGATCGTGAAGTCACTGGTTTTCGTGGTCGACGACGAGCCTGTGGTCGCCCTGGTCCCCGGCGACCTCAGATTGGACACCGTCGCCTTGGCCGCGGCCGCCGGAGGCAACAAGGCGCGTCGGGCCGAGCTCCAGGAGGTGCGGGACGCCACTGGCTTCGCCGCGGGCGGAACGCCCCCCTTCGGACATGCTCGAAAGCTCCGGGTCTTCGCCGACCCTGCGCTGCGCCGAAACGACCCGGTGTGGGCGGCCGCCGGGACCCCGACCACCGTCTTCCCGATCTCGATCGACGACCTCGATCGGCTCGCCGCTCCGGTCTGGGTGAAGGTCACGTGAGGTCCCGACACCATTTTCCCTATGGGGGTAGGGGAAATACCATGGTCACGTGACCCAGTCTCCACCTCTCCTCGAGATCATCGACCTTCACGCCTCCGCCGGCGATCACGAAATCCTGAAAGGCGTCGATCTGGTGGTCGATAGGGGCGAGATCCATGCCCTGATGGGCCCGAATGGTTCGGGCAAGTCGACCCTGGCCAACGTCCTGATGGGCAACCCGGCGTACACGGTGACCCGGGGCAGTGTCCGATTCAGGGGTGAGGACATCACCGCCGCACCACCCACCGACCGGGGCGCCGCCGGGATGTTCCTTGCCTTTCAGCATCCCGAGGCGATCCCGGGCGTCTCTGTGATCCAATTCCTGCGCCAGGCTCTCTCCAACCGGACCGGGACCAATCTGACGGTGCTGGAGCTACGTCTGAAAGTCATGGACGCCATGAAGGAGCTTGGCATGGAGTCCTCGTTCGCCGACCGCTATCTCAACGAGGGATTCTCGGGTGGTGAGCGCAAGCGGAACGAGGTGTTGCAGATGGCTGTCCTGCAGCCCGAGCTCGCCATCATGGACGAGACCGACTCCGGTCTCGACATCGACGCCCTTCGCACAGTCGCCGACGGCGTCAACAAGCTGATCACGCCGGAGCGGGGCTTTCTGATCATCACCCACTACCAGCGGCTCCTCGACTACATCACACCGGATATGGTCCACATCTTCATGGATGGGCGGATCCTCGAATCGGGGGGACCCGAGCTGGCAGCCAGGCTCGAGGAAGAGGGCTACGAGTCGTTCCGGAGTGTGATGAGCTGAGGCCGTGACCGATCTCTCCCACCTCAAGGCGGATTTCCCGGTACTCGACTCAGGAGTGCACTTCCTCGACTCGGGGGCATCTTCTCAGAAGCCGATCCCCGTCCTGGAGGCCATGGATCGGTTCGCCCGCACCTCCTACGCCAACGTCCATCGGGGCGCCTACCAGCTCTCGGTGGCCTCGACCGACGCTTACGAGGCGGCCCGAGCCCGCGTGGCCCGGTTCCTCAACGCACCGACTCCGGACGGTGTCATCTTCACCCGGGGGGCCACCACCGCCCTGAACATGGTGGCTTTTGGTTGGGGAATGGAGAATCTCGGGGAGGGAGACCGCATCCTCGCCACCGAGATGGAGCACCACGCCAACCTGGTCCCCTGGCAGATGGTGGCGAAGCGGACGGGAGCGGTGCTCGACCACATCGCCATCACCGACGACGGCCGGCTCGACATGGAGAGTCTCGACGCGAAACTCGGCCCGGGCGTGAAGGTGGTCGCGGTCACCGGGATGTCGAACGTCCTGGGGACGATGCCCGACATCCCAACGATCGCCCGACGCGCACACGAACACGGGGCTCGGGTCGTGGTCGACGCAGCCCAGCTGGTTCCACATGCCGGGGCTGACGTGCAGGCCATGGGGGCGGACTTCGTCGCCTTTTCCTCCCACAAGATGCTGGGCCCCACCGGCATCGGGGTGCTCTGGGGAGCCCGGGACGCGCTCGAAGAGATGGAGCCGTTCGAAGGCGGGGGTGAGATGATCTCCGACGTGACCCTGCACGAATCGACGTGGGCGGAGATCCCGCATCGATTCGAGGCGGGAACACCACCGATCATCGAGGCCGTCGGGCTGCATGCCGCCATCGACTACCTGGAGTCGATAGGGATGGACGTGATCCTGAAACACGACCGGGAGCTGACTGCCATCGCATTGGAGCGTCTCGGCGATGTCCCGGGCATCGAGATCCAGGGGCCCAAGGACCTGAATGACCGGGGTGGGGTCATCTCGATGACCATGGACGGGGTCCATGCCCACGACCTGGCCACCATCCTCGACGAGCACGGTGTCGCAGTCCGCTCAGGACACCATTGCGCCAAGCCCTTGATGGGCCGGCTTGGTGTGGGGGCCACGACCCGAGCCAGCTTCTACGTGTACAACGAGGAGGCTGACATCGACGCCCTGATCGGGGGTCTCCGGAAGGCGGGCGAACTGTTCGGTGTTGGCTGAGGCCATGGCGCTCGAAGATCTCTACCGCGAGGTCATCCTCGACCACTATCGAAACCCCAGGAACCGGGGTCGTCTCGACTCGCCCGACGCCACGGCTCAAGGGGTTAATCCCCTCTGTGGAGACGAGATCACCATCGAGGTGGCTCTCTCCGATGGGGTGGTCAGCGAGGTCGCGATCTCCGGACAGGGGTGCTCCATCAGCCAATCGTCGGCATCGATGATGACCGAGGCGATCAAGGGGAAGACTCGTGAGCAGATCGACGAGTTGGTGCAGCGGTTCCGCACCATGATGTCCCTCGACGAAGCCTCGGACACCGGTCTCGACCCGGAACGTCCCGGAGCCGTGCTGGGCGACATCGAAGCCCTGCAGGGTGTGCGTCAGTACCCGGTGCGGATCAAGTGCGCCAGTCTCGCCTGGAACACCTTGTTGGAGGCCCTGGAGCAGACTGACGACGTCTAGCTGACGTAGCGCCAGAAGCGGACGTCGTTGGGCTCACCGGTGCGACGTCTCTCGATCCGAACCACACCCGGTGCAGACCCGGTCACGCTGGCGCTGACCCGTTTGGCGTCGGCCCCGCCCCGATCTATGACACTGATCCGCGACGAACGCGCCCCGATCGGGTGGAAGCCGCTCATCTGCCAGCCACCCTGGTTGCCCCACAGCTCGACGGTCACCGACGTCCCGGTGCTGGACGTGCGGATCGTCACCGGGGTCACGGTGTCGTTCCTGAACTTGTAGTCGATGGATCCGTAGACGAGCGTGGCCTCTATCCCGAGCGGGTATCGGGAGATCCACCCGGTGTGCGGGGCCGAGTCGACGAGGTCGTATCCACCCCAGAAGACGGCATTGTGGATCGTGGTTCCGAACTGGCTCACCCCGCCGCCAACCGCGCAGCACTGGCCCTGCCCGTTCACCAGGTACGGGGCAGGGACGTACCCCTTGGAGGTGGTCCTAGGACCAACATAGGCATCGACGGAGAAGGTCTCCCCCGGCATCACGACGGCGCCGTTGATGGCCCGGGCGATGGTGCGGATGTTGGTGACACGGGGCTGGCAGCAGTCGAAGAATGTGGTGAACCGGGCCACCCGCTCCACGGGGAGATCTCCCTGGAGGTTGATGGCGGCGATGGTCGTCCAGCTAGACGAGTACCCGGTGCCGGAGAGTATCGGGGTGCTCAGGTTCCCGGCGGCGGTGACGTTGTAGAAGCGATAGGTCCCGTCATTTCGGTAGAACAGCAGCTCATCGGCCGAGTCTTCGTCTAGATCGATGGCGGTGATGATGCTCCACCCTTTGGAGTAGGTGGTCCCGCTCTTGATCAGCGAGCGCAGTGACCCGTCCGGTCTCAGGGAGTAGTAGCGGAAGGCCCCGTCGGTGGACCGGTAGAAGAACATCTCGTCGCGGCCATCGCCGGTGATGTCCACCGCCGTGATCGAATCCCACCCGAGAGAGTAACCCGTGCCGCCCAAGAGGAGTTGGCCCAACGCTCCGTTGGACTTCATCGAGTAGAAGCGATACGCGCCGTCTGTGGACCGGTAGAAGAACATCTCGTCACGGCCGTCCCCGTTCAGATCCACCGCCGTGATCGAGTCCCAGCCCTTGGAATAGCCGGTTCCTCCCTGGAGCAGCTTGCTCAGCGATCCGTTGGGCCGCATGTCGTAATAGCGAAATGCGCCGTCGGACGACCGGTAGAAGAAGATCTCGTCCTGCCCCCCGCCATCAAGGTCGAGAGCGGTGATCGAGTCCCAACCCAGCGAGTAGCCCGTGCCACCTTGGAGGGTCGTACTCAGGACCCCGTTGGATCTGATGTCGTAATACCGGAAGGCGCCGTCCGTCGCCCGGTAGAAGAGGATCTCGTCCTCCGGGTCGGCTCCGTCGGCCCAGGCCGCACCCGAGGCCGCGGTCATTGCTGCAAAGAAGCCGGCGGCCATCAAGAACAGAAGTCCCCAACGTCTGACCCCGGCTGAATGGATCACCAAACGCACGGCGCCAACCTAGCCATACCCGCGACTTACGGGGTCCGGACACGGCTCAAATGCGGGGAGACCCCTCTAGCGCAAACCGCCCTCGGTCATTGCCTTGAGGTCGAGGGCCGCGTCCAGCTCCTCCTCGCTCATCAGACCCTCCTCCAGGACCAGATCCCGGACCGAGCGGCCGGTGGCCAACGCCTTCTTGGCGATACGGGCCCCGTTGTCGTAGCCGATGTGCGGGTTGAGGGCGGTGATGATGATGGCGTTGCGCTCCAGGAGCTCACGCGCTCTCAGCACGTTGGCCTCCAGACCGTCGACGCACTTCTCGGCGAAGGTGTTCGATGCCGTGGCCAGCAACTCGATCGACTGCAGCAGATTGTGGGCGATCACCGGCATCATCACATTGAGCTCGAAGTTCCCGTTGGCCCCGCCCCAAGTCACGGTGACGTCGTTACCGAACACCTGGGCCGCGACCATCATCATCATCTCGGACATGACCGGATTCACCTTGCCGGGCATGATCGACGACCCCGGCTGGAGGTCCTTGATCCTCAGCTCGGCGATACCGGACGTGGGTCCCGATCCGAGGAACCGGATGTCGTTGGCGATCTTGAACAACGAGGTTGCCAGGGTCTTGAGCACACCAGAGGCCATCACTGCGGCGTCCTTGGCTCCCTGCGCCTCGAAATGGTTATCGGCCTCGCGGAACGGGTAGCCGGTCCGTTTCGCCATGAGGGAGATGACCGCGGCCGCATAACCCTCGGGCGCATTGATCCCGGTGCCCACCGCGGTGCCACCCAAAGCCAGTTCCTCGAGCTCCGGGAGCACCTTCTCGACCCTCCCGATCCCTTTCCGCACCTGCGTGGCGTAACCCCCGAACTCCTGGCCCAAGGTGACCGGAGTGGCGTCCATCAGGTGGGTGCGCCCCGACTTCACCACGTCGGCGAATTCGGTGGCCTTGCTCTCGAGTGATCCGGCCAGACGATCGAGAGCGGGCAGCAGGGCCTCCCGGATTGCCGCCACCGCAGCCACATGGATGGCGGTTGGGATGACGTCGTTCGAGGACTGGCCGAAGTTGACGTCGTCGTTGGGATGCACCCTGCCTTCTCCGAGGATCTGGTTGGCGCGGGCCGCGATGACCTCGTTGGCGTTGGTGTTCGTCGATGTGGCTGACCCCGTCTGGAAGATGTCCAGGGGGAAGTGGTCGTCGAGGTCGCCACTCATCACCTCGTCGGCTGCCTTCCTGATCGCCTCGGCCTTGGCCGGATCGAGATGACCCATCTTCGCGGCCACCTCGGCGGAGGCTCCCTTTTGCAGACCGAGCGCCCAGATGAACCGCCTCCCGAAACGGATACCGGAAATCGGGAAGTTGTCCACCGCACGCTGCGTCGACGCGCCGTACAGGGCGTCGGCCGGGACCTCGACCTCGCCCATCGAGTCCTTCTCGATGCGGTACTCCATGTCCATGACGCTACCCGAGGTAATGGCGACCTGATTCGTACAGCCGGTCGAGCAAACCCACTCGCGGATCGTCGCCTTCGAGCCCTGCGGCCGCCACGAGAAGCAGGTCGACCAGGCCGTGGAAGTCCTCGGTCGAGATCTCCTCGAGCATGGGCTCGGCCGCCTCGACATCGCCCTGTTCCACGAGATCCAGGTTGCCGCGGTTGTGCCAGTTCCCCAGGGCGAGACAGAGACCGGTGGCCCGATAGCCATAGGTGCCAAAGGCGGTTGCCTCGCATCCCCCACCGTCCATCAGCTTGCGCTGGTGTCTGATCTCCCCGTCCTCGGCGGCGATGCAGACCCTGTTGGACAGGTCGCGGTCGAAGACGGTGGCCCGATCTCCGATCCTGATGATGGGGCCGTCGCCGATCCGGGCGTTGGGCAACTCCCGGGAGGTCTCGATCGACAGCAGACGGGCGTCCGCGGGGATGGTCCGATGCTTGGCGGCGTGGATGGCGCCGATGAGTCCGACCTCCTCGGCCCGGGTCAGCATGACTCCGAAGTGAGCCAACTCGGGTCGACCCCGACAGTGGTCGAGAGCCGCCAGCGCCGCTGCGGCGCCGGCCAGGTCGTCACAGGCTGGAGCGCGGAACCGGTCCGAAGACTGCTTGGTGTCCGGGAAAGCCCACATGGCGATGTCGTCCGAGGAGACCTCACCCCAGAACTCGGCCATCCCTGTGCTCGAGACCGGGTCGTAGGAGACCACCCGACCGGATGGGCCATCGGGACGCGATATCACCTGGATCGACGCATCTTCGAAGTACGGCGCATCAACGCCACCGCGAAACTCGAAGGCGCCGTTGGAATCGAGGATGACGAAGGCGGGGTGGTCCATGTGCGCCACCGCCAGCACCGGTGCCCTCCTGCTTCGTGCCCGTTGCGTGATGAAGAGATTCCCACCGGAGTCGCGCTCGAGTCTCAGATCGTCCCTGCGGGAGACCCAACGGGTGACCCAGTCGACTACTTGATGCTCGAGACCGGAAGCGGTGGGCAGATTGGTCAGCTCGGTCAGCCATCGCTCGGCCGCCGCTCGTCTCCCCGCCATTCAGACGTCGAAGGGGGTGTCGGTGAAGAAGTCGGATGCCTTGCGCACGAGCCCCTCGTCGCGCTTCTCGAGACCGAGACGCTCCCGAACCGCCTCGTAACCGCCCACCTCCAGCTCCTCTGCCAGCTCGCGGCCCCCGCTATCGACCACCTTGCCGTCGATCATGACGTGGATCACGTCCGGGGTCAGATACCTGAGGATGCGGCTGTAGTGGGTGATGATCAGGACACCCAGGTCCGGTGAGCGCATCGACTCGACTGCCTCCGCCACCTGACGCACCGCATCGATGTCGAGACCGGAGTCGACCTCGTCGAGGAGGGCCATGCGGGGACGAAGCACCGCCATCTGGAAGATCTCCGAGCGCTTCTTCTCGCCGCCGGAGAGATCGTCGTTGAGCGAGCGGTCGAGGAAACGCTCCAGGTCGAAGCGGGCAGCCTCCGTGGCGATCCGCTCGGCCGCCTCGTCCGGGTCGATGCCACGCTCCTCCGCAGCCTCCTCCATGAACTCTCTCAGCCTCACGCCCGGGACCTCGGTCGGATACTGGAAGCTCTGGAGAAGACCGAGACGAGCACGCTCGTCGACCTCGAGTGAGAGGATCTCCTCACCACCGACAGCGGCCATGCCGGAAGTCACCTCGTAGTCACGCTTGCCGGTGAGCACGTGACACAGGGTCGACTTGCCGGAGCCGTTGGGCCCCATGACGGCATGGATCTCGCCAAAGGGGACCTGCAGGGTGAGACCGTCCAGGATCTGCTTGCCGCCGATGGAGGCGGAGAGATCCCTGACCTCTAGAGCCAGTGTCATACGCCCTCCAGTTCCAGGTACACCATCCCGTCCTCGATCGAAACCGGGTAGACCGGCACAGGCTGGGTGGCCGGAAGACTCAGCGCTTCCCCGGTCTTCAGGTCGAACTCGGAGCCGTGACGGGGGCATTCGACAGTGTTGTCCCAGACCTCCCCTTCGGACAGGGAGGCTTCGGCGTGCGAGCAACGGTCTCCGATTGCGTACACGTCGTTCTCGATCCGGAACATGGCGATGCGGTGCTCGCCGATGGTGACCCGTACCCCTCGGCCCCTTGGAAGCTGGTCGAGCGGTGTTATCTCGACTTTCACGCCGCCCTCCCCCCGGTCTCCTGAGCACGCAGGAACCGGCGGAACACCTCGTCCGAGACAGGTTCGGCAAGACCGTGGATGGGGAGCCGGTCGATCACCTCGGTGAAGAACCCACGGATCAGGAGACGCTCCGCTCGCTGCCGGCGCAACCCCCGGCTCTGCAAGTAGTAGAGGTGCTCCTCCTCCAGCGGGCCCACCGACGAACCGTGGCCGCAGACCACGTCGTCGCAGAGGATCTCGAGGTTGGGCACCGAGTGCGCCTTGGCGTTCTCCGAGAGCACCAGGTTGCGATTCGTCTCGAACGTGGATGTCTTCTGGGCGTCCTTCTCGATGCGCAACAGCCCGGTGAAGACACTCTGGGCGTCGTCCTCGAGGGCGCCCTTGAGGAAGACGTCCGAGGTCGTGCTCCGCCCCGAGTGGTTGATCACCACCCGGTAGTCCAGGGTCTGGGACCCCTCCCCGAAGTAGAGACCTACCAGCTCCGAGGAGCATCCGTCGCCTTCCAGCGCCACACCCAGGTCGAGACGACCCAGGTCGGCGCCCAGACCCACCTCGCCGATCCGGGCAGTGGCGTCGCGGCCGAGACGAACCCGCTGGTGGACGACATTCGAGGCGGCGTGGTCGAGGGTCTGGTAGCTGACGAAGCGCAGATTGCCCCCTTCGGAGACGCTCAGATCGACCTCGGGGACCATCAACAGCCGCTTGCCCTCGGCACTCCGATAGACGAGGAGGACTGCGATCTCGGCGTTACGCCCCACCGAGACCTGGACGTGGGGGAACGTGGCGGCCTCTTCGGTCACACCCTGCACTTCGACCACGACGGGATGGCGTACCGCGATGCCGTCGGGCACGTCGATGTAAATCCCGTCATCAGCGAAGGCGGTGTGGGCGGCGGCCAACTTGTTGTGGTCCACCGGGACCACGCTCTCCTGTTCGGGAGCATCGGCCATGCGAATCAGCCTTGGCCCCTCAGCCTCCGCTTCCAGCACGTGCCCGTCGACCATCAGCACGCGACCCGAGATCTCGCCGATGGCCTCGGTGAACGGTGTCGGCTCCAACTCCTCGCCGGGAGCGTCCACCGCCTGGAGTGAGGCGAAGGGCAAGTCGTACTCGACGTAGCGCCAGTCCTCCTCGGCCCCGGTGGGCTCCTCCAGGGATTGGAACACCTCGAAGGCAGCCTCCATCTGAGCCCTCCGCCAGACGGGGGCTGAAACCTGTCTTCTTCTCAGTGTTTCGGCATCAAACGCGGACAAACAGCGCTCCGATAGGGATCTTCCGATCGTATTTCACCTATCCAGCTAGTGCGAATTATTCGGCCGGTCTCAACGCGTCGGTGGTGACGATCGACTCGGCGTTCCACAACATCCAGCCCAGACCGTATTTCTCGGCTGTCGTGATCTGTGCCCTCACCTTCTCCGTGTCGTATCCGAAATCCTGAAGCCAGGGGCGGACCACCACCTCTCGGGGAAGTCTCTCCATCCCGTCGGCAAGGGCCTCGTCGACCACCCGGCCGGGGAAATCGTTGGAGGGGAACCCGTAGAACTCGGGGTGGAAATGGGATGGGTAGAGCATCGGTGAGACGACATCGACGATCGATGCCACGTCCTCCCAACGTTGGCCGATGCCCCCATCGTCCGATGCGGTGGTCAGGTACCCGAAGACGTCGGCGGCCACCGCGCATCCCAGCGGTCGCAGGGTCTCCACCGCCTCGGTCAGCAAGGAAGAGATGGTCGAGACTCTCGTCTCCGGACTGACCCCGCCGTCGAAGATGGCCGCCTCGCTGCGGGCGTCGGGGAACCTCACGTAGTCGAACTGGATCTCGTCGACTCCCGCCTTGCACGCCTCGACTGCCAGGTCCATGCCGTACTGTCGGGCATTGGAATCCGTGGGATCCAGGAAGTACTGGCCGCGTGACTGATAGGGGGCGTTCAGGGCAGAATCCCAGACAGCCATCTCCGGCATCTGCACCGCAGCCACCGGGTCGTTGAACAGCACGATCCGCCCGATCACGTAGAGATCGTTCTCCTCGGCTCGAGCCAGGGTGGACGCGAGGCTGAATCCTTCCTGAGCGGCACCCACCTCGTGGGCTGTGGACACCTCGGTGTCGTACCAGACGAGACCGTGCTCGTCCTTGAGATCGATCATCAGAGCGTTCAGCTCGGTCTCCACCGCCATGTCTACGAACTCCTCGAAGCGGTCGCGCATGCTGGGCCCGTCGATGTGGACTGCCCGGGCGATGAACGGCTCGATCTCGACTACCGCGTCTCCTGTGCCCCCGTCCCACTCGAAGGTCGTCGGGATCCACGCCGGCCTATGTACCTGGATGGTGCCCTCCTCGGCGCCACGAATCAGGAAGTACCCCTCCTGGTCGGTAACCGCTTCCCCCGCACCCGCAGACACCGTCACCGAGTCGACACCTTCACCGTCGAGATCGACCACCCGGCCACGCAGGACTCTTGCCTTGAGGACGACATCGAACTGAGGCTCGGGTGGGTCGCGCAGAGTCAGCCTCTGCGGGACATGGCCGGGAGCACTCACCTCGAGTTCACGGGTAGACCGTGTCCAGGTCAGATCGACCCGGCCGTCCTGGCCCGTCGTCCCCACCTGAGTCCCGTTGACGTCGATCACCGCCGATGCGATCGGGGTGCCCAGATCGTCCAGGACACGGAGTTCGTATGGATGTGACTGACCGAGCAAGGACCAGGCCAGCCATACGGCCCAGACGATGGTGAACGCAACCAGCAGACGAAACTGGGTTCGGCGGGTCACGGTCCGGCCAGATTACCGGGATGGCCAACTATCAGCAGGTTCGGGTTGCCAGATTCACCCAGGCTAAGTAGGTTTTCCACAGGGGGTGACTGGAGTCGAATTGGGGAAGGCCATAAAGGCCCGACAAGCGAGGATCGATCGAGGGGCCAGCCCATCGGACACGGTGGGTCTCTATCTCGACGAGGTGTCCGAGCACGAGCTCCTGACGGCCGAAGACGAGGTCCACCTCGCCCGGGCCATGGAACAGGGGAAGAAGGCCCAGGCCATCCTCGAATCCGGTGATTACGAGCCGTCCGAGCGCATAAAGCTCATGCGGGCGGTCAACGCCGGCGAGGAAGCCAAGATGAGCTTCATCCGGTCCAATCTCCGTCTGGTCATCTCGATAGCCAAGCGATACACCGGCCGCGGGCTCGATCTCCTCGATCTCATCCAAGAGGGCAACCTCGGCCTCATCCGTGCCGTGGAGAAGTTCGACTGGCGCAAGGGCTTCAAATTCTCGACATACGCCACCTGGTGGATCAGACAGGCCATCACCCGCGGTCTCGGGAACAACGGGCGCACGATCCGTCTCCCGGTCCACATGGTCGACGTGGTGCGGACGGTCCACGACACCAAGCAGAGTCTCCACGACCAGTTCCATCGGCTCCCCACCCTTGAGGAGATATCCGAAGCCTCAGGTCTCGACCCCGAGCGCGTGCTGGCCGCCCTGGAGGCCCCGGCGGAGACCGTCTCGCTGGACCGGCCGGTCGGTGAGGACGGCGACGCCTCGCTTCAGGATTTCGTCCAGGACGAGGAAGCGGTCGATCCCGAGGACCGGGCCGCCTCTGCGTGGCGCCGGGACCGGCTCATCGAGGCCCTCCGGTACCTGGATCACGAGGAGCAGCAGGTCCTCTGGCTTCGATTCGGGCTCGACGGCGACGAGCCGTGGACCCTCTCCGATGTCGGCAAGGTCGTCAATGCCACCCGGGAGCGGGTCCGCCAGATCGAGGCGCGCGGTCTGGCCAAACTGCGCCACCCCTCCTGCGAGATCGACCTCAAGGGTCTCGTCTAGGCCCGACCCGGCTCCGACTCACCACATCGTGTGCACCCTGCCACCGCTGGGGTAGTTCGTTGCACACGCGATGTGAGGGGCCGATCGGGTGGGCACCTGGCCACCGGTGAGGTGGCTGCTTGCACACGCGATGTGATCAGGCTCGGACGTATCGGAGGAAGAGCGAGCGGTCTCCGTACAGCACGCGGTCGAGCCTCATCTCGATGGGTGGGTCGGCCTCCGGACCGCGGCTGATCCGCATCGCCTTGCCCGCAACCAGCATCGGAGCCACGGTCAGCGCCTGTTCGTCAACCAGACCGTCGGCGATGAACTGGCCCCACAGACTGGGCCCGCCCTCGCAGAGGACCACCCGCGCCATGCGGAGATAGTGGATGATCCCGGACGGGCTGGTCTCCTCGAGACGGATCACATCAGCGACCTCGGAGAGGGCGGAGTAGCGCTCCGGATCACAGTCATCGGTCGTGAGGATCGTGGGCCGGTGCTCGGGGTCGCCGAAGACCCGGGCACCGGGGTCGAGGCCCAACGACCTGGAGACGATCACCAGATGCGGCGTCGGATCCAGACCGGCGGCAACCCTGGCCCCGCGTCTCCGCTCGTCGAGAGTGACCGGGCGATAGTCCTCCTTCCGAACCGTTTCCGCCCCGACGAGGATGAAATCGGCGGCCGCCCTCATCGCCCCGAACAGCTTCATGTCGTCCCGATCGTTGATGGCCGTCGAGCCTCCGTCGACCACGGCCGCCCCGTCGATCGTGCTCACGAAGTTGGCCATGATCCAGGGACGATCGGGATGGCGGCGTGGATAACCCATCTGAAGCTCGACGGGGTCGATCTCGTTGCCGCCAGGGCTCTCGCGAATCATGTCCTCGACGGTATCAAGATCAACAAGGCGTCACGCTCGGCGTCGCCGCCGAATCCGTGACTCCGGTCGCTAGAGCTTCAGGCCCTTTCGGACCCCGGCGAGCTCGCCCTGCCAGGCGTAGGCCGTGTGGATGGGCTTGAACCCCATCGCGATATTGATGTTGAGCATCGGCTCGTTGGATCCGGCGTTGTGGGTGTCCACCCTTTGCACGGCCGGGTACTCGTCGACGATCCGGAGGATCATGGCGGCTTTCAGCCATCGACCCAGACCCCTATTGCGATGAGCCGGATCGACACCGGTGTCCTCTTGCCATGCCAGGTCGGGCTGTAGGTCCTGGGTCAGGATCTGGGTGTAGCCGGCGAACTGCCCGGTGGGCTTGTACACGGCAATGAGGTTGTGGAGCTGGTTCTTCGCCTCGACGAAGTGGGCCTCGATGTCACGCCAGTCCTCCGGGGTCAGGACCTCGTCCTCCATCTCGATGTCCTCGTGTGGAGCGGTGTTCATCACCCTGTTCAGCTCGCAGAACTGCTCGAGGATCTCGTTCGGTATCGGTGACTCGTAGTAGACGAGCTCGTAGTCAGAGGCTCGCTCTTGTGCACGCTCCACCCACGACCTCATCAGGTCGAGATCGAGTTCGGCAATCACCAGCCGGCTTCGCTTCTCCTCATATGCGGGTTCCAGACCACAAGCGCGAGCCAGGTCCTCGGTCGGCGTTGCCTTCTTGACCATGGTGGTGAAGCGCCAGCGCCCGTGCTCTTCGAGCAGCTCGACCATCGGTTGTGCCAATGCCCTCCCGTAGCCCAGCCCCCTCTTGTCGGGGCGCACCGACACGAAGCCATAGCCGTTGTCCAGGTTCTGTTCGGTGTCCATCTCGACAACGGCCGAACCGACGATCCCATCCTCGTCGCGCAGCAGCCAGCGGGTCAGCGGGAAACGGTTGGTGACGTGTCGCCACCGGGCGATGCGCTGCTCGACAGGCATCGACGGGTCGCCGGGCATGTCCTCGCCGTCGATGATGTCGTAGTACGCGGCGAACTCGCGCAACAGCGAGTCCGGTGCGGTCGTGGTATCGATCTTTTCGACCGTGAATCCCATCGGTGTCCAGCGTACGGACAGGCCCGATGGGACGCGATGCAATTATTCCGAGACGATGGGTGTCTCGTTATCGGCGACCTGGATTTGGTCGAAACCGCCTGCCATTGCCCATATCGCGACCACCAGGATCGCGATCACCACGAGAGTGATGAGGACACGGTTGCCCGACCGCGCCGAGTTCCCTGCGTATGTCAAGACTCTCCCTCGAAAGCGACCCGCGCAGACTACACGGAGAGTCCCCGATCACAACGGTGCGTGACCGCTAGTCCTTGACGATGGAATCGACTGCCTCGGTGACCTTGTCCGCCTTGTCGCCAACCTTCTCCTCGACGTCTTTGGCTACGTCCTTGGCCGTGTTCTTCACA
Source organism: Acidimicrobiia bacterium (assembly GCA_035706345.1). Lineage (GTDB taxonomy): Bacteria > Actinomycetota > Acidimicrobiia > Spongiisociales > ZC4RG35 > JANQRA01. The sequence continues at coordinate 25,028 of DASSVE010000124.1, forward strand.
TCCTTGGCCGCGTCCTTGATGTCAGCCGCCGCAGCTTCGACCGGATCCCGCTTGATCAGTCCGCGGTCCTTGAGCTTCGGGACCACCTGATCGGCGATCTCGTTAGCGGTGTCCTCACCGACCCGGGGGCCCATCGTGGACACGAGCTTCTCGCGTGCCTCTGACTCGGTGAGACCGGCGTACTCGTCCTTCTTCTGGGCGATGAACCGGCCCACGAAGTACAGCACGCTCAGGAAAGCGGCCATCTTGATCAAGAAGCGGACGGGGTGTCGCTCGTTGACTTCGGTATCGAGCTCTGTTGCCATTGTGCCGTCCTCCTTTCGTCGCCAACTGTACCGAGCACGGTGAGATCAGGTTTTCGCGTACTAGCGCGCAGGGCTTCCTGATCGCCGCCGAGGGCAATAGGTTCGGATCCATGAGAAGGGTCATTGCGGCCCTGGTCGTTGTCGGCCTCGCCATCGCAGTCCTCCTGCTATGGCCGAGGTCCGATCCGGACGACCCCGACGACACTCTGGCCGCACCCTCGTCGACCACTTCCACGACCACTCCCTCGTCGACCGTGACCACAGAACCCGGTAGTACTTCGACCACGAGCGACGGGAGTCACGTCGTGGAGACCGTCCAGGAGGCTGAAGCGATCCTGCGTGAGCTCTGGTTCGGCTGGTTCGAAGGGATCTACAACCAGGACGAAGACCGGATTCGTGAGGTGGTGGCTTCAGAACATCAACTTCGACTTGGCACCGGACAATTCGAGTCGATGGAGTTCGATCGAGCGCCGATGCCATCAGACATCGCATATTCAGACACACAGATTCTCCGAGCAACAGAGGACTGCACAGTGGTGTACACCCAGACGACACTGTCAGGGTTCCAGCAGGGCGCATCGACCGATGTCCACGTCCTCCGGTGGATGGACGGTTGGCGCTTCTTCAGTCTGTGGGCATTCCCGGATGATCTTTGGGAGGCAGATTGCGAGGCGCAACTCGACTGATAGCAACACCGCTGGTACTCGCGGCGCTAGCCGTTCCGGCGTTAGCTGCCGAATTCTCTTCGTGCTGGGTAACTGTTGAAACCCACCCGATCTTCGGAACGGAGCGTCAGGTCACTCGTTGCCGACTCG
>DASSVE010000125.1:0-13942 GCA_035706345.1 Acidimicrobiia bacterium
GGGCGCCCGGGTCTTCGTCCACCCCATGCGCTGAGATAGGCCTTGAGGGCCCTTGCTTCCTTACGACCCTGCGCCAGTGCCGCTTTGTGCTCTTTTGACATCGCCATGTGGTCAATCATGGCACAAAACTGAGCCGCTGACACATAGGAATAAAGAAACCCGGTGTTGACAAAATCGAAGCGGGCCGGGACTCCACGTATGTGGGGGGTAAGGGAGGCTTACGAGAAGTCCCGTAGCGCCCGCTATGTAGGCCGGACCCGGGAGATTGTGGGCGAACCCGGGGCCGACCAGTAATCAATCTAGGTCGGCCCCGTCACTGTGAGAAGTATCTACGGCTCGACGATGACCTTGGCCCGCATCCACGGGTGAGGCGTGCAGAAGTACTCGAACTCGCCTGGCTCCTCGAACGTGTACGACCAGGTCTGGCCCTCATTCAGGAACCCCGAGTCGAACGACCCGTCGGCCGCCGTGACCGTGTGGATCATCCCTGGATCGTCGTTGGTCCAGGTGACCGTGGTCCCGGCCTTGATGGTGAGGACGTTGACCGAGTAGTCGGCCGGATCCTCAGTGCCCGCGAACTCGTCCGGTGAGTCCATGTCCTGGGTGGTCCAGGCGCCGGCGACGATGGAGATGTTCTCGCCGGTTGGAGCCGGCTCCTCGCCGCCCCCGCCACCATGCATGCCGTCGTCCATGGGTGGGGCGTCGCTGAGCGGCTCGAAGATCTCGTGGTTCTCCGCACCGCTGACCACGATCTGCCCGATGGCACCCTTGTCGAACGCCCGGGCCAGCGCATGGTCCACCAGCACGATGGTGGAGGGGACCTGGCCGATCAGATCGACCACGGTGCCTCCGCCCGCCGGGACCAGCGTGGTCTGCGAGCCCCTGATCGGGTCGGAGAGCAGCGCCGCCTCCGGGTAGACCGCATCCCAATGGGATCCGATCGGGTGAAAGTTGGAGCTCAGATTCAGACCCGCATTCACGAAGTAGATGCGTGCCCTTTCGCCCACTGACATCTGCAGTGCGTTGTCACCTGCGATGGCGCCCTTGGCCCCGTTGAAGACCACGTACGTGGGGGTCTCGTTGGTGACCGCCGCACGATCGAGGTCGACCGTGCCCTCGGTGCCGGTGGTGTAGTACTCGGACTGGACGATGTACCACTCGTGAGCGGCCTCGGGCAGTGGGGTCTCGGGGTCGACCAGGATCCCTCCGTACATGCCACGGGAGATGTGGGTGGGGACGTCTCCGTGTGCGCAGTGGTACATGAAGAAGCCCGGATACAGCAGCCGCGCCTCGATGGTGCGCGTCTCCCCCGGCAACACTGTCGTATCAACGGCGCCGCCGCCCGGCCCGGTCACCGCGTGCAGGTCGACGTTGTGCGGGTTCTTGTTGGTTTCGGGGTTGATGACGGTAAACCGGAGGACGTCTCCGACCCGGGCTCGGATCACCGGACCGGGTGTCCCGACCACCGTTCCGTCAGGCCCGTCGACGAGCCGGTAGCCCCAGGTCTCGACCTGGGTCCCGTTGTCCGGGTCGATGACATTGACGCCTTCCACCACTTCGAATGTGACGTCGACGATCGCTTGGGTGGTCCGCTCGGCTCGGGCCGGCATCTCGGGGGCGATGCCGACGTTGACCTCGCCCGCCGGCACCGGGGCCAGCTCGGCCTTCGGTGTCAGAGCGGGGATTACGTCGGCCGCTGGGTCATCCGGCAGCTCGGCCTCGGCGAGCAGGGCGTCGACCTTCTCTGCGACCAGTTCGTCGTCGACCGAGTTGCGCCCGGCGGTGATCATCAACGCGGCAATGGCCACCCCGATGGCGGCCAGCGTTCCGACCACCCCGATGACGATCAGGGTGCCCAGCGTGTAATGAGGGTGCGAGGGGACTTCCCTCGTCTTGGTCGTGTCCTCATCGGGAGGACGGCGGATGGTCTGGGTCATTTCGTGGCTCCTTGTGGGACTGCTGGTATTCGGCTGAGACCTTCGATGAGGACACCGCGCGCCTCCGCCCACACCGGGTGGATGCCGCAGCTCTGCTCACCGGGGCACGGCTCGTCACGCAGGACGCAACGGCCGTTTGGGGGATGGCCTTCGGTGCGCTCGACGACGTCGAGGATGGACACGGAACGACCCTCGTCGGTGATCCGGTATCCGCCCCCCGGTCCCCGATCGGAGACGACCCAGCCTGCTCTCACCAGAGGTGACATCACCTGTGGCAGGAATGCGGTGGTCGTGCCCAATGCGGTGGCGAGCTCGGCGCCGGGCATGCTCCCTGGAGTGACGCTGAGACGGCGCAACGCCCTCAGTGCCAGATCGGTTCGACGCTGGAACGTGAGGTTCATAGTTCCTGAGTCAAGTTCTCAGGAACTATGAGTCGTAGGGGCGAAAGACCCTATCGGTCGGGATCAGACCGAGGACTCGCGTCCTCGCCATCGGGCGACTTCCCGCAGTGCTCGCAGGGCCGACGGCGGTCGCCGCTGATCACCCGGCCGCAGTTGAGACAGGTGCTGGCGAGGTCACAGGCGGGATTGCCCATGAGGGAAGGGTAACGGTCAGTTTCGGTTTCGTGATGGTGTGCAACCGCCAACCGCTGCGGTGGCGGGCTGCACACGATCCGCTCACTGGCCGGTGAGTTGGGCGACGACAGGGGCGAGTGTGTCTGCGGAATCGGCGCCGAAGACGAAGTAGGAGAACCCGATCTCCTCACGTCGTCGCTGGATCTCTTCGGCGGCGGCGGATGGGTCGCTCGGGAGGATGGCCAGCGAATCCACTTCCCTCAGCAGTTCCGGGTCCGTGTCGGACGGTGCCATGAACGGCGCGACCAATTCGCCGACCACCGACACATGCAGGGCGAGCTCGACGTCGCTCATCGCCCGAAAGTCGTGGGCCAGTTCGGTCACGACGGCCCGTGACTCACCCGGCAGCAAGGAGAAATTCACAGTGTCCGCCAGCTCAGCGGCCATCGCCTGTGCTTTCGGACCCCGCACGGCCATCACCACCGGCGTGTGCAGATCGGGACCGTCGAGTTCCCGCAACAACATCACCGCCTCGCGGACCTGTGAAAGCCGTTCGGCGGGTGTGCTGACGGGAAGGCCACGCTCGCGCAACTCGTGCTCGATACCGGGTCGTCCTGTTCCGATGCCCATTTCGAAACGGCCATCCGTGAGTACTGACAACGAGTGTGCTTCCCAGGCGGTGCTCCACGCCGGCCGGAAGGGAGAGGCGTAGACCCAGGTCCCCACCCGCACGTCGGCAATGGCAGCCGCATAGGCCAAGGCCGGGGCGGGCGCTGGTTGCCACTTCGGAACGTCAGGCATCAGAAGTGTCGAGTAGCCGTGATCGGCGAGGCGACGGACCTGGTCGCGCCAGGCCGCCACATCTGGCATGAGTGGCGCAACTGCACCGAATCGGAAAGGTTTGCTCATGGCCTCCATCGTCGCACGCCATACCGCGCGGCTGGGAGGCTCAAACGTGGGAGAGCAGATCTGGACGAAGTGGTGGGCCCTACTGGACTTGAACCAGTGACCTCTTGCGTGTCGAGCAAGCGCTCTACCGGGCTGAGCTAAGGGCCCAAATCTGTTGTCAGAGGCGACGACCGGAATCGAACCGGTGTACCGGGTTTTGCAGACCCGTGCCTAACCACTCGGCCACGTCGCCGGATGGCGGTTCGACCGTCGTTGGAGCGGAAGACGGGATTCGAACCCGCGACCTCAACCTTGGCAAGGTTGCGCTCTAGCCAACTGAGCTACTTCCGCGAGGGATGGTGCAGTGTACCGCCGAGTTGGCCCCAACCCAAAGGGCTAGCGCCCCGTGGAGCCGAACCCGCCGGCCCCGCGTTCGGTGTCGTCGAGCTCGTCCACCTCGGTCCACTCCACCTCGGGGACGGGAACGATGGACAACTGGGCGATCCGGTCACCACGGACGAACTTCACCTCGTCGGCGCCATGGTTGATGAGGATCACACTGATCTCCCCCCGGTATCCCGAGTCGATGAGACCGGGGCCGTTCACCACACCGATCCCGTGACGGTGAGCGTGACCTGATCGGGGCAGGACCAGACCGGCGTAACCGTGAGGGATGGCGACGGCGATCCCGGTGGGCACAGCGGCCCGCTCCCCCGGCCCCAGCACCACGTCGATTCTGGAGTGAAGATCGACCGCGGCATCGCCGATATGAGCGTTGGTGGGAATCGGCAATTCCCTATCCAGGCGAACGAACTTAATCTGCATGGGTTCTGGGGCTTCAGGCGGAGTCACCGGACTGTAAGCGAGAGTCTCATGACTTCGACAATCAAGCGGGCCGAACATGGGAGACACGCTCCGCATCGCCCGATCAGGTTCAGCTCCATGGAGAGCCTCGGCTTCGCCAACTCCACCCGGGTCTGGTCCGATTCGCCGTCCGCCTCCCGATCCCGCGCCCGTCGCGCCCAGCCGGAGACGAGTGCTGTGGCCGATCGGCGTCCCGACGAGGTCAGTGACTGGATCACGGACCGCAAAGTCCGCTGGGGTGTGGTCGTGTCGGTACTGGTACTGGTGGCTGCAGCAGCCGGAGTCGGGTACTCGCTCTACCAGCGGCCACTGGCCGAAGCTGCCCGGGTCGAGGCGGAGCTGATGGATCACGCCCGCGGCGTCCAGGCCGCCCTCCCCGCCTTAGAGCAGCTCAACGAGGGGCTTCTCGCCGAGGAGCCGGCCACGTCCCTCGCCGGTTTGGATCGGGAGGCCCGGGCTCTGTTCGAGACCTCGGGTCAGCTCAGCGGCCCCCGTTCCGGCATCCAGGACGCCTCGGCCCAGGCGGCACGCTCCGCCCTCGACGGGATCCGGCTGGCGAGCACCGCGATCGCCTACCGCTCGGCCGTGGCCCCCATCCTGGTGGCGCCGCAATTGGAGACCGACCCCGAGCTGATCGAGCTCGACGAGGCCGCCCGCCAGTTCGGCGACTGGCAGCTCGGGTTCGATCAGGTCCGCTCCGCTCTTCCCAGCGGAGTCCTCCCCGAAGTGACCGAGGATCTCGATGTCCTCTCAGCCGACTTGACCACGATCCTCGGCTCCTACGTGGATGCCCTGCGTGGGGACAACGCCGCATCTGCCCAGGCGGTGCTCACCGATATGGCCGATCGTCTTGCCGCGATCGACCTCGATCTGAATGGGGCCCTCGGCGAGGTCCAGACGCAGGTGGCCGACAGGATCGCCGAGACCAGAACCGCACTGGGCTCGATCCTGGGTCGCTGAGAGCGCGAAAACGCGCACAATTTCCAGTAGCGAACATATGTTCGATGTCGTAGTCTTGGCCCATGGTGAGGCCCGCGGAAGACAATCGATGGAGTCTGTTCCGAACCTACCGTGAGCGTTACCCGCACGTGGCCGAACTGGAGCCGCTTGCCGACCTGGAACGATCGATCAGGCGAAGACAGGCCCGTTCGGACGCCCTGTCTCGACGGCTGAGCCAGTTGCTGGCCATGGTCGACGAGGTTCGGAGCGAACTGGACGCCATCGACGAGGAGATCGTCCGCAGCACCCAGATCGGGGCCTTGCTGATCGACGAAGTGGTCGATCGGCTCAGGGAGGAGACCGGTGAGGCCTGGTCGCCCGCCCCCATCACCGGCTTCCGGTTCTGGAGGATCCGGGACAACCGGATCTGGGGCAATCAGGCGCCCTGGCCGTCTCCGAGCCTGGAGGCCGAGTGCCTGAGCCGCGTCCCGGGCGAGGACCTCCCCCATCCCAACGCTTCCTGCGGTCCGCCGTCGTGTGGCATCTACGCGGTCAAGTACCTCGACATGTTCGGCGAGGGAGCGGTCTCGGGGATGATCGACGCCTGTGTGCTCGGGGTGGTGGCGATGAGCGGCAAGGTGATCGAGCACGAGCTGGGCTATCGGGCGGCCGCCGCCCGGGTTCGATCGCTGGTCGCCTACGGGGCGGGCCGGCACCTGTTCACAGACGACCCGGAGACGATCGAGGAGTTGTTCTCGGATCCCGGCGGGACTTTGGAGCGGCGCGGAGAACCGGGCCGCCCGGAGCCGGGAGCGATACGTGTCTTCCTCGAGACGAGTCGGACGAAGGAGGAACAATGGATCTAGGTAGAGAGATACGGGTCATCGAGGTCGACCCTCTGAAGACGCCCGTCGAAGTGGAGCCGGTCGAGATCGAAGAGCCCGTGATGGAGGAGATCGACGGATATCCGGAGCGGATCTGAGCTACTGCTCGGCGGACTCCAGCTCGGCCATCTCCCGCTCGAAGTCGGCCGCCCCCTGGAACTCCTTGTACACGGAGGCGTACCGGAGATAGGCGACCTCGTCGAGATCGCGGAGACGGTCGAGCACCATCCGCCCGATCTCCTCCGACGACACTTGCGGGCCCATGGCGGCCACCGCCTCCTCCAGGTCGTCGACCATGCTCTCGACGTCCGACCCGGACACCGGGCGGTCGGCCAGTGCCGCCGAGATGCCGGAGGCCAGCTTCGGCGGCGAGAACGGCTCCAGCTTCCCCGACCGCTTCAGCACCACGAGTTGTGGTTCGAGACGCTCGTAAGTGGTGAAACGGTGGCCGCACGACTCGCACTCGCGACGCCGCCGGATGGCGGCGCCGTTCTCGGCGGGCCGCGAGTCGATCACCTTGATCTCGGTGTCGCCACAGGCGGGGCAGAGCATCCCGCCAGGGTAAACGGGAATTTCCGCTCAGTTCAGCGGGATCAGGAGAACCTGTCCCACCTGGAGGTCGCTGGTGGCGAGCCCGCTGCGCTCCTTGATGGCCTCCACCAGGAAACGGACATCCCCATCGTCACCAACGTGCTCTGATGCGATCGCCCACAGGGTGTCGCCGGAGCGGACGACGTGCTCGATAGCGGGACCAGGTGGCCCTTCTGCGTCGGCGGCCCCTCCGATCAGGAGAAAGACGATGCAGATGGTTGCAAGGAGCACGGACAGCTGAACGGAAAGCTGTTTTCGTGTGGTCTGCATCTCTCCCTCCTGATCGGGCCCGCTTGGTTGTTGGATGACATTCGGTCCTACCGAACGTGCGTTCGATACTGTACCGAACGATTGTTCGATGTCAAGATCCCGAACAGATGTTTGGTGGTCGAGATCGGGAGGGCTAGGATACGAACATCCGTTCGAGGAGGAGTCAGATGCTCACAGAGAGACAGCAACAGGTTCTCGAATACATAAGGGCCATCGTCGAGGAGCGGGGGTACCCGCCCTCGGTGCGCGAGATCGGCGAGGCCGTCGGTCTGAGCTCGCCCTCCTCCGTACATGCCCAGCTCGCCTCGCTGGTGGCGGCCGGTGCGATCAAGAAGGACCCGTCCAAGCCGCGCGCCATCGTCGTCGTCGACGATCAGTCGGCGACAGCCGCCGTCTCACGTGACCGCCGGGTCCGTGACGTTCCCGTCCTGGGCCGGGTCGCCGCCGGCACCCCGATCCTGGCAGTCGAAGACGTGACCGAAGTCATGCCGCTGCCCACCGAGCTGGTCGGGGACGGACCCGTGTTCCTCCTCGAGGTCAAGGGTGATTCGATGATCGACGCCGGGATCCACGAAGGCGATCTGGTGGCGGTGAAGAAGCAGCCCGACGCCCGGGACGGCGAGATCGTGGCCTGTCTCGTCAACGGCGAGGAGGCGACCATCAAGCGTCTCCAGCGCAAGGGTGGCAAGGTCTATCTCCATTCGGAGAACCCGGCGTATGAGCCGATGGTGTTCAGCGAAGGTGTCGAGCTGATCGGGAAAGTGGTCAGCGTGCTTCGACGCTACCCCTGAACGAGTACTCGGCCGGGCCGATGATCCAGGCGACCCCGTCACGCAGGTCGATGCTCGCCTGACCACCGGGCACGGTGACCGCCACCGGGCTCTCCACCTCGAACATCCGGTTGGCGACGGCGGCGACTGCTGCCATACCCGTCCCGCAGGCCAGGGTCTCCCCGACCCCGCGCTCCCACACCCGCATCGTGATCCCGTCGTCGGTCAGCGTGGCGAACTCGACATTGGACCCCGAGGCGAACTCACCCTGAGCCGCCGTACCGATCCCAACCACGTCGACCTCCGAGGGGTCGTCGACGAACGTCACGGCGTGAGGGTTGCCCACATCGACCACCTGGTACTCCCGACCGTCGATCTCGCGGCGGCCGTCGAGAACCGCCGGTCCCAGCTCCGCTTCGACGAGGCCGTCGTGCACCCGGACACCGCGTAGACCCACCGGGGTGTCGACCTGGAAGTCCGGGCCCGGAGCCCACCCGCGGTCATATGCGAATCTGGCGACACATCGCAGACCGTTGCCACACATCTCGGCGGCGCTCCCGTCGGCGTTCCAGTACTCCATGGTGATCGGCTCACCGCGAGTCACCACGAGCACACCGTCGGCGCCGATCCCGAACCGGCGATCGCACAGGGCGTCGATCTCCTCGGGGGTGAGGGTGGCCGGGCCTTCGATGACTATGAAGTCGTTGCCCAGCCCCTGCATCTTGGTGAACTCGATCGTCCTCAGCTCAGGACCTCCATTGCCCGTTCAACCCTGGTCTCGTCGTCTTCAATCCAGGGTATCCACTGAATCCTCGGATCCCGTTGGAACCAGGTTCGCTGTTTTCGGGCCAGCTTGCGGGTGTTCTGGGCGATGGCCTCAAAAGCCTCGTCGAGCGTGATCTCGCCGGCGAGGTGGGCGAGCAGCTCCCGATAGCCGACCGCACCCCGGGCCGTTCGCCCCAACCGGTCCTTCCGACGAACCACTTCCTCCAGCAGCCCGCCTGCCCGCATCTCCTCGAGCCGGCGGTCGATGCGCTCGTCGAGCGCCGATCCCGGGTCGATCCCGACTGCCCGGAACTCGATCTCGGGCACGTATCGCCTCAGCTCCTCGGCCTCGGCGGAGGCGGCCCGGGCCGAAGGCGTCTCCCCGCTGAGCAGAGTGATCTCGAGAGCACGAACCACGCGGCGGTGGTTGGCCAGGTCGACGTGGAGGCCGGCTTTCGGGTCGAGCCGGGTGAGCTCGGCGGTCAAGTCCTCGATAGGTCGCTGCTCCAGCTCCGCCCTCAGGTTCTCGTCGGTCGGGGCGAAGCTCATCGGGTCGACCAGGGCCCGAAAGTGCAGACCGGAGCCACCGGCGATCACGAGCGGCACGCTGGAACGTTCGATGATCTCCCGGCCGATCCGTCTGAACTCGGCAACCGAGAAGTCGTACTCGGGGTCGACGATGTCGATCATGTGGTGAAGCACGCCCTTGCGCTCGATCAGGGTGGGCTTGGCCGTCCCGATGTCCATGCCCCGGTAGACCTGCATCGAGTCGACCGAGATGATCTCGGCCCCGATGCGGAGGGCGATCTCGACGGCGGTCTTGGTCTTGGCCGAGGCGGTCGGCCCGAGCACCGCCAGCACCTGTGGGCTCAGACCGGTGTCCCCACCAGATGGTGTGTGGCGGCGGCGTCGATCCGTACGTCGAGGAACGACCCGGGCTCATGTCGGCCGCTGACGTGGACCACCTTGCCGGTGCGCGTCCGGGTCGTGGCCACGTCGGGATCCTTCTTCGACGGGCCCTCGGTGAGGACCTCGACCCGCGACCCGACCATCTCGGCGTTGCGCTCGGCCGAGATACGGTTCTGGGTCTCCACCAATCGCTGGAAACGCTGCTGGATCACCTCGTCGGGGACGAACTGATCGACCATCGAGGAGGCCGCGGTCCCCGGGCGGGGGGAGAAGATGAACATGAAGGCCTGGTCGAAGCGGGCCTCCTCGACCACCTCCATGGTGAGCTCGAAGTCCTCTTCGGTCTCACCCGGAAATCCGACGATGATGTCCGTGGAGACGGCCAGACCGGGGATGATCTCCCGAGCCATCGCCAGCCGCTCCAGGTACTTGCGACGGTGATAACCGCGGTGCATGGCGGACAGGATGCGGTCTGAGCCGGACTGGAGCGGGAAGTGCAGGTGCTCGCACACCGCAGGGGTCTCGGCCATGGCCCGGGCCACGTCCTCACGAAAGTCGTTGGGGTGCGGGCTCGTGAACCGGACCCGGCGAATGCCGTCCACCTCCCCGACCCGTCGCAACAGGTCGGCGAAGATGGGTCGTCGCTTCCCGTCTATCGCCAGGTCGCGTCCGTAGGTGTCGACGTTCTGGCCGAGCAGCGTGACCTCGACCACACCCTCGGCGGCAAGACGCTCGACCTCGCGCACGATGTCGCCCGGGCGGCGTGAGACCTCGACGCCGCGCACCGAGGGGACGATGCAGAACGTGCACGTGTTGTTACAGCCCACCTGGATGGTCACCCACGCCGAGTGGGCGAGCTCGCGGCGCACTGGCAGCGAGGAAGGCATCGCCTGCAGCTCGTCGACCACCTCGGTGATCGGCCCCCATTGCTCGGCGTGGTCGAGCAGATCGAGGACCCGGTCCAGGTTGTGGGTCCCCATGACCACGTCCACCCACGGCGCCTTCTGGCGGACCAGGTCGCGGTCCTTCTGCGCGGCACACCCCCCCACCACCAGGAGCATCGACGGGTTCTCGTCTTTGATCGCCTTGAGCTGGCCGAGATTGCCGTACATGCGGTTGTCCGCGTTCGCCCGGATGGTGCAGGTGTTGATGTAGACCACGTCGGCCCGGTCGTAGCCGTCGGTCCTCACCATGCCGTCCATCTCGAACAGACCGGCGATCCGCTCCGAGTCATGCTCGTTCATCTGGCACCCGAAGGTGCGAATGAAGTAGCGCTTGCCCGCCCGGGTGGCAGGACGACGGGTCCGTTCGCGGACGGTCGGCGCAGCGAGAGGGATGGTCTGGGCCATGTGGCTCGAGTTCAGCGTGCGTAGTCGGTGGCGCGGAACTCCCGTATCACGGTCACTTGGATCTGACCGGGGTACTGGAGATCCTCCTCCAGTTTACGGGCGATCCGGCGAGACAATTCTCTGGCTTCGAGATCGGAGACGCCACCGGGGTCGACCACGACCCTGACCTCACGACCGGCCTGGAGGGCGAACACCTCCTCGACGCCGTGGAACTCGAGGGCGATGCTCTCCAGTCGCTCCAGACGCTTCACGTAGCCCTCGAGAGTCTCCCGGCGAGCGCCGGGCCGGGCCGCAGACACGGCGTCGGCGGCCTGGACGATCACCGCCAGTACGGTGCGGGGCTCGACCTCGTTGTGATGGGCCTCGATGCCGTGGACCACCGCCGGGTCCTCGTCGAACCGTCGCGCGATCTCGGCCCCGATCAGGGCATGCGATCCCTCCACCTCATGGGTGACGGCCTTGCCGATGTCGTGGAGCAGGGCGGCCCGCTTCACCGGCACCGGGTCGACCCCGAGCTCGGAGGCGAGCATGGAGGCGATGTTGGCCGTCTCCACCAGATGATTGAGGACGTTCTGGCCGTAGGACGATCGGTACTTGAGCCGGCCCATGAGCGTGATCAGCTCGGGATGCATCCGGGAGACACCCACCTCGACGAGGGCCCACTCCCCCGCGTCTCGGATGGACTGCTCCACCTCGTCCTTGGCCTTCTCGTAGGCCTCCTCGATCGAGGCGGGGTGGATGCGCCCGTCGGCGACGAGACGCTCCACGGTGATCCGGGCCACCTCGCGGCGCACCGGGTCGAACGAGCTGACCGAGACCGCCTCGGGGGTGTCGTCCACGATCAGGCTCGTGCCGGTCACGGACTCGAGATGACGGATGTTCCGGCCTTCCCGGCCGATGATCCGGCCCTTCATCTCGTCCGAGGGAAGCTCGATGACCGACACGGTGGTCTCGGTGACCACCTCGGCGGCCAGTCGTTGGATGGCGGTGGCGAGAATGCGTCGGGCGCGGCGGTCCGCCTCCTCCCGGGCTCGGACCTCCATGTCGCGCACCAGGATCATGGCCTCCCGTCGGGCCTCGTCCTCGACCTGAGTGAGCAGTTCCGCCTTGGCGGCGTCGACATCGATCCCGGCGACTTTCTCGAGCTGGTGCCGGGCCTCCTCCTTGAGACGCTCCAGATCGCCCCTGGTCCTGGTGACCTCGTCCTCGCGGTCGATGAGCAGCTTCTCCCGCTGGGCGAGATTCGATGCCCTCTGCTCGAGCGTCTCCTCCCTCTGGCCGAGCCGCGATTCGAGGTTGCCCAACTCGAGACGACGATGGGCCAGTGCCTCCTCCTCCTTCTCCCGGTAGGCCTCGGCGTTGGCCCGACCCTCCTTCTCGGCGGTCGCCAGGATCTTCTGCGCCTCGATTCGGGCGTTGGCGACCAGGTCCTCGGCGTTTATGACGTCGCGTTCACGACGTTTTGCGATGGCAAGACGCGCCAGGAGGTAACCGAAGCCCAGCCCGATGGCGATTCCGAGGACTCCCAGCCATATCGCCTGAGCATTCATTTTGGTCCCTTCCCCCGGGGGCCTCTAAGACAACATGTGCCGGCACCCATACGGGCCCGGCACACGAAAAGCTAAGTGCAGTCAGAGGGATCAGCTCACCCTGATGTCTTGTGCTCCTTTGACATTGTCTCGTTGGTTCCGGTTTGGTTTCAAGATGGTTTTCGTGTGTCGAAAGCCGATCCTACCCCACGTGGAGGGTGTGGTGCCAAGTTTCGCGATCTACTCCTCGGCGGCAGCCTCTTCCACGTCGACCACCTCGACGTCCTCAGCCGGGGTGTCGTCATCGGTGAACAGACCCACCGCCTCGAACACCTTGGCCTGGAGTTGCATGGCCAGTTCCGGGTTCTCCCGAAGGAATCTCTTGGCGTTCTCCCGACCCTGACCGAGCTGGTCGTCGTCGAAGGTGAACCAGGCACCGCTCTTCTTGACCACACCGTGGTCGACGGCGACGTCGAGGAGACTCCCCTCCCGGGAGATGCCGTGCCCGAACATGATGTCGAACTCGGCCAGCCGGAACGGCGGGGCCATCTTGTTCTTGGCCACCTTGACCCGGACCCGGTTGCCCACGTTCTCGGTGCCGTCCTTGATCGACTCGATGCGCCGGATGTCGAGACGGACCGACGAGTAGAACTTGAGGGCACGCCCACCGGGGGTGGTCTCGGGTGATCCGAAGAGGACCCCTATCTTCTCCCTGAGCTGGTTGATGAAGATGGCGGTGGTGCGCGACTTGTTCAGCGTCCCGGCCAGCTTGCGCAGGGCCTGGCTCATCAGACGGGCCTGGAGACCGACATGGGAGTCACCCATCTCGCCCTCGATCTCGGCGCGGGGCACCAACGCCGCCACCGAGTCGATGACCAGGACGTCGAGAGCGCCGGAGCGGATCAGCATGTCGGCGATCTCGAGAGCCTGCTCCCCCGTATCCGGCTGGGAGATGAGCAGCTCGTCGACGTCGACACCGATCGCCTTGGCGTAGATCGGGTCGAGAGCATGCTCGGCGTCGATGAAGGCGGCGATGCCCCCGTTGCGCTGCGCCTCGGCCACGATGTGCAACGCCAGCGAGGTCTTGCCCGAGCTCTCCGGCCCGTACAACTCGACGATACGGCCCCGGGGGACCCCACCCACACCCAGGGCGAGATCCAGGGACAGCGCCCCCGTGGGGATCACCTCCACCTTGCGCATTGCGGCCTCGCCCATCCTCATGATGGCCCCCTTGCCGAACTGTCTCTCGATCTGGCTGACCGCCATGTCCAGTGCTTTGTCGCGTTCCACTTCGCGTCCTTCCTGACTCATCCCTGCGAACCGTATCGATGACCTGTGACAAGAACTGTCATTGAGGAGATCTCAGTTCGGCTCGGTCATGGTACCGAACAAGTGTTCGCACTCTTGGGATTTACCCGACCAGACGGAACGAGTCAAGGGGCTCGTATCGGGCAGGTCCCCGGCCGAGATGACTCCGGTAGACCACCACCCGGTCACAGCGCCAGCTCAACTCGAGCTCCTCGCCGAGGAGACCACGCACATCGACAGGGGGACGGATCCGGGCGAGGGTGAGATGAGGGTGGAAGGGCCGTTCCTCCGGGATCAGCCCGGCGCAAACGGCCGCCTCCTCGGCGTCCTCGGCCAGCAGCGTGATCTCGGCGGCGCCCTTCCC
>DASSVE010000126.1:0-9454 GCA_035706345.1 Acidimicrobiia bacterium
GATCTCATGCGGCAGCGGGTCGACTTTGAACAGACCCGGGAACGGTTGGCCACGTTCCTCCGGATGGGCTAGGGATTGTTCGAAACCGCTGACCCGCGCCGCCACCTCCTCGCCGGGGAGCGAGCCCTTCCACCCGGCGTAGCTGCCGGCCAGGATCAGCGTGCCGACCAGCTCCGGGTGACGCCGGTAGAGCTCGAGGGCGACTACCCCACCCCAGGAGAGACCGCCGACATGGGCCGGTTGCACCTCGAGTTCTTGGATCAACCCGGCGAGGGCCTCCGCCGAGTCGGTGAGACCCCAACCGGGTGCCAGATCCTCGGAGCGCCCATTCCCCGGCTCGTCCCAGACGATGAGATCGAACTCGTCGGTGAGGGGCTCCTGAAAGATCCAGGACCGGGCGTCAACGGCCCCTCCGTGAGCAAGGACGATCGGGTCCCCGGATCCGGCGCGGTCGTAGACGACCTCGACACCGTGCGCGACAACTCGGTTCACCCCCCGAGTATGGCGGGTTCGGCCGCTCCTATGCCTGCGGCTCCTCGGAGCCGGAGCGGTTGGCGAACTCCTCGAAGGCGGCGAAGGCCCTTGGGGCGTGGACGCTTCCCGGACCGCCGTTGAGGGCGATGGCGACACCCAAGGCCTCGGCCACCTCGGGCGCCGTGGCTCCCCGACGCGCCGCCGAGCGGGCATGGGAGGCGATACAGCCGTCGCATTGCTTGGAGACGGATAGGGCGAGGGCGATCAGCTCCTTGGTCTTGGCATCGAGCGCCCCGTCCCGGAAGACCGCCGAGCTCATGTGCCGGTAACCCTCGAAGACGTCAGGAATGTGCTCGGCGAGGGCTCGGGTGGGCTGGCGCAGGTCGTCGAGGATCTGCCTGTTGGTCATGGCGGTCGCTTTCGTCGGGGTCTGATCGAACCTAGCCCGACGCCGTGAATTGCCCCGCCAGGGTCTCCCTCGCCCTCACGAGGTGGTACTCCTCGAGCTCTGCGGGGAAGGTCTCGAGCAGAGCCGCCAGCTCATCGCTCCCGTCGGGGATGATCCCCAGCGCACGACGCACATCTACCAACCCGGTCAGCCCCCGCAGCTGGAGGAACCGCATCCCGGATGCGGCAGCCGCGTCGACCAACGCCCGGTACCTCTGCTCGGCGCCGGTGAAGTCGGGTGGCGACAACATGCGCAGGAGCTCTGCCTTGGTGACTGCGAAGTCGAGGCCGGCCATCCCCTCCTCGCCACCCACGAGGGCGAGAGCCTCGTCCATCAGCTCCAGACCACGCTCCGGTTGCCCGGCCGCCCCATGGACCCAGGCCCGCAGCCGGAGCAGGTCGGACCAGAACACCGGGGGGGCGGTCAGACCCTGGTACAGCTCTATGGCCCGCTCGGTCATGCCGAGACCGGACTGCGGATCACCCAGCAAGGTGGTAGCCACACCCTCGACCACCGCGGCCAGTGTCGCCCACACCAGATACTCGTTCTCCTCTGCGATTTGAGCCAGCTCCCGGGATCGGGCCAGGGCGTCGTCGAAATGGTGGCGGTACAGCGCGAAGAGACCGTTGTGGTGCAGGCCGTAGCAGATGCTGTAGGGGTGGCCCATCTGTCGGGCGACTTCCAGGGCCTCGGTCAACCGGTCGACGGCCTTCTGCAGCTCCCCCATGTCCCAAAGGATCAGCCCCGAGGCAGTGCGTGCCACAACGCCGGTGTTCGGGCCGAGACGGAAACGCCCTGAGTCGTGGACCTTGGGGTCATACATCTCGATGGCCCGTTCGACGTGGGGCAGCCCATTCTCCAGGTCGCCGGTGAAGGCAAGCCCCGTGCCGTGGACGTAGTGCCCCTCGATCAGCATCGACTCGTCGCCGGCCTCCTCGCCGAGCTCGAGAAGCTGACGGCCCAGTTCGGCGACACCGGCGAAGTCGGCGATGCCCATGTGATACGTGGCCAGGGCCCGCAGCACCGGGAATCTCTGTGCCGGGGTGCCCACGTTCTCCGACATCTCGATGGCGCGCCGGAATGCCTCCTCGGTCTCCGGCCCATAGCCGCGCAGGGCCATCATTCCCCGGGCCAGGCTCATCCGCAGCCCCAGCTGATCGGCGGCGAGCTCGGGGGTGGGCTCGGCCCGGTCCAGCACCCCGATCGCCTCTTCGGCCAGGTCGATGGCCGCCCGGTACCACCCCCTGGACTCGTGGAAAGCCCACATCCCCTCGATCATCCCCATCACCCGGGCGGCGTCGTCTTGCGCCACCCAGTGCTCCCAGGCGGTCCTCAGGTTTCCGATCTCCTCACCGAGCTCCTGGAGGGCGGTTTGCCGATCGGGGCCGTGCAGCCGTTCGGCCATGGTCGCGGCCAGACGACAGAAGTAGGTGGCATGGGCGTCACGGACCGCCTCCTCGCTCTCGGGGGTCTCCGCCAGCTTCGAGGCAGCGAACTCCTTGATCATCTGCAGCATCGAGAAACGCTGGGAACCATCGGTGCTGATCGTCCGCACCAGACTCTTGTCCACGAGCGAACTCAAGGTGTCGAGGGCGTTCACCGAACCGAGGGCCTCGCTGGCCACGGTCTCGATGGCTCGCAGATCCGAAGTCGAGAACACCGAGAGCAGCTCGAAAACCTCGCACTCGGTCTGATCCAAGAGCTCGTAGCTCCACCCGATGGCGCCCCACAGGGTGCGTTGTCGATCAGGCAGGTCCCGACCGCCTGCGCCGAGCACGTCGAGACGCTCCCGGAGCCGGTCGAGAAGGTCGGACGGGCTGAACACGTTGAGACGGGCCGCGGCGAGCTCGATGGCCAGGGGCAGCCCGTCGAGACGCAGACACACCTCGGCGATGGTCGATGCGTTCTCGGCGGTGATCGCGAAGTCGGGCCTCACCGCCCGGGCCCGGTCGACGAACAGGGCCACCGCCTCCGACTCGGCGATGACGGCGGGGGGATCCTGAGGTCGGGCCAGGGAGAGAGGAGGCACCGGGTACACCTTCTCCGCCCGCACCCGGAGTGTCTCCCGGCTGGTCACCACGACCTTGAGACCGGGGGCACGTTGCAGGAGATCGGAGAGGCCGACCGCGGCCGCGGTCACCTGCTCGAAGTTGTCCAGGACCAGCATCATCCGGGCGTCGCGCAACCTGGTTTCGAGCATCTCGAGGGCGTCGCTGCCCCCGGAGAGTGAGATGTCGAGGGTCTGGGCGATGACGTCGAAAACGGCGTCGGGGTCACGGACTGCGGAGAGGTCGACGAAGAAGACTCCGTCCGGGAAGCTGTCGAGCTCCTCGGCGGCGACCTGGAGGGCGATGCGGGTCTTCCCCGCTCCACCCGGACCGGTGATCGTCAGCAGCCGCGTCGTGGGCGAGCCCAGCATGACGTGGATCGCCTCCAGTTCGGCGGCGCGGCCGAGGAATTCGGTGGTCTGCCGGGGGAGGTTGTGCGGTCTCCCGTCGAGGGTCCTCGGGGCCGGGAAGTCGGCGCGCAGCCCTTCGTGCATCACCTGGAAGAGATGCTCGGGCTCGGTGAGGTCCTTCAGCCGGTGCATCCCCAGGTCGCGCAGACTCACGCCGGCAGGCAGGGGCGCCGAGTCGGCAGCTGTTCCGGACACCAGCACCTGGCCGCCGTGCCCTGCCGCCATGATCCGGGCGGCCCGGTTCATCGCCGGTCCGAAGAAGTCGCCCTCACGACTCTCGGTGACACCGCTGTGGATCCCCATTCGGACCCGGATCGGACCGGTCTCCCCCCATGGCTCGCGGCCTAGCGCCTGCTGTCCCTCGATGGCGGCGGTGAGGGTCCCGGGTAATGAGTCGAACACCGCGATCATGCCGTCGCCGGTGGTCTTCAAGACTTCTCCCCCGGCATCGGAGACTGCCTCGTGGAGGATCTGGTCGTGCCGTGCCAGTGCGGTGGCCATGGCGTCTCCGTGCTCCTCCCACAGACGCGTGCTTCCCTCGATGTCGGTGAAGAGGAACGTCGGCACCAGCGAAGAATAGGGGAAGGACGTGAGACGAGCCCCGCCCACCGTTCTGGGCGTGGTTCTGTGCAATAGACGCGGAAAACACGCCCAGAACGGTCGCGGGTGCCCGGTCGGGTACGGCTGAGACGGGTCATATCATCACGGCCCGATGGACCTCGCCTCCCTGCCCGCCTTTCTGATCGCGGTCGTGCTGATCTCGGCCTCGCCCGGTCCTGCCATGGCCCTGATCCTGAGACGCTCGGCCCTCCACGGATACCGGGCCGCCGTCCCCACCGTGCTCGGGCTGGAGGCCGGTCTCTACCTGTGGGCGCTCGCCGCCGCCGCCGGGTTCGCCACCCTCGTGGCTGCGTCCCAGGTGGCGTTCGTGGTGCTCAAGGTGGTCGGTGCCGTGGTCCTGGTGGTCATGGGCATCCAGTCCTGGCGGCACGCCTGGTCGCTGCGTCGTGAGCGGGGAGCGGCCGCCGAGCTCGACCTCGCCCTTCCGGCGCCACCTACGCCCAATCGGGGACGATCCTTCGGCGAGGGGCTGGCGGTCCAGGTGGCCAACCCCAAGGCGGCGGTGTTCATGATCGCCTTCTACCCCCAGTTCGTCCCCCCGGACCGGAACCTGTTCGCCACCACGGCCGTGCTCGCCCTGTTCCAGATCATCCTGGAGACCGGGCTCTATCTGGGACTGGCCGCAGGTGTGGGCAGAGCCCGCGCCTGGTTCGCCCGGAGCGCGGTGCGCCGCCGGCTCGAGTACGTCAGCGGTGCGGTCCTGATCGCCCTCGGTCTCCGGGTGGCGAGCGCCTCCCAGTAGATCAGCTGCTCTCGGCGGCGAGGGTGTCCCGATAGTGCTGGGTGATCCCGTGCCAGGCACCCCCGACCCTCTCGATCCGGTCGGGAGCGGCGTCCCCGAAGACCTCGAATCCTGAGTTCACGAGACGCACCGCGGTGGTCCCGTCGTCAGTCGGTGTGAAGGTGACCGTGACCCTGGTCGCCCGATCCCGGTCGAGGAAAATGTGCCACCAGTACTCGAGACGCCTGGGCGGTTCCCAGACGATCACCTCTCCCCACTCGTGCTCGCTGCCGTCAGCGCCTCTCTCATGGATCCGACCACCGGCGAAGGGCTCGAAGACCACTTCGAACCCGTCGGACTGGCTCATGCTGTGGGACCTCGGCCACCAGAGAGCGCACCGCTCCGTCCACATCTCGAAAGCGTGCTCGACCGGCGTTCTCACCTCGAACTCGACGACGATCCGATCGGTCACGACCGGTCCGTGTTCTCGGCGGCGATCTTGAACCGTGCCGCCGCTGTTCCCCACACCTCCTCCATGAAGGCGCGCGCCTCGGCGATCCCGGCATCGTCCAGCCGGTAGAGCCTCCTGACACCATCGGGGCGATCGGCCACCAGACCGGCCTCTTTGAGCAACCGGAGATGCCGGGAGACCGCCGGTCTGCTGATGGGGAGCGCGTCGGCGAGCTCCTGAACGGACTTCTCTCCACCCGCAAGTGTCTCCACGATCGCCCGCCGATGCGGGTCGCCCAGGGCTGCGAATGGGTCCGGATTGGAAGCCGCGGTCATCTCCGTCGTTCTCTCACACTGCTTGTGCCCATCCGCTATGGTAACCAAATCGTTACCGACCGAGAGGTGTGATGATGGCACAGGCGGAGTTCACCGGCACCGGCACCGCGGCCGACCCCTGGGTGCTCTACACACCGAGTCTCGGCTCGCAGATACTGATGCACAAGGAGGAGGATCACGATCCGCCGATCCTGGTGTGCACGGTGGGCAAGACCGTCCTGCACTACGACCTGCGCATCATCGAAGACCTGCACCAGATGCTCGCCGATCGCGGCGACTGGGTGGAGCTGGGCAACGCCGACGAGCAGAAGCCGGCCAAGGAGGGCACCGTCGAGGCCTGGGCGCGCTCCACCGACAACCCGATCGGAGGTTGGTACGGCCTCAAGAAAGGCCTGCGCGGCCGGGTCGGCAACTACATCCCGCCGGTCCTCGAGGCGTTGGGTCTCGCCGAGGTCGAGCACAACGCTCGCGGCAACCGCATGCGCGCCCTCTGAGTCTCGAGCTTCCTCAGCTGATCGCAGTCCGCAATGCCTGCAGGGCCTCCTTCTCGGTCTGTGAGACTGCCCGGACCGCATCAGCCATCTGATTGAACAGGTCGGTCATCTCGTCGGGAACCAACGGATCTGCCGACTCGAAGACCGTCGCGAATCCTTCAGCCGCTTCCCGCGCCGCCTTGTCAGCGGCATCGCCCTTCTCCACGGCGTCGCGCCGGAGCCGGCTAAGCCGGGCCGCCTCGTCGACGGCCGGCATCGAACGGCACACCGCTGCCACATCCAGCCACCGCTCCGCCGCCACCCGGTAGGCACCGGCGGCCTCTGACAGATCGGTGTCGACCAGCGACGCGGCCTCGTCGAGGAACCCGGCGTACAGGTTGCGCAGGGTTCCCCCGAACTGGCCTCGGTCCTCGATCTGATCGACCAGCGACGCCAGCACCTCGACCAGGCCCGCTCCGTCGGCGAACACCACGGACCACGCCTTGGCGTTCTTGGTGTCGGTGAGCATCTTGGCCCACTTGTCGAAGGTGGGCAGCGAGAACGAGTTCGACTTCTCACTCAGATGCGCCACCTGCTCCTCGAGACCGTCGTGCACGGCGGACACCAGTCGCTCCTCGTCGAGCTCCGAGGCGGCAGCGTCGGCGACCACGAGACGGTTCTTGTACGAGGGGATCCGCGACCTGGCCTCGGCGAGCTCCTCGGCACCGATCGTGAGCCGTCCCCGGTTCCGGTCGTCGACCAGGTACCGGTCGCCCTCGCGGCCGTACACGACGATCGGGTAGCCCCACCATCCGGACTGGCTGGCGGGAAGATGCCAGAAGGGCAGGTCGGCCGCCGAAACCCAGGCGATCGCCGGGATACCATCGTCGAGCGCTCGGTCGAGAAGGTCCCGGGCCTTGGCGACGCCGCTGGTCTCGTGGATCTGCACGGGCACCCCGAGACGGGCGCACACCTTGGCGTACCAGCGGTCGGGGTACTGCCACTGGTTGCGGAAACCGAGCGTCGCCAGCTTGCGCTCGTGGCCCTTGGTGGCGTTGAACTCCCACAAGATGTAACCGGCGCCGAGACCACCAGCGACACCCAGGACGAGTTCCTCGGAGATCGATCGGCCGCTGACCGGATCGACGATCCCGCGGTTGGCGAAGGCGTTGGCACACGCCGCGGTCTCGGGCTCGAAACCACCCCGGAGCTCGTAATCCGAGCTGGGACGGGAATTGAGGACATGCCGGCGCGCCACCATGTACTTCTCACCGGTGCGCTCCATGCGGGTGCGGATCTGGGACTTGAGCTGCCTCTGACGGGTCATCATTGTCTCCTCTGCGCGCCATCCCCGTGGGAGACCCATGCTCTCCGGACCGGGGACGACACGTCGACAATGCGATCGTCAAGTCCTTCCGACCGCCGATGACACCAGTCACCTTTCCCCGCGCTCTCGTCGGATCGCATGGGGACCCGATCAGCAGGTGGGGCGAGACGGCTCGCCTGCGGGCATATTAGGGAATCGGGCCGGCCGCGTCTCAGGAAGAGGCCTGGCCCGCCTCGGCGAGGATGCCGAGGCCGCGGCGGATCTGGCTCTCGGTGACATTCCCGAACCCGATGACGAGGGCCGGCGGCAGTGGCTCCGGCTCGATCCCGGGCTCGGCAGTGAACCGGTAGCGTCCCAGCCCGTTGACCCGAACCCCCATTGTGGCTGCCGTGGCCGCGACCCTGGACTCTGACGTTCCGTCGGGAAGACGGAGCAGGGCGTGACATCCGGCCGCCAGACCTTCCAGGCGCCCGGGACCGAACACCCCTTCCACCTCGGCCGCCAGCACGTCCCGACGGGATCGGTAGATGTCGCGCATCTTTCGCAGGTGACGGTCGAAACGGCCTGTCTCCATGAGCAATGCCAACGCCTCCTGGTCGAGACCGGGGGCGCCACGGGTGCTGAGACGCTTCTCCTCGACGATCCCCGGCCCGAACCGTGAAGGCGCCAGCACCCATCCCAACCGGATCGCCGGTGCCAATGTCTTGCTCACCGATCCCAGGGCAATGACCCGGTCCGGGTCGAGACCCTGGAGCGAGCCGACCGGCTGTCGGTCGTAGCGGAATTCGGCGTCGTAGTCGTCCTCGAGGATCACCCCGTCCACTTCGTCCGCCCAGGCCACGAGCTCACGACGACGGGGCGCGCTGAGGACGACGCCGGTCGGGCATTGGTGAGCCGGGGTCAGCAAGACGGCGCGTGCCCCGGTTTCCCGCAGGCGATCCACGTCGACCCCGTGGTGGTCGACCGGGACCGGGACGGCGTCCATCCCGGCCCGGCGGGCGATGAGGTCGTGCTCCCGTGGCCCGGGATCCTCGAGCGCTATGCGGCGGATCCCGTGACTCACCAGGGTGGCGAGGGCGAAGGCCAGACCCTGGCGGAACCCGGAGACGATGACTGCGTTCTCGGCTACCGCCCATCCGGAGCGAACTCGACGGTGATAGGCGGTGACAACCTCACGAAGATGTGCCGACCCGGCCGGGTCCTCGTCCCCCAGCTCGACGATGGGGAGGGTCCGGGTCGCCTCCGAGATCGCCCAGCTCCAAGCGCTCAGCGGCACCGAGTTGAGATCGGGAATGCCGTATTCGAAGTCGGCCACGAGCGCCGAGGGTGGTGGGGGATCCGGCTCGGACTCGGGTTTCGCAGTCTCGAGGGCCGACCCGCCGGGTATGGCCGCAACCCGTGTCCCAGAGCCTACTGCCGACTCGACGTACCCCTCGGCCAGCAACTGCTCGTAGACCTCGACCACGGTCCCCCTGGAGACGCCGAGGAGCTCGGCCATCCGTCGGGTGGAGGGCAGACGCTCGCCGGGGGCGAGCCGACGATCCCGGATCGCGGTTCGGAGCTGGTCCTGGATCTGGACACCCAATGGCCCGGCGTCACGGTCCAGCGCGACCAGGAGATCGGGGCCGTCGCGTCCCCACTCCACCGTCATCGGTCCCATCGTACACAAATGGTCCACTGAAACGCGCTCGAAGTGGATCTTCCGAATGGACCGCATCAGTCATAGGTTCGTCCCTATGACCCCTGGAATCATCATCGCACTCGCCTCAGCACTCGCATACGGGTCTGCCGACTTCGTCGGCGGTGTTGGTTCCCGCCGGTATTCCTCGTGGCAGATCGTCCTGATCGGCCAGATCACAGGAGCGCTCGTCATGTTCACTGCCGGCCTGCTCCTGCCGGGAAGCCCCACCGCCGTCGATTTCGGATGGGCGCTGCTGGCGGGTGTCGGCTCGGCCACCGGGAGCATCTTCCTCTTCCGCGGTCTGGCCCGAGGCCGCATGGGTCTGGTGGCGCCGGTCTCGGCAGTCGGCGCGGCCACCCTCCCGGTGCTGGTGGGGACGGCGCTCGGCGAGCGTCCCAGCTGGATGGTGTGGGTCGGCATGCTGGTGGCCATCCCCGGGATCTGGCTGGTGTCCCGGGACACGAA
>DASSVE010000127.1:0-8427 GCA_035706345.1 Acidimicrobiia bacterium
CGCTGGTCTTCACCGCAATTCAGAACCTGCTCATCCGACAGGCCGTGCAGGTGGTGTATCCCTTCGATCGTCTCCAACCCTGGTCCCATCTCGGAACGCTGTTCGCCGGCCAGTTCATGATGGGCTTGCTGGGCGGGCTCATAGGGGGCGCCTATCTCATTTCCGGTCGCGACGCGGTCGTGGTCCTCATCATCGGGGTGTACGGCATCGGGCACATGTCGCTGTATGCGGTCTCGCGGCTGCGGGTGTCCCACATCTCGGCGATCAAAGGTTTCGTCAAGACTCTGGAAGCCAAGGACATGTACACCCGCGGCCACACCGAGCGGGTGGCCTATTTCGCCGAGATGATCTGCGAGGAGTACGGGTTCAACGGGACTCAGATCGAACGGGTCAAGTGGGCCGCCCTGATCCACGACCTCGGGAAGTTGGCGGTACCGACCGAGTTGATCCGCAAGCGGGGCCGGCTCGACGACGAGGAGTACGCCCAGATGAAGCAACATGCCCATCTGGTCGAGGAGATCCTGGCCGAGGTCGACTTCCTCCAGCCGATGGTGGAGATCGCCTCGGGTCATCACAGCCACTACGACGGGAACGGCTACGGCGGAAGGGGTCACACCGAAGGGGAGACTCCGAGTCTGGAGACCTGCATCGTGGCGGTCGCCGACGCTTTCGACGCCATGACCTCGGCACGTTCCTACCGAATGGCGCTGTCCCAGCGTTACGCCCTCGGTGAGCTGCGACGCAACTCGGGCGCCCAGTTCCATCCCGAGGTTGTCGACGCCTTCGAACGCGCCCTGCAGAAGAGTGGGCGTCGCTGGGGTGCGCCGCATGTCAACGACGAGGAGATGGCGCGCCGTCTCGCCGAGGAACCGGAGCTGTCACTCCGTGGCTAGGTGGCACCCGAAGGTCCTTGCATTCGCCTCATGGCTGTTCCCGGTGGTGTCTGCTCTGATCGGTACGTACGCCGCCTCCGAAGCAGGGGGCAACTCCCTCTACATCCTGGTGGCGGCGGCCGCCCTGGTCATCGGGTCGATGTTCAACGTGGCCACCTCCGACTCCGGGAACCGCTTCACCATGGGTCTCGCCGTCGCCGCCGCGATCCCCTTCGTCTTCTCGGGCCTGGACATGGAGGAGCCTGCCGGCTCGATCGCCGCCTTCGGTCTCGGTCTCGCCGTGGTGTGGGCTTTCCGGCATTCGCGCGGCGAAGACCACCGCGACCTCCTGCCGATCATGGTGAGGAGCTTCGCCGGATACGTGGTGTACGCCGTCGTCTACTCAGCGATGCGGGTGGGTCTGTTTGCGGATCTCGATGGTGGATGGGAGGACCTGTGGCCGTTCGCCGTGGCCGTGTCGGCATGGCTGGCCGTCGAGGTTGTGGTCCGCGCCCTGTTCGTGCTCGGGCCCCGTGAGCTCTCGAGGAGCTACCTGGCCCGGTCGCTCCTCCACGATCTGAACGTGTTCATGGGACTGGTTCTGACGGGCGCCTTGTTCGGCGAGCTCTTCAACCCGATCGGCTGGTGGGCCCTGCCCATCGCCCTCCTCCCGTACTCATTCGCCCACACTGCCTTCAAGCGGTTCCAGGAGACCAAGACCACATACCGCCAGACGATCCGTGCCCTTGCCCGGATCCCTGAGGTCTCCGGTCTGGGCATCGACGGACATGCCGATCGCACGACGGATCTGGCCACGTCGATCGCGAAGGAGATGGGCCTCGGCCCGTCACAGGTCGACGATGTCGAGTACGCCGCTCTGATGCACGACATCGGCCGGGTGAGCCTGAGCGAGCCGCAGATCCTCAAGATCGGGTACACCGACGACGACCTGGCCCGTTGGAGTGCGGAGATCATCGCCGAGTCGCCCTATCTGGAGAGGGTGGCCGAGCAAGTCCGGCATCAGTACGACTCCTACCGCAAGCCCGGGCAGCAAGACGACCCGGAGATCTCGATCGTGTCCCGCATCATCAAGGTCTCGGCCGCCTATGACTGGAAGGTCCACAAGAGCGGCCGGTCACCACTGGCGGCGCTGGAGGAGCTCCACGCCGGAGCGGCATACGAGTACGCCCCCGAAGTGGTGGCGTCCCTGCGTCGCATCCTGGAGGCACGGGGTGTTCTCAGGCCCACCTGGGTCAAGGCGAGCTCGCGCTAGGGCCGACTCGCCGAGCCCGGTTGTGCCTGGGCGCCGTGTTTGAAATAGCGCCGTGGCCGGCGCAACTCGTGCTCGAGGAACACACCAAGCCCGAGGGCGAGGAAGATGTCGCCCAGGCTGATGACCTCACCGATTCCGGCCAGCCGTATCGGGATGACGTCGGCAAAGAAGGTGAGATGCGACGTCTCGTCGAGTTCCACGTGCTTGAAAGTCCCGGAGAGGTCGGGCTCGGAGATGGTGAACCCGCTGGCGACCTCGGCCGCTCCCGCGAGCACGGGCATGCCCCCGTTGGCGGCGATCACCACGAAATTCATCAGGACACCGAGACCGGCCAGCCACATCCCGGGCTTGGAGCGGTTGAGCAGGACCATGATCATCAGGAGGGCAAAGGAGACGAGGACCATGGTCAACCCGACCCATTCCGACCAGGAGGCGTCGGGCAGGAACCGGGTGCCCAGCTGCAGACCGAGCGCCAGGAACAACAGCCACCAGGCCCTGAGCTCGATGTCGCCGAGGTTGACCAGACGGCCGCCGCGCAGGACGGAGATGGCCAGTGCCAGGAAGACGACGATCGCGAGCCATAACATGGGACAACCGACGGTAATCGTCCTCACCCATCCCGGGACATTGCAGCCATGACCGTTAGATATGAAGTGACCGGTGGTCGCGCCACGATCACCATCGACGACCCCGGTCGTCACAACCCGATGTCGGTAGAGGTCATGGCCGCTCTGCGGGAGCGGACGGAGGAGGCGATGCGTGATCCCGAGGTGGGAGTACTCGTCTACACCGGCGCCGGTGATCGCTCCTTCTCGGCCGGTGGTGATCTCTCAGGCTCATTCGTCGACGACCCAATAGGCCGTCATGACAGCCGGGGCCACCTGGCCGACCTGTTCCGGGCGATGATCCGTGGCGGCAAGCCAACGGTGGCGCGGGTGAACGGTCATGCCCTCGCCGGTGGGCTCGGGCTGGCGGTGGCCTGTGACGTGACCATCTGCGTGGAGGGGGCCAAGCTCGGCACCAGTGAGGTGTCAGTCGGTCTCTGGCCCATGATGATCTCGGCGGTCCTGATACGGGCCATGCCCCGCAAGGCGGTGTTGGAGATGATGCTCACCGGGCGGCTCATCGGCCCCGAGGAGGCTCAGAGACTGGGTGCGGTGAGCAAGGTGGTGAGTCGGGAGGAGCTGGACGATGCAGTCGACGAGGTGGTCGAGGCTTTGCTCCGATCGAGCCCGACAGCCCTCATGATGGGGAAGGACGCCTTCCACGCCATGGCCGACGCCGACTTCGACACGGCGCTCGACCGGCTCCAAGGTGGTCTGACCGAAATAGCGATGACCCCGGACGCACGCGAGGGGATCACTGCGTTTCTGGAGAAGCGCGATCCGGACTGGGGCGACCGCTGAGACGTGTAGGGGTCATACCGCCGCACGACATTTAGCCTCCCGGTCGATGCGGTATCGGATCCAGGTTGTCGGGTGGACCCTCGTTTGGTGCGGGGTGTTCCTCTTCGGCTACCTGGGATGGCAGCTCTATGTGACCGACTGGTTCAACGCCGGGGTCCAAGAGGAGGCCGCCCAGCAACTGGAGGCGGACCTGTCCGACGAGGAGGAACCGCTTTCCGAGCCGGTTCCGGTCGGAGATGATGTGGTCGATCGATATCGAGAGGAGTCGGCGCCTGCAGGCATCCCCTTCGGGTTCATCACCATGCCGACCATCGGTGTCGAGGACGTGGTCGTGTATGAAGGGGTCGATCGGGAGACTCTGACCAATGGCCCGGGTCACATGCCGAGCACCCCTCTCCCCGGGCAGCCAGGGAACGCGGTCCTGTCCGGGCATCGCACGACCTACGGGAGACCGTTCCACGACCTGGACCTGCTGAAAGTGGGGGACGAAGTGCGGGTTCGAACCCGGATCGGAGTCCACACTTACGAGGTGCGCGACATCTTCGTGGTGGAGCCCACCGATGTCTGGGTCGCCGATCCTCGCGGCGGCGGTTGGCTGACCTTGACCACGTGCGAGCCGAAGTTCTCCTCCCGCCAGCGTCTCGTGGTCCAGGCCGAGATGGTCGACGGACCCAATCTCGAGTACATCGAGGCAACGGCCGGTGATACCCCGGGCTCGTCGATCTCCGACTAGCCGAGGGCTTCGGTGAGGGTCTCGCCGGTGATGATGCCGTTGAACACCTCTGCCACCGTGCCGTCCGGATCGATCACGTAGGTGACCGGGAGTCCGATGCGGGGGTAGGCGTCCTCGATGGCGTCGGTGCCCAGCGCCAGTGGGTAGCTCGCCCCCACGTCGGTGGCGAACTCGCGGGCCGGCTCCTCGGCGTCCTCGACCGCGATCCCGACCACTGTGACGTCCGGATTGGCCTCGGCATACTTCGAGATGTCGGGGATCTCGGTGCGGCACGGGGCGCACCAAGAGGCCCAGAAGTTGATCACCACTGGCTCGCCGAGATGGTCGGACAATCGGAAAGAGCCCCCGTCGATGACTTCGGCGACGAAGTCGGGCGCCGGTTCGCCCAGGGCAGCCACCTCGCTGTCACTGGAGCCGAAGGCCCAGGCGAGGCCGAGACCTACCGCCAGGACCAGGACGAACACCCCGGTCAGCCTCAGGCTGGGCCGGGGCAACGGTCCTGGCTTCTCTTCAGTCAGCTGCCATCCTCCTGAGCACGTAGTGGAGGATCCCACCGTTGCGGAGATACTCGACCTCGATCGGGGTGTCGACCCTCGCCACCGTCTGGAACTCGATGGTCGATCCGTCCCCCCGGGTGGCCGTCACCGGCACCACCTGACGGGGCTGGAGGCTGTCGTCGACACGAATGTCGTAGGTCTCGGTGCCGTCCAGGCCCAGTGATGCGGCGTTTTGACCGGCGATGTAGTTGAGGGGGAGCACCCCCATCATCACCAGATTCGACCGGTGGATCCGCTCGAACGACTCGGTGATCACCGCTTTGACCCCGAGGAGGAAAGGACCCTTGGCCGCCCAGTCCCGCGACGACCCCATGCCGTAGTCCTTCCCGCCCAGGACGACGAGAGGGATCCCTCTCTCCTTGTAGGACAGCGAGGCTTCGTAGATCGACTTCACCTTGCCGTCCGTGAAGTCGGTGGTCCAGGGGCCTTCGGTGCCCGGCGCCAGCTGGTTGCGCACCCTGATGTTGGCGAATGTGCCCCGTGTCATGACCCGGTCGTTGCCACGTCTCGACCCGTAGCTGTTGAACATCGCCGGTTGCACACCGTGCTCGATGAGGTACTGGCCGGCCGGTGAGTCGATCGCGATCGCGCCGGCAGGGCTGATGTGGTCGGTGGTGACGGAGTCACCGAGTTTCACGAGGACCCTCGCCCCCGAGATCGGTGCGATCGGGGTCACCTCCGGGGTGAGGTCCGCGAAGAAGGGCGGCTCCTGGACGTAGGTCGACTCCGGGTTCCACACGTAGAGGTCGGACTCGGGTGTCGAGATGGCACGCCACTCCTCCGATCCGGTGAACACGTCGCTGTATCTCTCGATGAACTGGCGCTGGTGGACGTGCTCGCTCACGATGGAGGCGATCTCCTCCTGGGTGGGCCAGATGTCCTTGAGGAACACGTCCCGTCCGTCGGAGCCCTTGCCGATCGGTTCCTCGATCGGGTCCCAATCGACGGTGCCGGTCAACGCATAGGCGACCACCAGCGGTGGCGAGGCGAGGTAGTTGGCGCGCACGTCGGGTGAGATCCGTCCTTCGAAGTTCCGGTTTCCCGACAGGACGGAGGCCGCGATCAGGTCGTGTGTGTGGATCGCCTCCGAGATGGGCTCGGGAAGCGGGCCCGAGTTGCCGATGCAGGTCGTGCAGCCGTAGCCGACGACGCCGAAGCCGAGAGCGTCGAGATCGTCGAGCAGCCCGGACTCGGTGAGGTACTCGGTCACCACCTTCGACCCCGGTGCCAGGGAGCTCTTCACCCATGGCTGCCGTTCCAGCCCCAGCTTCCGTGCTCTTCGGGCCACCAGGCCCGCCGCCACCATCACGTCGGGGTTCGAGGTGTTGGTGCACGAGGTGATCGCGGCGATGACCACGTGGCCGTCGCGCATCGTAAAGGTGCGGCCCTCGTACTCCACGAGGGTGACGGCAGGCGCGTCGAGAAAGCCGTCAGGGGCCCCACCCTCTCCCTCCCAGCTGACCACATTTGAGATCCTGGCCCCTCCGTTGGTGCCGAAGAGGTTGGCCAGGTCGCTCCGCCACTGCTCCTGCATCGCCGAGAGAGCGACACGGTCCTGGGGGCGGCGGGGGCCGGCGAGCGACGGCTCGACCGTGGACATGTCCAGTTCCAACTCGGTGCTGTAGATCACCTGGCGGGAGTCGTCCCTCCACATCCCTTGTTCCCGGTAGTACTGCTCGACGGTGTCGATCAGCTTGTCGTCCCGCCCGGTGAGACGGAGATACCGAAGGGTCTGTTCGTCCACGGGGAAGAAGCCGACTGTGGCCCCGTACTCGGGCGCCATGTTGGCGATGGTGGCCCGGTTCGCCACGGGCATCTCGTCGAGACCGGGACCGTGGAACTCGACGAACTTGTCCACGACACCGTGCTCACGGAGCATCTCGGTCACCCGCAGCACCAGGTCGGTGGCGGTGGATCCTTCCTTCAGCTTCCCGGTGAGCCGGAAACCGACCACCTCGGGGAGGAGCATGTAGATGGGCTGGCCGACCATGGCCGCCTCGGCCTCGATCCCGCCGACACCCCAACCGACCACTCCGAGACCGTTGATCATCGTGGTGTGCGAGTCGGTGCCCACGAGGCTGTCGGGATACAGATGCTCCCCGTCGTCCCACACCACCTTGGCCAGATACTCCAGGTTCACTTGATGGACGATCCCCGTCGCCGGAGGGACCACCCGGAAGTTGGCGAAGGCCGACTGGCCCCACTTGAGGAACTCGTAGCGCTCCTGGTTCCTCTCGAACTCCTTGGTCGAGTTGATGATCAGCGCATCGGGTCGGGCGAAGGCGTCGACCTGCACCGAGTGATCGATGACAAGATCGGAAGGGATCAACGGGTTGACCTTCTGAGCCGCCCCCTCGTCCCCGGTCATGCGGACGATGGCGGCCCTCATTGCGGCCAGATCGACCACGGCGGGGACACCGGTGAAGTCCTGGAGGACGACACGACCTGTGATGAAGGGAATCTCACCCTCCGGGACATTTCGTGCGTCGTATGCCGCGATGCGACGGACATCGTCCTCGGTGACCCGGACACCGTCGACGTTGCGCAGAGTGGACTCCAACAACACCTTGATGGAGTAGGGGAGTCGGTCCACGTCGCCGAGGGCATCGAGACGGGCGATCTCCCTGGTGCCCAAGGCTGTTTCCAGCGTGGCTCGGGCGCCGAATGGATCGTTCGACATTTGCAGGCCTTTCAGAGTGGTTTCTTCCGAGACTAACGATGCCCGCCCACCAGGCCATTCCGTGTCAGACGTAAGACCGGTCGAATGTCGCGAAAACGCGACAACCGGGAGGTTCCAGCCTCAGGCGCTCTGGCCGATGGTGACCGGGACCTGAATGACGCAGTTCTCTTCCTGCTTGCGGTGGGGGATGACCACCGGGTTGCATGGCACCGAAAGTGCGCCGAACAGCCCCGTGACGATGCCGCGGTCGAGAGAGCAGATGACCTCGGGATGACTCGCTGCGGTGTCGCCGAAGGGGCAATGGGAGGTCAGGAGACGCTGCCCGTCGATATCCGGGTCGACTGAGAACCCCAGACCGGTCATGGCACTGGCCACCGCCTGCACCGCCTCGTCGTACCCCGGTTCGTCAGGAGCACCGATCTCGGCAGCCAGCCGTTCCCCGTACTGACGCCCCACTTTCTCGGCGATGCTGGAGACGTTCGGCGGAGCCACCTCCTCGAGCACTTCGAAGAGCATCTCGGTGAGCATCTCGAAGCGGCGGGGGGCGAAATGGACGCTGACTTCCTTGTTGGTCGGCTCGTAGGTCTTGGCCGGACGGCCGGCGCCCGGACCACCGGTGCGCCGGTTCTGGCTCACCTTGAGGTATCCGTCCTCGGCGAGGCGATCGAGGTGGTGACGGGCGACGTTGGGGTGGATGTCGAAGAGCTCTGCCACCTTGGACGTGGTCATCGGCTCGGACGATTCCCGCACCGCGATGTAGATGGCACGACGGGTCCGGTCACCGAGAGAAGCAGTGAGATCGGAGATCCGTGAGTCGAGCGTGTCTTTGTCCATGAGGGGTACGGCCTGGCCAAAACTATAGTTTCCGAGAGCTTCTAACCACTGCCGCCGTAGGGGAATCAGATG
>DASSVE010000128.1:0-6265 GCA_035706345.1 Acidimicrobiia bacterium
GTTCGCGGTGAGGACGGCGCCCACCGTTCCGGAGTGGATGATCGAGTGCCCGGTGTTGATGCCGGCGTTGAGCCCGGACACCACCATGGCCGGGAGCGGGCCGAACGCGCCCAGGGCGGCAGCGAGCACGGCCAGCCCGGGCGGCCCGTCGATGCTGTACGCCTGAGAGGTGTGCTCCATCTCGACCGGGGTCAACGCGACACCCGTCTCGATGTCGAATCTCCCGATGCCGGTTCCTGAGCCCGACATGTCGGCGGCCGGGGCGGCGACGATCACTTCGAAGTCGTCGGCGATCGCCTCGACCAAGGCCTCGAGCCCGGGCGAGCCGATCCCGTCGTCGTTGGTGACGATCACCCTTGGTCGGTCGCTCATACGGGTGCCGGTGAGATCGGTGTGATCTCTACCTTCTCCGCCAGACCAGGTATCAACCCCTCGTCGGCGCTTCCCAGACCGTGGCGGGTCACGTTGGCCGCCCCGGCGGCGCAGGCGAGACGGATGGTCTCCTCCTCGGTCATGCCCCGGCGGAGACCGGTGGCCAGCCCGGCGGTCATGGAGTCGCCGGCTCCCCGGTGGTCGGCGGGGTGCAGCTCGGGGGTGCGGGCCTCGAACCAGCCGTCCCTGAGACGGATCAGCGCCGGTTTGTCCTGACGGGAGAGAACCAGCGAGCGCGCTCCCGCCTCGGCCAACGACTCCAGGGCGCGCACATGGGTCGTCTTGTCCTCCACGTCGAGCAACCCGTCCTCGGCCAGATCCTCATCGCTGACCTTGAGGATCTCGACGGGCCCGCCCTCGAGAAACGCCTTCAGCTCCGGGCCGTGGAGGTCGGCCACCACCCTGACCCCGCCGGCTTCGAGATCGTGACCGAGACGCTGGTAGAAGTCGATCGGGAAGATCTCGTCCGACTGGCCCGTGATGACACAGAGCTCCGAGCCCATCGCCTTTTCGAGAAGACGCCCGTACATGTCGTCGATCTCGTGTCGCTCCAGGGTGACCGGCGGTGATTGGGCGATCAGTTCCCGGTCCCCGGAGCGGCGGTCACTGACGATTACCGGGCTCCGATAGGCCACGTCGACGATGCTGGCATCCATCCCGAACTGGCCGAGCAGGCCACGGATGACCCGGCCCGACTCGCCACCGAGAGGTCCGCAGAGCAGCGGACGCTCGCCGAGATGCTTCAGCATGCGAGCGATCCAAAAGCCCTGGCCGGCCGGGTGAATGTGCACCTCGTCGTTGCCGGAGGAGCTCAGTTCGACGGTGACGGTCAGATACAGGGCAGGTGCGAATACGGCCATCGTGTGGCGGTCGTGTCCCATGCTGACAGCAGGTACCCGCTGGTGACGTGGGGCGAAACCACCGGCTCAGCGCTTTGAGGCGAAAAACGACTCCAGCAACTCCCTGGATTCGTCGGCCAGGACCCCTTCTGTGAGCTCGATTCGGTGGTTGAGCCGTCGGTCCTGGGGGATGTTGTACAGCGACCAGGCCGCCCCGGCCTTGAGATCGGCGGCGCCGTAGACGATGTGGTCCAACCTGGCCAGTACCGCCGCCCCGGCGCACATGGGGCATGGCTCAAGGGTGACTACGAGGGTGTGCCCGGTGAGACGCCAGTCGCCGATCTCCCGGGATCTCTGGGAGAGCACCAGCATCTCGGCGTGGGCGGTGGCGTCGGAAAGCTCCTCCCGTCGGTTCCGATCGGCGGCGACGATGGCCCCCTCCTGGTCGAGGAGCACGGCCCCGATGGGCACGTCGCCGGCGTCGCCGGCCTCTCGGGCCAGGTCGAGGGCGGCCCGCATGGCCTCCTCGTGTGGAATGGGCGCAGTCACTGCCCGGGATTATCCTCTATGGGACCGTCAGGTCGGACGGGAACTCCCGGAGGGAACACAGTCTGGCCGTGGTGCTTTGGAGGGATCGCATAGTCCGGTCTAGTGCGCGGCCATTGGGCAGGGCGCCGTTGGGCCATTTGCGACTTTCTCCGGGCGAGACAACTGAATGACTTCTTGGAGGGATCGCATAGTCCGGTCTAGTGCGCGGCACTGGAAATGCCGTTGGGGGTTTGCGCCCCCTCGAGGGTTCAAATCCCTCTCCCTCCGCCAACCGAACTGAATCACGCACCTGGAGGGGTCGCATAGTCCGGTCTAGTGCGCGGCACTCGAAATGCCGTAGGGGGCTGACGCCTCCTCGAGGGTTCGAATCCCTCCCCCTCCGCCTGCTCAGGCATTTCCAACGACCCTATTGGACCTGACCGAGATGGAGGCGACTACACGTCTGTAGGTCGATCTAGCTCGGAGGATCCTGGTCAGAGCAGATTGTGAAATCAGAGGCCACCAAGATGGAGTCGGAGTCCAAGCAAGCTTCATCCACGGTTTCACCAGCTTCGGAGATGACATCACCATCCCTCAGCCACCCGAAGGGCATTACCTAGATGCACCCACGCGGACGTGAGATAGCCGAGGACGTCGTCTCAGAAACTCGGGGAACTTTCGCGCTCGACTCGGCCGGCAGTAGCCATCTAACCGCATCGCTCTGACGCGTTCTCAGGGCCACAGAACCCGCTGAGCGGGCTCGGCAACCCTGGGTGACCAAATCCGGCGACCGCCGACGTTCTCAGGGCCACAGAACCCGCTGAGCGGGCTCGGCAACCCTGGGTTCGCAGAGATAGGACCTCAGTCCCGGCTGAGGAGACTCAGACCCTTCTTGAAGTGGGCCAGACCCTCGACCTGGCGGATGAACCGCTCACCCTTGCGGAACTTCGTTGCGATCTCGTCGTGCGACTGGCCCTCGGTACGCATGTCCAAGACCCGCCTCTCCAGCGGGCTCAGATGCTCCCGCACCGGAGGTCGGCTCCTCGGGATCCGCGTCCAGGAGATCACTCTCTCCACGAAGGCTGGGCTTCGACGGAACTTCGCCGCGATCTCGTCGACCTCCAGGCCTTCGCCGTGCAGGTCGAGAACGCGTCGTTCAAACGGTCTCAGATGGTCCATCACGATGACCTCATCCATGGACCCAACCTAGTGCGTCTCCAGACGTGCCCCGACAGATGTGAGTTCTTCGTCGGGCTCATCGGACGAGAATGAGTGGTCGCCGGAGGCCGAAGGGAGAGGACCGTGCCTCGGAGACAGGACAGGAGCCGACTAGAACCGATCGCCGGTTTCACGGTTGGCTTCCTCTTGTTGGGAGTGGCTCTGATGGCCGCGGGACTCTATCTGTTTGGCTGTCGAGATCCGATCGGGTTGCGGCTGGGTCCATGTCCTGCAACCAGGTTGTCGAACGGGTCTGGCCTCTACGCCCTCGAGCGCAGCCTGATCGCTGCCTCCGCGGTTGCGACGGCGATCGGACTGGGGCTGATCGCCGAGCTGACCCGCGGAACCGCTGGCTTCGTACCGGCAAAGGTCGGGGCCTCCTTGTTCAAGTTCGGCGCATTCCTGATCGTCGTAGTTGAGGTGGCGTCAGCCGGCGCAGGAGCCATACCAGGTCAGAGGGCGCTCATCATCGGCTACGTGGTCCTGGCCTTCCTCGGTCAGGCGGGAACGGGGTGGGGGCTGATTGGAGGGCTCGGATTGAGGGTGATTGGCTGGCTCACCGTCGTCTTCAACCTCGGGCTGCTCATCGCATTGCTCATCTTCTCCCCCCATGACATGTACTTCCCGGTCGCTCATGTGTTGATGCCTGCCGTCATTGCGATCGCGCTGCTGGTCAGAACCCGATTGAGACACAACAGGGACATCAGTGTCCGCTGATTACCCTGAGCGTCGGAGGGTTTCGACATCTGGAGGGGTGTCCGAGCGGTCTAAGGAGACGGTTTTGAAAACCGTTAGACGGGGTTTTGACCACCTGGAGGTTTGAGCAAAAAGGCCGCCTGACCTGGCCTTTTGACCTATCGGCATCTCGCGTCGTTTCGCGGCTTTTCACACCGCTTGCGGCCCAAATGCGGCCCAAGAACGAGCGCGCTCCTCCATGCAGATCAAGTTCATTGGAGTCCGAGGTCGAGTTGAGTACTTCCGACTGGGTCCGGAGTCTCGATGCTGCCGTAGACGGCTTCGAGGATTCGGGACGCCTCGTAGATCCGGTTTCGCTCACGCCCGGTTGTCTCCTCTAGTTCTCCTCGCTCTACTAGGGCGTCGATTGCCGCTTGGGCGGTGGGTCTGGTGACGTCGAGGAGGTGTTCGGCGCGAGCTGCCGTCACGATCGGAACCGAGAAGAGGTGTTCGGCGAGGCGGACGACGGAGTTGGGGCGGCCCTCCTCAAGAAGGTCACTACGAAGCTTGGTTTGAAGTTCCACCAGCCGGACGGTTCGTTCCTCGGCGTCTCGGGCTTGTTGCCTGATCCCCCGCAGGAAGAAGTCGATCCATGGTGTGAGGTCGCCTTGTTGACTGATCGCCAATAGGTGGTCGTAGTACTGGGTTCGGTACTGCTCGAAGTAGGCGGATAGGTAGAGCAAGGGCTGAGTCAATGCACCCCGCAGCACCAGCACCACCGGGATCAAGAGACGGCCGATTCGACCGTTGCCGTCGAGGAAAGGATGGATTGCCTCGAACTGGTAATGAGCTAGAGCCAGTTGGACCATTAGAGGCATGTCCGTCTCGTGGAGGAACCGTTCCAGATCCGCCAGAGCTTCTCCCATGACATCGGGTGGGGGTGGGACGAATGCGGCGTTGTCGAGTGTGCTGCCTCCGATCCAGACAGGTGACTCTCTGAGATCGCCGGGCCGGCGGTGCTGGCCACGCACGCCCGACAGGAGGAGACCGTGCATCTCGCGCAGCAGTCGTATAGACACGGGAAACCCCTCAGCAGCCCTACGTAGACCGTGCTCCATAGCGACGACGTAGTTGCCGACCTCCTGGGCATCGTCCGCATCTTCACCGCCGGGCACTTGGCCCGCCTCAAAGCGGAGCAGCTGAGATACGTCGGTCTTCGTGCCCTCGATGCGTGAACTCAGCACCGCCTCCAATCGGATGTGTGGGCCGATCAATAGATGCGGGTTCGGCAGGAGCCGTCCTACACCGCCGAGTCGATGAACCGCTCCGGAAGCCTCTTCAAGCAGTTTCACGGTGTCTTGAGGAAGGTCGAGACGGCGCGGAAGGGGATTCGGGAAGAACGCCCAGTATCCTTCGAGCGTTCTCCGCACGGTCCCGCGGTCGTCGGAAGTGAATGCGTCTGGCTGCATGAACGTGTCGTGAAGGCGGCTTTAGCTGACCGTCAGCTTAGTAAAGTAATCCTTCTTTCGCTTTATTAGTGCGCGATCGGTCGAAAGCGAGCTTCCACAGCGCCTTATGCAACCGAAGGTCCCGGTGCGTCGCACCTGGCTTCAGGCAGGAGCGCACGAAGTGCCGATCTCGGGCGGGTTCATTCGAGGACCGTTATCGCTCGGGATCAGGCCATCTCGAGCAGCAGAGATCCGTAGATTTGGGCGGGTGCCAGAGTCAGAGCGTCGGCGGATTCGACCATCGGAAGCCGTTTATGCCTTCGTCCCATCAATGAGCGACGCACATGCCGTCGCCAGCCACATCGTTCTCAAATTCGGACTGGACACAATGGTTGGATTCAACGAGTCATCCCGAGGCGAGGGTTACGTCATGGTCGATCCGGCCATCGACATATGGAAGGTCGTCAAAGAGGTCACCGGCTCCGATCCGTTGCGCTCCTTAGTTGGAGTGGCATCCAGGAGGAGCCCGACGGCTTCGGAGTTCCGCAGGACATCTGAGTTCACTCGACCCGAGCACGAGGTGCCGATCTGCTCGGTTCACGGATCGGGGCGTTATCACGCGAGATCAGGTGATCTGCGCTTGCGGCCGAGACGTCAGGCCACGTCGAGGAACCGGCGTAAAGCTTCCCGGATGATCTCACTCGTCGTGGTGTGGTCGGCCTCGGCGCGAGCCTCGATCGCCGAGCGTAGTTCCGGATCGATTCGTACCGGCACGACGTCGGCAGGTCCTGATCCCATGGTGGGTCGTCCACGTCGTCGGGTCTTGAGGGCTTCGACGTCGTATTCGGCTTTTTCGACCTCGCGGGCGATGGCATCAATGTCATCGTCGGTGAGAGTGCGGCCGGTACGGGTCCGGTGTTCTGTCGGGTCGGTCATGGCAGGTCCTCCGGTGATTGGGGCAACAAGTCATAGAACTGAGGGCGAAGAGGCATGGCGTGAATCACCAAGTTGACCTCGTCGAGCTCGAGCCAGATGACCTCCAACAGATTGCCGGCCGGATCTGGTCCGATGGCGAGCGTTTTGGGTGGGTCGGCATCCGGTTCGAGATCGACAACCGTGACGGCG
>DASSVE010000129.1:0-18570 GCA_035706345.1 Acidimicrobiia bacterium
ACCGATGCCCCGGTGGCGGCGGCCCGCTCCAAGGCGGCGCCAGGTCCGCAACCGATGTCGAGGAACCGATCGTCGGGGGTCAGCGCCGCCAGCTCCACCATGGTCGTGTTGCTGTCGGGGTTGCGGTTGAACAGCGTGTAGAGCCAGGCACGGAGCGGCGACCAGCGTTCGATCTCATCGGACTTGCTGTCATGGGTTGCCACCAGGCCACGCTAACGACATCGGGAAAATCCCCGATAGACCAGCGAGGTCGTTCCTTGTAGAAATGTGCCTGGGGAGGGCGAGAAATCGCCAATTGGGGGGCCAAGGCGAGACGTCTGACGATGGGGGCGCTGCGGGCGGAGTCAGACGTTTCCGCCGCGTTCCGGCTTCTTCACAGGGAATACACATCGTTCGCGCCGTGCCGCGCACGCGTGGATGCGTATCTTCCGCCGCATCTAGTGCGGCGGGTGTCGCGGGAAGGGTGGATCTCATGTGTTGTTTCTTCACCTCCCTGGTCCTGTTGGGACCGCGGGTGGCGATTCTCATTTGGGGGCTGGCGCAGCCGGCCCGATGGGAGCTGGCCTTCTCCACCTTCGTCTGGCCACTGCTCGGGTTCATCTTCTTGCCCTGGACGACCTTGATGTACGTCGCAGTGGCACCGGCGGGTGTCACCGGGCTGGATTGGCTGTGGATGGTCCTGGCGATCCTCGTCGACCTCGGCTCCTACTCAGGTGGCTACTACGGCAACAAGGACCGCATCCGGAGCTACGGCCCACCGCCACCGGCTCCGGCGTGAAGACCTGCCCGCCGGCATCCGATCTGTGAGGCGGGATTGACCTGTCCATGGGCTGGGTAGATTCAGCCCATGGACACCGAAAGACCTGTGAGCACGGTCAGGGACGTCTGGCGGCTTCTCCTCGCCATCATCGCGGTGGTCGCCATCGTCCAGGAGCTTCGCAAGCCGAAGGACGAGCGCACCTGGCATGGCAAGGTGGCCTCCTTCGTCCCGTACGACTTTCGGATGCCGACGGCGGAGCGACTGCGGGAGACCTACTGGAACCCCGACGGTCCCGTCGTGGGCGGCAAGGTCTTCGGTGTGGGTTGGGCGCCCAACTTCGGGGCCTTGCTCGGCATGTTCCGGCGCTCCACCGGTGAGGCCGCAGCCGAAATGCAGTGAGATGGGATCGGGCTGGCCGCTAGCTTGGCCCGATGTTCGTGCCCTCTGACTTCGAGCCACCGACGACCTTCGAGAGCGACGGCTTCAGGCTGGAACCGCTCGGCCCGGCCCACAACGACCGGGACTATGCGGCATGGACAAGCAGCATGGAGCACATTCACGCCACACCCGGCGAGTGGGGCAGTTGGCCGCGTCCCATGACCAAAGAGGAGAATCTCGCCGACCTGGAGCGGCATGCACGCGACTTCGAGGCCAGGACGGGTTTCACCTACTCGGTTCTCGACGGTGACGACGTGATCGGCTGTCTCTACATCTACCCCGACAAGAAGGGCGACAGCGAGGCATACGTCAGCTCGTGGGTCACGGCCAGTCGGGCCGAAATGGATGTGGCGGTCTGGCGGGCAGTTTCCGATTGGCTTTCTGCCGATTGGCCCTTCCGCTCCTTCAGGTACGCCGACCGGCCGACGTGACCGTGGGAGGGCCCGCTTGAGGGCAGCCGTCTACCACGGCGCCGGCGACATCCGGATCACCGAGCTGCCAACACCCGCACCGGGCCCAGGTGAGCTGCTCCTCAAGGTCGCCACCGTCGGCGTCTGCGGGACTGACGCTCACGAGTACGGGTCCGGCCCGCACATGTTCCCCACCGGCGGATTCGTCCCCGGTCACGAGTTCTCCGGGCACATAGCCGCGGTGGGTGATCAGGTCAGCGGGTTCTCCGAACACGACCTGGTGGCATCGGGTGCGGGCATCTCGTGTGGGGACTGCCGGTGGTGCCGGCTGAGCAGGTCCAACCTCTGTGCCGTTTACGCAAGCGTCGGTCTGCAGCTTCCGGGCGCTCTCGCCGGCTACGTGGTGGTCCCGGCCCGGATCTGTCTCGAAGTGGGATCCCTCGGCCTGACCCCGGATGTGGCGGCACTGGCCCAGCCGATGTCGATTGCGGTCCACTCGGCGAGACGGGGGCGGGCGCGACCAGATGAGAAGGCCCTGGTGATCGGCGCCGGTGGCATCGGGGCTTTCCTGACCTACGCCCTCAGTCAGATGGGTGTGGAAACCACTGTGCTCGATCTCGACGAACGGCGTCAGGGGATCGCAGCAGATCTCGGGGCGGCAACCGTCGCCCATCCCGATCGTCTCTCCGACCCGGGCCCGCAGGACCTCGTATTCGAGGTCACCGGCACCGGGCCCGGTCTCGATCTGGCCATGGCCTCGGCGGTCCCCGGGACGCGGGTGGTACTGATCGGTCTGCAGGACGGACCGGCGAGGATAGAGCCTCGCCAGTTGAGTCTTGGCGAGATGGAGTTGATCGGGACCAACGCCCACGTCTTCTCATCCGACTTTGCCGATGCCGTCCGGCTCCTCGCCTCCCGAGCCAGCGGCTGGTCCGACATTGCTCCGATCGCCTTCCCGCTCGAGGATTTGGTGGAGAAGGGCCTGGCACCGATGGCGGAAGGGCGGGCCGAAGCGATCAAGACTCTCATCGATCCCTGGGCCACAGAGGCGAGACCCACCGCTTAGCGGCTTCCGATCAGATCCCAGATCCCGGGGTGATCGAAGCCGAATCGCCAGGCCGCCCAGCCGGCGAGGCCATGTTCGGCGACGAGGTCGAAACGATGTCCCAGACCGTCGGTGGTCTCCGCCCAGAGGAAGCGGCCATCGGCGAGGTCGACCCGCTCGATCCCGAGCGCCCGGTCGGGCGATGCGGTGCCCTCGGCGGAGAGACGGTCGATCTCGTCGAGACCGACTGCACGAGGGCTCTCCAACTCTGCGGGTTCCCAGACCAACCCGTAGAAGGGCATCCCCAGGACCAATCGGTCCGGGCTGGTGTGGCCGAGGGCGTGGGCGAGGACGTCTTCGACCCAGGGTGGCGAGGCCACGGGCCCGGCCGGCCGGAACCGGTTGTGCTGGTCGTAGGCCATGAGCACGGTGCAGTCGGTGACGGCCGACAGCTCCTCACGTAGGGGAGCCGTCGACCAGAAGGACAGCTCCGCGGGTGTGACCTCCCAAGTGTCGCTGCGCGGGATCAGGTCGTAGGAGACCAGGCCGCCCCATTCGTGGACCAAGCCGGTCAGCTCCTCCACCCAGGAGAGGAACCCGGCGGCGTCCTGTGCCCGGTAGCCCTCGATATCGATGTTGACCCCGTCGGCATCTGCTTCCCGGGCGCCTGCAGAGATCTGGGCGGCCAGAGCGGAGCGGGCGTCGGGATCGGAGAAGACCAGGTGGTGCGTGTCGGCGTCGAACCCGGCCACGGCCGGCCACACGGCGACGTTCCGGTCGTGGACCGCATCGACGTATGCGGGATCGGCGATGCCTCCCATCGTCCCGTCCGAGCGCATCCGCCACCACAAGGGAGAGACCACGTTCACGGCACCGTTGGCCCCATCGAGTTGGGTCAGGTAGACGGCGGATTCGGCACCCGATTGCCAGACAAGGGCCACAGGCTCGGTCGAACCGTCGGGTAGGGTCGCCACGCAGGGTTCCCGCTGGTCGCCCGGTTCGGTCGCAGTTGTCGCCGCCATGGTCGTGGTGGTGACGAGCCCCGGGGGAGCGGTGGTGGCGGTCGCCTCCGCGCCCGCGCTCTCCACGGCGATGTTCTCGGGCGGCGTGCTGGCCGGGGTGCACGCCGTCAGGACCAGCACCACGAACAGAGACCGAACCACCACGTCGGGCGAACGGTACATTGCGACCCCACGCGGGGTGATCATGACTCAGACACTCGAGGCCGGAAGACAGGCGTTGGAACGCCACTCCTGGGAAGACGCCTACCGGGAGTTGATGGCGGCAGACGCCGAGGCGCCGCTCGGCCCCGACGACCTGGAACGGCTGGCTGACGCCGCCTGGTGGTCGGGTCATGTCGAGGAGACGATCAGACACCTGGAGAGGGCTTACCACGGTTATCTATCCTCTGGCGTCAACATCCGCGCTGCTGCCATGGCGCTCCGGGTCACCGAGCGCTCACTTCGGGCGCAGGACGGCCCCGTGATGCAAACCTGGCTCGCTCGGGCCGAACGTCTTCTCGCCGGGGAGCCCGAATCGGCGGTCCACGCCTGGTACGAGTTCATCATCGCCGCCCGCACCACGGTGGACAGCGACTTCGCACGTGCCATCGAACACTTCGACCGGGCGATCGAATTGGGTCAGGCTCACGGCGACGCTGATGTCGTCAGCATTGCCACGGCGTTCAAAGGGACCGCACTCACCCGGATCGGGCACATCGAGGAAGGTCTCGCCCTTCTCGACGAATCGGCCCTGGCGGCCACCTCGGGAGAGTTGCAGGCCAAGGTCGCCTGCGACGTCTACTGCCTGACACTCTCCACCTGCCACGACATGGCCGATCTGCGTCGCTCCACCGAGTGGACCGAACGCGCCGACAGATACATGCAGGCCGAGGGAGTGACCGGGTACACGGGAGCCTGTCGGGTCCACAGAGCCGAACTGAAGCGACGGCAGGGCCGGTGGAGCGAGGCCGAGGACGAGGCGCGGCTGGCCTGCGATGAGTTGCAGCGGTTCCGGATCCTGGACGTGTTGGCCAACGCCTATCGGGAGATCGGGGAGATCCGTCTGGGTGTCGGCGATCTGGATGGCGCCGAGGAGGCCTTCGCCAAGGCCTACGAGTACGGCCTCGATCCCCAGCCCGGGCTGGCGATGCTGACGCTGGCGCGGGGGGATGCAGCCGAGGCAGCCCGATCCCTGGAACGAACCCTCAACCGTCATGGCGACGATCCCTTGAGCCGCGCTCTTCTGCTGTCGGCCAAAGTGGAGATCAGTCTGACCTTGGAGGATCTCGAAGCGGCGCGCCAGGCGACGGAGGAGCTGGAGGGCTTCGCCGCAGACCACCCCAACCCGGTTTGGACCGCCACGGCAGGAAGCGCCCGTGGCGCCCTGGAGCTCGCCGAGGGCAATCTGCAGACCTCGATCGAAGCCCTGGACCGCGCCTGGCGCCGGTGGCAGGAGCTGGACTTCTCCTACGACTCCGCCCGCACTCGTCTCCTTCTGGGGCAGGCGCGTCGGGCCGAGGGTGACGAGACGGGAGCCCGTCTCGAGTTGAACGCCGCCCTGACGGCCTTCCGCAAGCTCGGTGCCACTCGCGACGTGGCCGTCACCGAGGCTCTGCTAGGGATCGGCGGTGCGGTGAAGCCCCGGGCGACCGTCCAGCGCACCTTCATGTTCACGGACATCGTGACCTCGACCGACCTGATCGGTCTCATCGGCGACTTGGCCTGGGCCGACCTGATCGAGTGGCACGACCGCTCCCTGCGCGCCCTCTTCGGCGAGCACGGCGGCGAGGTGGTGAATCACACTGGGGACGGGTTCTTCGTGGCCTTCGACGAGCCGCGGGCGGCCCTGGACTGTGCCGTCGGGGTCCAGCGCCGTCTCCGCACCCATCGTGTCGAGCACGGCTTCTCGCCGTCCATCAGAGTCGGGGTCC
Source organism: Acidimicrobiia bacterium (assembly GCA_035706345.1). Classification (GTDB taxonomy): domain Bacteria; phylum Actinomycetota; class Acidimicrobiia; order Spongiisociales; family ZC4RG35; genus JANQRA01. The sequence continues at coordinate 5,586 of DASSVE010000129.1, forward strand.
ACACTGCCTCGGCCAGCCGGGGGGACGGCACATACACCGGGCAAGGGGTCCACGTGGCCGCACGCATCGGCGAGATCGCCGAAGGAGACCAGATCGTCGTCTCGGCGGACACGCTCTCGGAGTTGGCATCCGTCGCCTTCCCGGTCTCTGAGCCGCGCACCGTGGACCTGAAAGGCGTGCCCGGACCGTTTGTCGTGCACACGGTCGACTGGACGTAGCAAGAGTGAGTACAGCAACCGGCGACATCGCCGCCCTCGTCGACGCGATCAGGTCCCACTACGACGACGGTTGCTTCGCATGCGGGAGGGAGAACCCGATCGGTCTCCATCTCGACGACTTCGACCTGGTTGATGGCCACGTCAGCGCCCGCTTCAACCCACGGGCCGATTACCGCGGTGCAGGCAACACCCTCCACGGCGGGATCGCGGCCACCGCTCTCGACGAGATGCTGGTCTGGGCGGGCATCCTGTCCGAGCGTGTCCTCACCGTCACCGGGACCCTCGACCTCAGGTATCGCCGCCCGGTGCACGTCCACGACTCGATCGTGGTCATGGCTCGGGTCGACGAGCGCAACGGGCGTCGGCTCCAGATCTCCGGCGAGCTGATCGTGGAAGGCCAAGCCCTCGTGGAGGCTTCCGGTCTCTACCTGGTCAGCGCCGAGGTCGCCGAGTTGCTCGCCGGGCACGCCTGACATCCTGGTTCGGCACTTTTCGCGATCCGCGCCCGAATCCGTGACGAGCGGATAGGTTTGCCGCGGGGTTCCGACGTACCTATGGGGGTAGCGATGACCAAGAACATCGTGGTCTGTCTCGACGGCACCGGGAATCAGGTGAAAGCCAGAGGCAACTCGAACGTCCTCCACCTCTACGGCATGCTCGACCTGTCCGACCCGAGTCGGCAGGTCGCCTATTACGACCCCGGGGTGGGGACCATGGGAGCGAGGGGGGCATGGTCCACCTTCGGTCAGAAGCTGACTCGCGTCCTCGGGCTGGCCTTCGGCGCCGGGATCAAGGACAACCTGGAGGAGGCGCTGACCTTCCTGATCCAGAACTACGAGCCGGGGGACCGGGTCTTCATATTCGGTTTCAGCAGGGGAGCCTTCACCGCACGCGGTCTCACCGGGATGGCCTACCGATCCGGGGTGATGCGCCCGGGGGCGGAGAACATCGTGCCCTATCTGGTCACCGCCTATACCAAGGGCAACGAGTTCGGCAAGGACGACTGGGACAAGCTCGATCTCTTCGCCAGCATGTTCTCGGTCCGGACCGGCAAGAGTCTCGCCCTTCCCGTTCACTTCCTCGGCTTGTGGGACTCGGTCAAGGCGCTGGGAATCCTCCGGGCCGACCCGAAGTGGCCGTACACGCGCCAGCTTCCCAACGCTCGCCACGTGTACCACGCGGTCTCGATCGACGAGCGGAGACGTCCCTACCGGGAATATCTGGTCAAACCGTCCCGGGCGGAGGTGACGAGCGAGACCTGGTTTGCGGGGGTCCATTCCGACGTGGGTGGCGGGTTCAAGGAAGAGCCCGAACTGTCCCGTATCGCCTTGAAATGGATGACCGATCGCGCTCTCGACCACGATCTCGTCCTTCGTCCCGGGGCGTATCAACAGACCTGTGCCGTCACCGAGGCTGACGCCGCCGGCCGGATTCACCGCAACGGATGGATCTGGGGTCTGCTCACGTTTCGGCGTCGTCCCATGAGCGCCGGAACCAGGGTCCACTCCAGCGTCAGAGCTCGGATGAGTGTCGATCCGGCCTATCGGTTCCCGGTCGATGTCGTATGGGACGACCCTGACTGGGCCAAGCCCCACCCGCGAGCTCCACGACGACTCGGGCAGCCCATGGAACGGGAGGAGGTCGAGGAGTCGGCATGAGTCACCTGGACGGGGTCAGGGCCTATCTCGACGGGTGGGGATCCGCCCTCGACGATCAGCGTCTGGTCGAGGCAGTGATCACCGCTGGTGTGGTCCAGGCCAATCCCTGGCTCCGGAAGGCGCGGATGGCCCGAGAGGTGCGCGACTTCCTGGAGGACGCCCTGTATGCCGTGGATTGGCGGCCGCCCGACGACGTGCTGTCCGTGATCGATGCGGACATGGCGGCCGGCGCAGTGGCCGACCTTCCTCTGATTCGCCTCATGATCAACCCCGGGCCTGGGATGCAAACCGATCTGTACCTGTGGGTGCATGTTCTCCGACTGGTGCCGGTGGTGCAGGTGACCGTGCACTGCGACGGGCCCAACCGTGAACTCGAGTGGCAGTGGCCACTCCGCTTCGGCTTTCTCCCCGACGAGGAGTCGGTCGCTCTGCGTGAGGCGTTCACGGCCAACCGGTGGTGGCCGCATCTGCAGACAGTCGTCGATGCCGACGAGCCCAGTGAGTTCCTGGTCCTGCCGGGCGTCGTCAGTCGGGTTCCCGCGATGGCCGCTGAGGCGGCGTTGCCGGTCGTCCTCGGTGCCATCGACGTGCCCGACGACCAGGTGGCGGGAGCAGCCGACCGGATCGCTCTGGATCTGGACAGCTGGGGGTGTCATCTGGCCAACCAGCCGGCCGATCCGGTCATCTGGCTCAACCGGCTCACCGAGTCGCTGGCCCACAACGACCCGATCGAGACCGCCCTCTCCTACGCCGACTCCATCGCTGAAGCGACCGCGACGTACACGGCTCTCGTGTCCTTTGCCTCTACCTGGGGCCGGCTGGAGACGGTGATCGAGCGATACGCGAATCATCTCCTCCGACTCGGCGACCACATGGTGACGGTGCCCCAATCGTTGGAGAGCGCACTTCCCGGCCCGATGCCGACCGGGCAGATGCCCGCCGGCGCCCTGGGCCAATTCCTCCAGGACGCTCTCAATTCGGACGCCTTCTCATATGCAGCTGAGGCGCACGAGGCAACAGGGTTCGTACGGCTGATCGAGGCGGTCGGAGACCTGCCCGAGATCCCGCCTGATCATATGGGCAATGGGATGGGAGCCGGTGGCGAGCCCGAGGAGGGGGTCGAGGTCCGGATAGTGAACGGGAGGGTGCTGAAAGACGATGATCCTCATCGTCTCGACCTCGTGGTGGGGGAGCGGTACGGGCTCGAGGTGTGGATCGGCGTCGAATCCGCCGAGTCGATCACCGTTCCCGGCGCTCCCGCATTCCCCACCGACGATCTGCCCAAGGGTCCCAACAGAATCGATGTGGTCCTCACCTGTCTGGGCAACGCCCAGGAGACCCAACGCACCCACGTCACCCTTCCAGAGAAGGGGGACTCTGACCGAACGAGGTTCGAGCTCCGGTTCGACGAGGCGGGCACCGTGTTCGGCCGGATGGCCCTCCTCCATGCGGGCCGTGTCATCCAGACCGCGGTCCTCAGGGCAGACGTGGTCGCCGGTCGGCCGTCACGTCTTGGACGGCCCGAGATCGAGGTCGAGGCCGTCAACCGGGCCCGAATCGGCGGAGTGCCGGAAGACCAGGCATTCGACCTGGCAGTGGTGGTCAATCGGGATACCGCCGGCCGCAAGACGATGACCGCGATCAGCGATGACGGGGTCAGCATCCGCTCCGCCGCCGGGCTGGAGCAAGGGATCGAGGAGCTTGCCGCCCATCTCGACGCGGTAGCCGACGACCCGGAGGCTTTCGCCGAGATGACGTCCGAGACGACGATGCAGTGGCTGTACAAGACCGCCCACCTCGGTTCGGCCCTTTATGGCGCCTTCGTAGAGGATCACGCATTCGAGCCCGAGCATTTCTCGAAGGGCCGGCTCCAGGTGGTCTCGGCCGTGGCCGATGCCTTCCTCCCCGTCGAGTTCTTCTATGAGCTGCGGCCCCCGACCAAGCCGGTCCTGTGCGACGGGTGGGAGAAAGCGGTTCTCGAGGGAGAATGTGGTTCCTGTGACGGGGCGGACGCCGGCGAGCGACCTGTCTGTCTCAGCGGGTTCTGGGGGGTCAAGTACGTCATCGAGCGGCATGCCCACCGGGCGGAGTACGGGAACGTCGGTGGGGACTGGGTGTTCCTCCGCGAGCCGGTGCCGGGCAGGGAGCGTCTCAAGCCCCTAGACGCCATCGTGTGGGCATCCAGTGACAACATCCTCGCCGGAGACCGAAAGAAGCTGGGGACGGCCTTGAGTAAGAGGAGGTTCCCCGCCACCAGAGCCACCGATTGGGAGGACGTCCAGGTCAAAGTGGGCTCGGTCGACCCTTCGATGATCTTTCTGCTCCCGCACACCGGAGACAAGGACGGGCTTCCCGCCACCGAGCTCGGTGGTCTTCTCGAGGAGATCGGCCTGATCCGGGATCGGATGGGTGCGCCCAGGGACAAGACCTTCGTGGCCGTGCTCCTCGGTTGTGAGACGGCCCGTCCGATGACTCCTTATCAAGGGATGGTGCCTGAATTCCGCCGGGCAGGGGCCGGAGTGGTGGTGACCACGATCAACGCCATCCTGGGCCGGCACGCAGTACCGGTAGCCCGAGAGCTGCTCGGTCTGCTCAAGTCCGCCTCCAAGAAGGGGGATGCCTCGATGGGCGACACTCTCCGAGACTTGCGTCGCCAGGCACTTGCCGACGGCTATCCGATGGTGCTCTCCGTGGTGGCGTTCGGCGATGCCGACTGGGTGCTGACCACTTGAGCATCTTCACCATCGAGATGCTCCCGGCGGAGGAGGGAGATGCGCTCTGGGTGGAGTACGGCTCCAAGAGCCGACGGCGGCGCATCATGGTCGATGGTGGGGTGCTGAAGACTTCGGCCAACTTGATCGACCGGGTCGAGGATCTGGGCGGCAAGAGACGATTCGAGCTGATGGTCGTCACCCACGTCGACAACGACCACATCGACGGCATGGTGAAGCTGCTCGCCAGCCGAACCGCGTTCGAGGTCGGCGACTTCTGGTTCAACGCCTGGCCCCAGATCAGCGAGGACAGACTTGGTCCCAAACAAGGTGAGATGCTCAGCGAGCTCATCGAGCGGCGCGGGTTCGACCACAACGCCGCCGTCGACGGCGGGCCGATCGGCGTTCCCAGCGATGAAGAGGCGGAGCTGGTCCGTCATGAGCTTCCCGGCGGGCTCGAGATAACGGTGCTCGGACCCCGGGCGGAAGACCTGCGACGTCTGCGCAAGGAGTGGGAAGATGTGATCGAAGGCGCCGGTCTGGAGCCGGGCGGCGAGTTCACCGGGGCCAAGCTGTTGGAAAAGGCGCCCCGCTACGCCGAGGATCGTCTCGGTGACAAGCCACCCAATGCGGAGCGTTGGGCCAAGCGGAAGTTCGTAGAGGACACCAGCCCCGCCAACCCGTCGAGCATCAGCCTTTTGCTCGAGTACCGGGGGAGGAGCCTCCTGCTCACCGGTGACGCCCGCAGCGACTCACTCTGTGAGGGGATCGACCGTCTGAACGCCGAACGGGGCACCGACCGGATGAAGGTCGACGTCGTCAAGCTGCCACATCACGGGAGCAAGAACAACGTGAGCAACGAGTTGATCAGCCGTCTCGACTGCAAGAACTTCCTCTTCTCGACGAGCGGTCGCCGTTTCCACCACCCCGACGACGATGCCGTGGCCCGCGTGCTGTTCAACATCGACGACCCGGTGCTCCACTTCAACTACCGATCGGAGCACAACCAGGACTGGGGTCGGGACAATTGGATGAACGACCTCGGCTACCGGACGGTCTATCCGGCAGAAGGCGAGGCAGGGCTCGTGGTCGACCTAGACCCGAGCTGATCAGGGGGCTGTATTCGGCCTGACCTCCCCCGGGTTCTCAGATGTCGCTAGGCCCGGGCCCAGTAATCCACCGACTCCTTCGAAGCGCGCAGCGCTTCGGCGTCCTCGAAACCGGGCGCCATCGCCGCCGTGGTTCCCGGCATCACCTCGTGGTGGTCGATGTTCAGCATGCGCAACCAGCTCTGCTGCCCGAGGGTGAGCCCGACGAAGCAGCCCAGCTCGACCAGCTCCGGCTCGGTGAAGTGCTCGTACATGCGTGCCCAGAAATCGTCGTCGGTGTCGAGGTGCCAGGTGATGGCCTCGGCGTAGGCCAGGGCGGCCTTCTGGCGATCGTCGTACGTGGTGGAGCTCTCGAAGTTGAGCAGCTCGTCGTACTTGCCCTCGGTCAGGCCCAGCTCCCGGCCCTTCTCCGAGCGCTGGTTGCCGCAGTACTCGCACTTCACCGACCGTGAGACATAGACCCGGCACAACTCCTTGATGTCGTGATCGACGATGCCCTCACGGAACAGATCCCGCCAGCTGTTGGCGAAGAACCAGAAGGCGGCCGGAACGTGAGCCCGGATGGCAGAGCTCTCCGGCCGGGGTGTGCCCTCCCGGGCACAGCGCTCCATCTCCTTGCGCATCTCCGGGGTCATGTCGTCGAGGGGGACGTAGCTGATGCGCTGCTTGGCGGGCATGGGTGCTCTCCTTGTCGTGTCTGCACGATCCTAGGGCAACCTCAGGTTACGTCAGCATGTAACCACCGACGGACCTGGCCGCCTAGATCAGGAGACGTTCTTCGTACTCGGCGCGGGAGAGCAAGTGGGGGTCGTTCTCGGTGATCAGCACCATGTCCTCGATTCGAACTCCGCCCCCGCCACGCACATCCGGCACCCAGACGAGCGGCTCGACCGCGAACACCATGTTGGGCTGGAACTCGTAGACGGTGGCCCCGGGGAGGGTCTCGCCGATGTAGGGAGGCTCGTTGGCGCCCATCCCGATCCCGTGCCCGATGAACAGGCTGAACAGACGGTCCTCGAAGCCGTGCTCTGCGATGGTCGAGATGATGGCGTTTGCACAGTCCTGGTTGGTGAAGCCGGGACGCATCTTGTCGATGCCTGCCATGAGCCCTCGGTACACCGCGGTGTAGATCTGCTGCTGCAGCTTGGTCGGCCGACCCACGATCGTGGTCCTGCCGATGTCGGCGAAGTAGCCGTTCCACATGGCGCCGATGTCGATGAAGCACAGGTCCTGATTGCGAAGGATCTTGTCCGTTGCCAGCCGGTGAGGAGGCGACATGTGCTCACCCGAGGCCACGAACGGCGTTATGACATGTGCCATCTCCCCGCCCAGCCGGAACAGGGTCTGCATGGCGTCGGCGGCAACCTCCATCTCGCGTCTGCCCGCCTTGGTCTCCTCCAGTGCTCTCTGGGTGACGGAATCCCCGATGGCGCACGCCTCTTCGATGATGGCGATCTCCTGGTCGGTCTTGATCAACCGTGCCTTCTGCATCACGGTGTCGCCGTCGACCAGCTCGAGGTCAGGCAGGTGGGTCTGCAGCGACTTGACGAACGAGATGTTGGCCTGGTCGACCGCGAGACGGGCGCTCTCCGCGCCGTGCTCGCGCAGGAGGGGGGTGAGGATGTCGGTGACGAACCCGTCGACCAGCTCGCGCTGCTCCATGATGGGGACGGCGTGGGCCTCGCCGATCCAGCTCATCCCGAACCGGGCTTTGTCGATCTCGCCGCCCGATCCGAGCAGGATGGGGCTCCCGGCCCGGCCGAGCATGGCGCCGTTCAGCGAAGTGGTCTTCCCGGCAATGAGCTGCGCCCGCAGACCGGTGAGATACCGGACGTTCTCGTCCTTCCAGACCAGCAACAGGTCCGCGTCGGACTCGGCCAGAGCCGATTGAGTCTTCGAGACCCGATCCTCGCGGAGCCGGGCGAAGTCGTAGCGGTCTTCCCAATCGACGGCGAAGGGGCCCTTGGCATAGCGAGCTACCGCTCGCTCTTCGCGGTCGCCTTCACGAGGTCTTCCTTCAGGCATTCTCTCTGGCTTTCACTCGGACATCAGTCGGTCAAGTCGTCGGGGACGCCGAGCCGTCTGGCGACCTGACGGAGCTCGTCGAGGAGTGGTTCGGGGACTTCCACTCCGTCGCGACGCTGCTCCATTTCCAGGCGCAGAGCGGTCTCACCCGGGATCTGGACCTGCCCGGGCTCCCCGGCGGCGCGCATCTCACGGAGTTGCCGGTCCATCTCCTGTTTGAAATCGTCCAGGTCACGGAAGAGATCCGGACGCATCACGAAGATGGCCTGCCCCACGTTGGCGGCAGCGTCGGGGACGGCCCTGTGGTCGATGACGTCAGAGCCGAATGCGGCGCCATTCAGCACACCTGCCAGCAGCCCGATCGCCATGTTCAGGCCGGAGCCCTTGTAGCCACCGATCGGCATGAGGAACCCCTCGTCGGCCAGCCTCGGATCGGTTATTGGGTTGCCGTCCGGATCCATCACCCAGCCGAGCGGCATCGACTCCCCTCTCTGCGCCAGCACCTTGATGGTGCCGTGAGAGGCCACCGTCGTGGCGATGTCCAGCAGGAATGGCGGCTCATGTCCTCCCGGTATGGCGACAGAGATCGGGTTGGTGCCCAGCAGTCGCTCCCGCCCGCCCCATGGGGGCATGACGTTGGCGCTGGCGACAGCCATGTAGACCGCGATCAGGTCGTGCTCCAGGGCCATGGAGGTGTAAACCCCGGCGGCCCCGGCATGATTGGAACGAGTCGTGCCCACCCATGACATGCCCATGGTCGAGGCCTTCTCGATGGCGGTGTTGGTGGCGAAGTCCATCACCACCTGGCCGAGACCGTTGTCACCGTCGACCAACGCGCTGACCGGGGTCTCCCGCTCGAGGCTGATCGATGGGCGCAGATTGATCGCGCCACCCTCGATGCGACGAATGTAGAGGGGCACCCTGATGATCCCGTGCCCGGTGCGGCCGCGCAGGTCGGCGGCCAGCAGACAGCGGGCGGTGGTCCAGGCGTGGTCGGGGAGCACGTCGACGCTGACGAGGACTGACGCCACGAACTCCTCGAGACGGGAGAGCGGGTACCTCACTCGTCGAACTGCCCCACGGTCTCCCCGGTGTCGGCGAAGGTCCTGGTGACTTCGGTGCTCCCGTACACCCACAGGATCCGCATCGTGGACTCCCCGGTGTTCACGAAGCGATGGAACGTCCCGGCAGGGACCTGGGTCGTGTCATAAGGTCGTGCCGGGTGCTCGACGCCGTCGATGATGGCGATGCCTTCGCCTTCGATAACAGTGACCTGTTCGATGGTGTTGTGGCTGTGGAGCCTGATCCCGGTCCCCGGGGGAAAACTGGTCACACCCATGGTGAAACCCTGGCCATCGAGCGGCGACGGGGTCAAGGGTCGGCTCTCGATGCCCTGACCCCTCTCGATCGGCTCCACGTCGTCGAACACGACGAAACGGGCGCTCGACTCTGGACTGTTCATGACAGTGATCCTGTCACTCTGTTTGTGGGCAGGCCGTGCATGGGCCAAATCGTATATGATGCAAGATCAGCCCGTCGTGAGAGAGGAGTTGGCCGATGACCGCTGAGCCCTGGAAGACCGATCTCTGGTTCTCCAGCCCGTGGAACTACCTCCCCGAAGTGACCGGCGAGTTCTCTTTCCCCGAAAAGGTGACCATCCACGACGTCACCCTCCGCGACGGTGAGCAGCAGGCCGGTGTCGAGTTCACTGCCGATGAGAAGGTTCGCATCGCCGAGGAACTGGCCGAAGCCGGGATCCACCGCATCGAAGCCGGGCTGCCTGCGGTATCACCGTCCGACAAGGAGGCCATCGAGCGCATGGTGGCCGCCGACCTTCCCACCGAGATCTACGCCTTCAGCAGATGCATGGTCCCCGACGTCGAACTGGCCCTCGACTGTGGCGTGAAGGGCGTGGTGATGGAGGTCCCCGCCAGTCACCACCTCATCGAAAAGGCCTACAGGTGGCCGGTGGAACGGGCCATCGAAGCATCGATCGAGGCCACCAAGTACGCCCACGAGAACGGTCTCAAAGTCACCTTCTTCCCCATCGACGCCACCCGGAGCACGATGACCCAGCTGCTGGACGACCTCGAGGCCGTTGCCACCGAGGGTCACGTGGACAACATCGCCCTGGTCGACACCTTCGGGGTGACGTCGCCGCACGCCATCCGCTACTACACCAGGCGGGTGAGAGAGCGTCTCGATGTCCCCTTGGAGACGCACTTCCACATGGACTTCGGCATGGGTGTGGCCAACTCGATCCTGGCCGCCGCCGAGGGAGCTTCCGTGATCCACACGACGGTGAGCGGGATCGGGGAGCGGGCGGGGAACGCACCAACCGAGGAGACGGTGCTCGCCCTGCTGACCATGTACGGGATCGACACCGGCATCAAGACCGAGAAGTTCACCGAGATCGCCCGGCTCGTGGGCGACCTCTCCGGAGTGACCCAGCCGGCTAACCGCCCGGTCACCGGAGAGAAGCTCTACAACGTGGAGTCGGGGATCATCACCACCTGGGTGAAGAACGTGGGAGACGAGCTTCTCGAGCCGTTCCCGTATCGCCCCGAGTTGGTCGGCCAGAGCGGGCCCGAGATCGTCCTGGGCAAGGGCTCCGGAATCGACTCGGTCGCCATCTGGCTGGGGCGCCACGGCATCCACGACGCCGAGACCAAAGAGATCGAGACGATCCTGGCCGAGGTCAAGGGCCGTTCCCTGGCGAAGAAGGGGCTCCTCGACGACGACGAGTTCCTCGACATCGTCCGCGAGGTCCTGCCCGACAGGGTCAACTGACACACGGAGTAGGGAGACACAGCGATGAGAGAAGCGTTTGGCGTTCTGTCGACGGATTGGAAGGAGGGGATCAACTGGGCGAACGTCCGGGAGTGGCGGCTAAAGAGGGCGCACGAGGCGATGGAGCGGGCCGGTCTGGGCGCCCTGCTCCTCTTCTACGACGAGAACATGCGGTATGTGTCTTCGACGTTGACTCCGGGTTGGAACCGCCTGAAGCCGGGTCTTCGCTATGTGGTGCTCCCCGCGGGCAAGCCTCCGATCGTCTACGAGCAGGGAGACATCGGCTTCCATCTCAAGGCGCACAACCCGTGGATCCCCGAGGAGAACATCCGGCACTCGTACGTGTGGATCAAGGGGGCGGTTGGACCCGCCGCCAGCCAGCAGGTCGACAAGTTCGTCACGTCCTTGATGAACGATCTGGAGGATGCCGGGGTCAAGGATCAGCCCTTGGGGGTCGACTTCATCGACATCAACCTCATCCGGGAGTTCGAGGCTCGGGGCATCACCTGGACCGACGGGATGTCCCCGATGATGGAGGCCCGGGCGATCAAGAGCCCGGACGAGATCAAGGCATTCCAGATCGTGGGCTCGATCTGTGACTACGTCCACTACGAGATCACCAACTTCATCAAGCCGGGGATGACGGAGAACCAGGTGGCGGCGTTCGGGTTCGAGAAGCTGTATTCGATCCCGGGGATGGAGGACGTCGAGGACGTCATCGTGTCTTCGGGCCCCAACGCCTGGCCCAACTGGCGCAACTTCTCCGACCGGATGATCCGCCCCGGGGAGCTGGTCATCGTCGATCTGGCCGCTCTCACCTGGAACGGGTTCAAGTCGTGTGTCTACCGGACCTACTGCGTCGGCGGGAAGCCCACCGACGAGCACCAGCGCACCTACGACGCGGCCCACAAGTGGCTGTGGGACTCGATCGAAGCCACCGGTCCCGGTGTCACCACCGCCGACGTCGCCTCCAAGTGGCCCTCCGCTCAGGAGGCATGGGGGTACGAGGAAGAGGATCAGGCGGCAGCGAACAACTGGGGACACGGCCTCGGTCTGGCTCAGTACGACCCGCCCGTCATCTCGAGGATCTGGTCACTGGACCATCCAGTCGAGATCAAACCCGGCATGACCTTCGCCCTGGAGACCCAGAACGGCAAGCTTCACGACCATGGTGTCCGGCTCGAAGAGATGCTGTACGTCACCGAGACCGGCATCGAACTGGTATCCACTTACAAGAGCCACGAGATAATCACTGTCGACTGATCTCGAGGGCCGATCCCCAGAGGATCGGGTCGGTGGTCGTCGTCGTGACCCGATGACGTGGCCACAACTCGGTCGGAAGGAGGTGTGAGATGCGTGTCGGTGTCATCGGGGTCGGCATCATGGGCGGTGCCATGGCCACCAACCTGCTGAAGGCAGGCCACGAGGTCATCGGATTCGACGTTGACCCGTCCAAGGTCGAAGCCCTCGCCGGCGTCGGGCTGGTGGCCGCCGCCAGCCCGGCCGCGGTGGCGGACTCTTCCGAGGTGGTCGTGCTCTCACTGCCGTCTGTGCCCGCCCTCGACGAGGTCGCCGCCACCCTGGCGGCTCATCCCCGAGAGGGCCTGATCTGTCTCGAGACGGGGACGCTTCCTCTCGATGCCAAGGAGAAGGCCCGTTCGGTGCTCGCCGGGGCCGGGATCGAGCTCATGGACGTCCCCCTGTCCGGCACCGGGCTGCAGGCCGCCGACGCCACCTTGGTGGTGTTGGCCTCAGGGTCGGGGACCGCCTTCGAGAAGGCGCGGCCAGTTCTCGATGCGATCGGGCGGTCCACCCACTATCTCGGCGAGTTCGGGAACGGCTCGAAGATGAAGTACATCGCCAATCTCCTCGTCGCCGTGCACAACCTGGCGACGGCGGAGGCGCACGCCCTCGGCATCGCCGCAGGGATGGACCCGGCTCTGGTTCAGGAGGTGATGGAAGACGGGGTGGGGTCGTCGAAGATCTTCGAGATCAGGGGCCCCATGATGGTGGCCGACGACTATCCGCCAGCGGCCCGTCTCGACATCATCGCCAAGGACGCCAAATTGATCGCCGAATTCGCCAGGTTGGTCGGTGCCCCCACCCCGCTCCTGGACACATCGATCGAGTACTACGAGGCGGCCAGCAGCAGCGGTCTGGGTGATCTCGATGCGGCCGCCCTGTGTCGATTCCTCGAGCAGAGCGCCGGGCTGGCCAGGTGATCGGTAAGGCACTGCGCAGGGTCGAGGACCCACGTCTGGTGTCCGGACGCGGCCGCTATGTCGACGACCTGGAAGCTGTCGGGGCACTGCACGCCGTCTTCGTCCGCAGTCAGGAGGCGCACGCCCTCATACGCTCCATCGAGTTCGACGACGACAACCATCCGGGGGCCCGTCTGCTCACCGCTCACGACCTGGACCTCACGGCGCCGATGCCGGTCCAGAACCCGTCCCCGCTGCTCTCGCGCCCGATGA
>DASSVE010000130.1:0-4991 GCA_035706345.1 Acidimicrobiia bacterium
GAAAAGCGTCATCGCGGCCAGGCCTGTCATCGTGGCGAACGAGCCGAGGGTAACCATGAGGGCCCGCGGCACTCGACGGACGCGCGATCTCCAGTATGCGAGGGAAAGAACCCCTCCGACGACGATCAGAATCGCTGGCCACCAATATTCGTCATTGAGCCATTCGATCGACGTCATGGGCGTCCCTGGAGCGCGATCGCGGCAGTCTGGCACCCCCGGTAGCCTGGGGATATGACCACCGTGACCCGGGAACAGGTGCTGCACACGCTCGAAGGTGTACGCGATCCAGAACTGGGCGGGAACGTGGTCGAACTGGGCATGATCACAGACGTCGTGGTCGACGGGTCCACCGTGGACATCGGTCTGGCCCTGACCGTGGCCGAGTGCCCGATGCGTTCCCAACTCGAGGGTGACACCCGGCGCAGGGTGGCGGCGATGCCCGGCGTCGAGACGGTAAACGTGCGCACGACCGCCATGACCAAACGTCAGCGTGCCGAGCTGATGTCGGTCGCCCGGCGCCACGCCCGTGAGAACGCCGAGGCGACCCAGGTCCCCTCCACGACCCGGGTCATCGCAGTCGCCTCGGGAAAGGGCGGCGTCGGCAAGTCGTCGGTCTCGGTCAACCTCGCCACCGGTCTGGCAGCCGAGGGCTTCGCAGTGGGTCTCCTCGACGCCGACATCTGGGGCTTCTCCATCCCGAGGATGATCGGCGCCACCGGGCGATTGGAGGCGGATGCCGCCACCAAGCTGATCCAGCCGGTGTCGGCCAACGGGGTCAAGGTGGTGTCCACAGGTCTCATCGTCGACGACGAGGAGACCGCCCTCATGTGGCGGGGGCTGATGCTCTCCAAGGCACTGGAGCAGTTCCTGAAGCAGGTGAACTGGGGTGATCTCGACTACCTGATCATCGACATGCCCCCAGGCACCGGGGACGTTCAGATGGCCCTGACCCGTCTCCTCCCCCAGGCCGAGATGGTGGTGGTCACCACACCGCAGATGGCGGCGCAGAGGGTGGCAGTGCGGGTGGCCGACATGGCCCGTCGCTCCCACATGCCGGTCGTCGGCGTCATCGAGAACATGTCGGGTGACGTATTCGGCCGCGGTGGTGGTGATCGCCTCGCCGAAGAGCTCGGTGTCCCTCTCTTGGGCTCGATCCCACTCGACGAGAAGGTGGTCGAGGGTGGCGACCGAGGATCTCCGGTGGTCCTGCAAGGTCACGGCGAGGCGGCACAGGCCCTATCCGAGGTGGTGGACAAGGTCATGGCGGTGGTCCCCACCGCCGACATGGAGACCTGCACCGGTCGCATCGCCCGTCTCATCGCCGATCTGGAGAACGGCGCCGCCTGAAAGGGTCTACGACGATTTTCGCGCAAGGTGACTAGTCCGGATGGACAGATCACGAACGGTCATTGCACTCTCACTCTCCGTGACCAATATTCGCTCCTGAACGTGCACCTAGCGAGCGCGCTGGGAGTTTGGGGGTAAGGGAGGCTCCGAGAAGGGACCCGCAAGGGTCCCTTCTTCACGTCCCGGCACGTTCAACCGCAGAGTTGGCGGACCAGCGGGTAGGGGTTCACCGCGGCGCCACCGCCGGGGTGGTATTGGAAGTGGAGATGGGGCAGGTAATCGGGGGCGTTGCCCGTCGAGCCGTTGTAGCCGATCACGTATCCGGCGGGAACACTCTGACCGGGGCTGATATCGCCGAACCCGTCGAGATGGGCGTAGTAGTACATGTCGCCGGCGTCGGATATGAAGTACACCGACTTGCCTCCCAGGGAGCTGTTCGAGGTCCGTTGAATCCGGCCCGAGTACACCGCCACGATGGGCACCCCGCGGGCGGCGATCATGTCCACCCCTTTGTGAGAGCGGCCACCGGATCGAGGCGCTCCCCAGCTGTTGCTGAACGAGACCGCCCCGGCCACCGGGCAGACACCGGTCCCTGGCGGCAACGATGGCGGGGCCGGTGCACTCACCGGCGCCTCCGGTTCGTCGCTCGAACCACCGCCCGAGTTGCCACCTGAAGAGGGCGTTGTGGTGGCGGCTGACGCCTGTCTCGCTGCCTCCGCGGCCTCCGCCTCGCGACGACGCCGCTCCTCCTCTTCCCTCCGACGTCGCTCCTCTTCCTCCCGCTGCTGTTGGGCGACCAGATCGTCGTACACCTGCTGCGCCGCCACCAGGTCCTCCTGAAGCTCGCCGGCGAGCTGCTCCAGCTCGACGGTCAGGGCCTCCTGCTCTTCGAGGGCCTCGCCCAACCTGAGAGTCTGGCGATCGAGCTCGTCGCGCACAGTCCGCATCTGATCGACGACGCTCTCGTCGACCCCGCTCACCTGCCGCAGGTACTGCATGCCGGCCGGGTAGTCCTGCTCGCTGGCGCGGAAGAGCACCGTCAGCGAAGTGCCGCTGGTGGAGCCCATGTAGAGCTCGACGGCGAGCTGCTCCAGTCTCTGCTCGGTCTCCGCCATCCTGATCTGAGCGAACTCGATCGACTTGCCCAGCTCGGTGATCTCGGCGTCGAGGGCCGACTGCCTCCCGTACGCATCGATGACCTCTTGGCCGAGCTCGGCCGATTCCTGGGTGAGACGGTTGACCTCTTCACGGGCGCGGGCGATGTCCTCATCGGTGACCTGGGCGTAGGCCGGGAAGGCGAGGGTGGCCACCAGGAGACCACTAATCGTTCGGGTCAGAATTCTCATCGGCAATGGGGAGGGGCACGGCCCGGTCGCCCCGCAAGGCTATTCGACCCTGGTCCCTGAGCAATTCCAGGTGGGCCTGGACGGATCTGGCGGCGAGAGGATGCAGCGACGGATCGACATCGGCGTAGACCTGGCCCACGATCTCCTCGATGGTGTCTGCGCCCCCGGTCACCGCCCGGAAGATCTCCTCGTGACGCTGGAGCCGGTGGGCCAGATACCAGTCGATGACGGCATCAGGGTCCTCCATGTCCTCGCCGTGCCCGGGATGGAGCCGTTCCAGCCCGGTCCCCCTGAGCTTCTCCAGCGACGCCAGGTAGGGGCCCATCGACTCCACCATCACCGAGGACCCGCCCATGATGTGATCCCCGGTGAACATCACGTTGCCGGCCCGGAAACAGAGATGGTCCTCGGAGTGACCGGGTGTGTGGACCACGTGGAGGGTGACGACCCCGACGTCGAAACGGGCCCCGTCGAGGAGGCGGATGTCGGGCTCGAATCCCGGGCCGCGGGCGTGGCCCACCGCGGGGACACCCAGGTCCCTGGCCATCGGGTTGGCCAGCGGGGCGTGATCGGGATGGGTGTGAGTCACCAGGATCGCCTCGACACGCCGGGTCCCGATGGTCTCCAGGATGGCCCTGGCGTGCTTGTCGTCGACCGGTCCCGGGTCGATGACCACCACTGTTCCGGACCCGTCGTCGAGCACCCAGGTGTTGGTCCCGGGACCGGTGAACGGGCCGGGGTTGTTGGCCAGGATGCGCTCGATCCTCATCCCCGGTTCACCGGCATCAAGATCGGGAGCAACGACCCGTCCTCGACCATCCTGGGCACCACCACGGTGCGACCGTCGGCGCCACGGGCCGACCGGATCGCCTCTTCCACCGACTGCCAGCGCCGCAGCCACTGCAGATGAGCCAGCGTGGGGCGGATGATCGACCACTCGCCCCGGTTGGCCTTCTCCAGGGCATCCTCGGGCCTCACCCACGCGTGCCACAGCAGCTCGTCGGGGTCGACGACAACCGGCGGCGGATCGACCACGCCGACCACGTAGAAGCGGGTGTCGAAGCGACGTGGCGCCATCTCTGGGGTGACCCACCGGGACACCAGCACCAGCTCGTCACCGGACGGGATATGGATGCCGGTCTCCTCGGCCAGTTCCCGAACCGCGGCGTTGCGGTGGGATATGTCGTCCTCGGGACCCCGGCCTTCGGGGACGTCGGCCGGGTCCACCTTGCCCCCTGGGAAGACCACCAGATCGCCGAAGAAGCCACGGGCGTTCCGCTGCACCATCAGGACCTCGAACCCTCCGTCGCCGGGTCGGAGGACGATCACGGTGGCGGCGGGGTCCGGTCCGGGCACCTGGGCATCCTATGGAAGAGACGTGGCAAACTCGACTCGTGAGTGACAACCCGTACCGGGGACTGCCTTCGGTCGACATCCTCGCCGACCAGATCGACGGGTCGTTGCCCCGAAGTCTCGCCGTGGAAGTCGCCCGCAAGACCCTCGAGCTGGCCCGCGCCCGGATCGCGGCCGGCGACGAGCCGAACGTGACCGAGATGGCGGCCGGCATCGCCCGCGAGCTGCAGAGATCGGCTGGGGTGAAGGTCGTCAACGCCACCGGCGTGCTCCTCCACACCAATCTGGGGCGGGCCCCGTGGTCGGAGTCGGCCATCTACGCAGCTGCTTCGGCGGCCCGCCACTACGGCAACATCGAGATCGACCTGGCCACCGGGGAACGGGGACGCAGGGGCGGCCACGTGACCACGCTGCTCCGGGCACTCACCGGCGCCGAGGACTCCCTCGTCGTGAACAACAACGCCGCCGCCGTCCTCCTGTCGCTGGCCGCCCTCGCCGGTGGCAAGGCGGTGCCGGTGTCCCGTGGCGAACTGATCGAGATCGGCGGCTCCTACCGGCTCCCTGCGGTCATGGAGGCCAGCGGAGCACGAATGGTCGAGGTGGGAACGACCAACCGGACCCGTCTCGACGACTACCGGACCGCAATCCAGCTCTACGAGTGCGGTGCCATCCTCAAGGTGCATCCGTCCAACTACCGGGTCACCGGTTTCACGGAAGCGACCGAGGTGGAAGCGCTCGCCGCCCTGGGCGAGGCCAACGACCTTCCGCTCATCTACGACATCGGCTCCGGTCTCCTCGACCACTCGTTCCCCTGGCTTCCCCGTTGGCTCGACGACGAGCCGGCGGCCCGCCAGACCCTGGCGGCCGGCGCCGGTCTGGTCACCTTCAGCGGCGACAAGCTGCTCGGTGGGCCCCAGGCCGGGATCATCGTCGGGCGCGCCGATC
>DASSVE010000131.1:0-16198 GCA_035706345.1 Acidimicrobiia bacterium
CACACCCTGTTGGCCTCGTCCACGGAGAAGGTCTTCTCCTACCTCTCTGTGGTCGAGCTCAGTCGTCATGGTTTGCCCGACGGAGCCATCGAGAACGTCGTGTCGTCGCCGTTCGTCCAGGGGCGTCTCCATCCGGAGATCCCCGCGCACAGCCGGTTCATCTGCTTCTACCCGATGAGCAAGAGACGGGGCGAGTGGGACAACTGGTACCTCCTCGACGGCCAGGCTCGTGGCGATCTGATGCGGGCGCACGGTCGAACCGGGAGGAAGTACGCCGACAGCGTCTCCCAGATCGTCTCCGGCTCCATGGGTCTCGACGACTGGGAGTGGGGCGTGACTCTGTTCGCGGACGACCCCCTCCAATTCAAGAAGCTCGTCTACGAGATGCGCTTCGACGAGGTCAGCGCTCGTTTTGCCGAATTCGGCCCGTTCTACGTCGGGCAGAGGATCGAGCCGGACGAGTTGGGGGCGTGGCTGCCGTGACCGCCCCGGTCACCGTGTTCCTGGCCGGATTCGGAGGCCCGGAGAGCATCGACGAGGTGCCCGGATTCGTGGAGAGCGTTCTGGGCAGGAAGCCCCCGGATCACGTCGTACCCGAGGTGGTGAAACGCTACGAGACCATCGGTGGCGGCTCCCCGCTCCCCGGGACCACCCGTCGTCAGGCGGCGCTGCTGGAGAAGGAGCTCGTGAGGCGGGGGCATCCGCAGGTCAGGGTCCATGTCGGGATGCTCCACGCCCGCCCGACGATCGCCGCTACAGCAGACCTGATCGTTTCCGGCGGTGTCGAGGACGTCGTGGTCGTGAGTCTCGCCCCTTACCGTTGCGAGGTCTCGACCGATGCCTACGAGCAGGCCGTGGCGGACGCCCTGGGCGGACGTGTGGGTTCGGTTCGATTCGCCGCGGATTGGAACCTGAGCCCGCGCTACGTCCAGGCACTGGCCCAGACCCTCGCTGCCGAGCGGGAGGCGGCGCCACCCGGCTCGCCGGTGATATTCGCCGCGCACAGTCTTCCCAGGCGCATGATCGATCAAGGGGATCCCTACGCCAGCCAGCTTCTCGAGACCGCGGCTGCCGTGGCCGCGGAGCTAGGTCTTGAGCACTGGGAGCTCGCCTATCAGAGCGTCTCCGCGGCAGCACGGGAGCCCTGGCTGGGACCGTCCGTGGAGGAGGCGATCGATCACCTAGTCGACCAAGGCGCCAGTTCGGTGGTCGTCGACCCGATCGGGTTCATCGCAGACCACGTGGAGACTCTCTACGACAACGACGTGGAGCACCGCGCTCACGCCGACGCCGTTGGCATCGGGTTCCACAGATGCCCGTGTCTCAACGAGCACCAGGGGCTGATCGGAGCGCTTGCGGACGTGGTCGAAGGGGCCATTGCTTGACCGGCGCGGTCGTCGTGGGAGGTGGGCTGGCCGGAATGTCCGCCGCCTATCGACTGCAGCGGGCCGGCGCCGACGTCACCCTTCTCGAGAAGGGCCATCGTCTGGGAGGCATGGTCGAGACCAGTGTCGAGGACGGATTCCTCATCGAGAGCGGGCCCGACGGCTTCGTCACCGGGAAACGAACGGTCCTAGACCTAGCCGCCGACCTCGGCGTCGAGGATGCGGTCATCCCCGCGAGTGGCGAAGGCTCGTTCGTGTGGTGGGACGGGCGGCTCCATCCCCTCCCTGGCGGGCTGCTCCTCATGGTGCCATCCCGTCTGGGGCCAATCGTCCGGACATCGCTGCTGTCATGGCGTGGCAAGACGGTGGCGCTCAAAGACCTGGTTCTGCCCCGGCCAGGTGGCAATGGAGACGAGAGTCTCGGCTCCTTCGTCCGTCGTCGCCTGGGCGCCGAGGTGCTGGAGCGCATCGCAGAGCCGTTGGTAGCCGGTATCCATGGCGCCGACCCCGAAACGATGAGTCTGCGGGCCAGCTTCCCCAGATTCCTCGAGATGGAAGCCGAGCACCGGAGTCTCATCCTGGCCGCACGGCGGTTCCGTGCCAGTGATCCCGGCGGCCAGAAGGTGCCCCACTTCTCCAGTTTCCGGTTGGGGATGGGTCAACTGGTCACCGCTCTGGAAAGGGCCATTCCCTCCGTCGACGTGCGCACCGGCTCCGACGTGACCGGGCTGGAGTCGACCGATGGCGGATATGTCGTGCGATTGGCGGACGGCAGCAGGATCGCTGCGGAAGCAGTGGTCCTCGCGGTGCCGGCCCAAGTGGCCAGCCGTCTCCTGCGACAACTGGCCCCGGAGGCGGCGGCACACCTCGTCGGCATCGGCCAGGTTTCGAACCAGTCCGTGACCATGGCCTTCCACACGGAATCGATGCCACGGCTCGCCGGGACCGGTTTCGTCGTGCCTGCGGGCGGGCGACCAAGGATCAGGGGAGTCTCTTACCTGTCTCGCAAGTGGCCGGACCGGGTACCCGACGACGGGATGACACTGCTTCGGGTATTTCTCGGGGACGCCGACGAGGCGCCCATCGAGGCGGCGCGTGCCGGGCTGGCGGCGACCATCGGCGTCGAGGTCGAGCCCATCCGGTCCTGGGTTCGGGCCCATCGACAGGGCCTGCACCGTTACACGGTGGGTCACTTGGGGAGGATCGAGGCAGCCGAACGCGCTCTGGAGTCAGTGCCCGGCATCGCGTTGGCCGGCGCAGGTTTCCACGGAGTGGGACTCAACGAGGTCATCGCCTCCGGGTGGGCCGCCGCCGAGTCGGTCTCGACACGACTCGCGTAGAGTCCGGCTCCCCGAGACTGCACGGTGAGGCAGACGGGTTCTTGATTCCAAGCCGTTCTCGGGAGCTGGAGAGTCCGGTATGCGTGTTCGAGGGGGAGGTCTGTGATCGGCGATGGGGCCTCGCTGCGATTCGAGACACTGGGCCCGCTGAGGGTCACCGCGAATGATCAGGTGCTCCCGCTCGGGCCGCCCCTTCAACGCGCCCTCCTCGCCGCCCTCCTGATCGACGCCGGGCAGACCGTCCAGGTTCCGGTGCTGTTGGACCGTCTCTGGGGCGACGAGCCGCCCGGTACTGCGGTCAAGAGCATCCAGAAGTACGTCTCGAACCTGAGACGTCTGTTCGGGCCGAGTCGGATTCTCTCCGAAGGCGGATATCGCCTGGTGGCCGATCACGACGAGATCGACGAGATTCGGTTCGAGCGAGCCCTGGGCGGAGTCGGCCTGCCAGACGGCGATCCCGAGCATCGGCTCGCCAGCCTGGAACGATCCCTCGACTTGTGGCGTGGAGAGCCTTACGCCGATCTGTCCGAGCATCTCTTCCTGGAGCCGGTCAGAGCCAGGCTTCGCGAAGCGCGGGGGTCGATGATCGAGGAGCGCCTCTCGCTGCTTGTCGAGCTGGGACGACTAGACGAAGTGGTGTCGGAGACCCGCCAATTGGTCGACACTCATCCATTCCGGGAGCGTCTCTGGCAGCTGCGGATGACCGCACTCGCCGGAGTCGGTCGCCCAGCGGAAGCGCTGGCCGAGTTTCAGCGGCTTCGAGGCGTGCTGGGCGAGGAGCTGGGGCTGGAACCGTCGGGGGAGACGGTGGAGTTGGAGGAGAAGATCCTTCTCCAGGATCCAGCGCTCGTCCCCACGCACAGTGGAGGCAATCTGCCCGCTCGGGTCGCCAGCATCGTTGCCCGAGCGTCGGAGATCGAGAGGCTGGAGACGCTGCTGGCGTCGAGTCGGCTCGTCACCGTGGTGGGCTCGGCCGGAGTCGGCAAGACGACCCTGGCAGTGGAGGTGGCCCGTCGAATGGCTCCTCGGTTCGCTCACGGGGGTTGGCTGGTCGGACTGGGCCCGATAACAGAGGAAGACCGTGTCCCGGGACGGATTGCCGAGAGCCTCGGGATCATCGAGCCGTCGGGTGGCGACCTCACCTCGGCGGTGATCGGGTTCCTCGAGGGGAGACAGGCCCTCGTCGTCCTGGACAACTGCGAGCACGTGATCGACGGTGTCGCAGCTCTCGTTTCGCAGCTGCTGACCCGGGCCCCCGACGTGACGATCATGGCCACGAGCAGGCAGACGCTCAATCTCGCCGGGGAGTCCGTGCTCGGTCTGCAGGGCCTGGACTACCCACCGCCGGGAACGCCCGCAGAAGAAGGCATGGGATTTCCCGCCGTCCAGCTCCTCATCGACCGTGCGAAACAGACCGGGGCGAGTCTGGAAATCGGGGAGGACTGGACCCTTGCCTTGGCCGGGATCGCACGGCTTCTCGACGGTGTGCCCCTCGCTCTGGAGCTGGCCGCCTCACGTCTTCGCTTCATCTCGCCTTCCGATCTCTTACGACAGCTGACCACGCACATGACGCCGCTGGTCTCCGAGCGCCGCGATCTGCCTGACCGGCAGCGCACATTGGGGGCGGCGATCGACTGGAGCTTCCAGCTCCTCCAAGAAGAGGAGAGGACGATGCTGGCCAGGCTGACGGTGTTCAGAGGCGGATTCACGGTGGAGGCGATGAGACAGGTCGCCGGCTGGGATCTCTCCGCACCGACTTCGGCACTGGAAGCCCTGGTCCGGCATTCCCTGGTGACTATCGCGCCCCCCGCCGGCGGCGGCCACCGATACCAGCTCCTCTGGGTCATCCGGTTGTTCGCCCAGTCCCGGCTCGACGACGAACGGGTCGTCCGTGAGCGGCACGCCGACTACTACCTGCAACTGGTCGAGCCGACGGACCCGAAGCCTCTGCACGCGCCGGTGCGGGACCTGACCGAGATGCTCGCAGAGTCCGAGAATCTGCGGGCGGCCTTGAAGTTCTGGATGGAGACTGGGGACGCAGAACGAGGTCTTCGGATGGCGGCCGCTCTGGGGTCCTTCTGGCTCCGGGCCGGGTCCCTCAGCGAGGGCAGGGACTGGCTGAACCACTTTCTCGCCGACACGTCGAGCTCGTCCGGTGCGGTGAGGGTCAGGGCCCTCATGGCGCTGGCCGACGCATACGACCCGGCCTCGTCTGATCTCGCCCTCACCACTTCACGGCGAGCTCTGGCGGCGGCGAACGAGACCGGTGACAAGTCGCTGATCGCGGCGGCATCGGCCCTCGTCGGCCGTACTCACGCTCTCCGACGCGAGAGAGAGCTGGCGATACCCCTCATCGAGGACGCCCTGGCTTACTTCGAGGCGACCAACGACGTGATCGGGATGGCACAGTCCCATGAGGCGTTGGGGGTGGTGCATCGGGGCTCGGAGCAGGATCTGTACCACTACCGGAGGTCCGTGGAGCTGTATCGGATCGGCGGGGCCGAGGTGGACCTGGCGCAGACCCTCTTCTCCATGGCCTATCGGTCGCTGATCCCACGCGGCGACCTCGAGCAGGCCCACATCGCCCTCGCCGAGAGCGCCATACTCGCTCAAAGACTGGGCTCGCCGCAGATCTATGCCCACGCCCGCAGCGGGCTCGGTCAGTTGAGACGGCTCGAGGGCCGTCTGGACGAGGCGGCAGAGATCATGAGCGAGGTGCTGGTGTCGATGCGCGAGTTCGGCGACCGGCGCTGCATCGTCCGCATGCTGACCGCCCTGTCCCGGATCGACCTGGTGAACTGGGAGTTGAACCGGGCCAAGTCCCGTCTCGAGGAGGCGACCCGGGTGGGGGTGGAGCTCGACGAAGGCCTCTCGTCGGACACACATGAGCTGGTGGACGCCTTGGGCTATCTGGCACTGTCGCGAGGCGAGTTCCCGACCGCAGCCCGCTGGCTGGGGGCTGCAGAGTCGATTCGGACCTCCCAGGTCCTGATCCGATCGCCGGCCGACCAAGTGGTGTTCCAGGATGCGATGAACCTGCTCGAACATGAGCTGGGTCGACCACATCTCGAGAAGCTCGTCGAGGAGGGGTCCCGGTTGTCCCTGGCGGATCTCGCCGTCGAGCTGACCCCATAGAGCGAACCCCGGGTACCTACGCGTCTCGTCTACCCATCGTCTACCCGGCGGGCACCGCCGACCGGCATGGTTGGCGGGTCAGTGAAACCCGAGAGAGGAGAAGGTTCATGACACTGCGAATCAACGACATGGCTCCGGACTTCGAAGCCGCGACCACCGAGGGCGACATCCGGTTCCACGACTGGATCGGGGATGGCTGGGCGATCCTGTTCTCCCATCCCAAGGACTTCACCCCGGTATGCACCACCGAGCTCGGTGCGGTCGCAGGGCTGAAGGAGGAATTCGAGAAGCGAGGGGCCAAGGCCATAGGGATCAGCGTCGACGGCGTCACCGACCACAAGCGTTGGTCACAAGACATCGAGGAAGCGACCGGCCATGCCCTCAACTTCCCGCTCATCGGCGATCCCAATCTCGAGATCGTGAAGAGGTACGGCATGCTTCCGGCCGACGCCGGAGACAGCTCCGAGGGACGGACCGCAGCCGACAACGCCACGGCCCGCACCGTCTTTCTCATCGGGCCGGACAAGAAGATCAAGGCGCAGCTCGCCTACCCGATGACCACGGGCCGCAACTTCGCCGAGATCCTCAGGGTGCTGGACTCCCTGCAGCTCGCGGCCAGCGAGCCGGTGGCCACACCCGCCGACTGGAAGCAGGGCGAAGACGTGATCATCGTCCCCTCCGTCAGCGACGAGCAGGCAGCGGAGCGGTATCCCGACGGTTGGGAGGCGCCTCTTCCCTATATCAGGTACATCAAGCAGCCGGCTTGATGCCATCGAGTCCGGGGGTGCGGCTACGAGCTGGCCGCACCCCGGACGCAGTCACTGAGCTGCGGGAACCTCATGCCGGTCTCGTTCCGGCGTCGTCCCCGTCAAGCGCCGGATGTGTGATCGTCGGCCGTCGGAGCGGACTCTGCATCGAGTATCGCCAGGAGCCCGAGGAGCGTGGCCTCTTTTGCTTTGAGCATGTCCCTGTAGCCGGACACGGTGGTGTGATAGATCTCCTCGCGCAGCTCGCCCATGCGGCTTCGCAGTATCTCTATCAGTAGATCACGCTCGGCTTCGGTCAAGGTCAGTTGCATGGTCTCTTTCCATCGATCCGGCACCCGGAGGGTCGCGCTCTACACAGCGAGCCTACGCCGACACCACTACTCGACCGCAGTTGCGGATGCGAGCGGGCCGTGTCATGGTCAGGTCGTGGAGTTGGGGCGTTACAGACTCGGCCGCGGTCAGATTCGATGAGCTGGACCCATCGAACTTGGGCGACATCCGACCGAATCATCCCGAAGACTTTCGTCCGACCGTTCCTCCGTTTCAGTCAGATCGAAGCATCGTCGGGCATCGTCTTGTTGGGGGCGGCTGTGACTGCCCTCGTCTGGGCGAACAGCCAGTGGTCGGATTCCTACTTCGCACTTCTCGAGCAGCGACTGGTCGTCGAGTTGGGGGGATTCCACTTCGACGAATCCGTTCAGGGCCTGGTCAACGACGGCCTGATGGCGATCTTCTTCTTCGTCGTGGGTCTCGAGGTCAAGCGCGAGCTCGTCCTGGGCGAGCTGAGGGCCCCGAGGGCAGCCGCATTGCCTGTGGCGGCGGCGATTGGGGGAATGATTGCTCCTGCAGCGATCTTTCTCCTGATGACAGCCGGCGGCGGAAGCGAAGCGACCGCTGGCTGGGGTATCCCGATGGCCACCGACATCGCCTTTGCGCTCGGAGTCGTGGCCCTGCTCGGGTCCCGGGTGCCCGCTGGTGCCAAGCTGTTTCTGCTGGCGGTCGCCATCGTCGACGACATCGGCGCCATCGCCGTGATAGCGATCTTCTACACGTCCGAGTTGCATGGTCAGTATCTCGCCGCAGCCGTGGTTGCCCTGGCGATCACGTGGGTGGCCAGCAAGGTGCAGGTGCGAGCCTTGTGGTTCTACGGCTCGATGGCATTGATCACCTGGTATCTGACTCTGGAGTCGGGGATCCATGCCACGCTGGCGGGTGTCGCCCTCGCCCTGATCACCCCGGCGCATGCCTACTACGGCCGAAGGGAGTTCGATCGCGGTGCCCGAGCCATCCTCGACCAGTTCTCGGTCGACGAGGAAGACCAGATCGAGGCCCAGGAGCACTCTGATCATGAAGTACTTCTGATTGCCACTGTGGCCCGCGAATCGGTATCGCCACTGAGCCGGCTGGAGCATGCCCTCGCCGGTTGGAGCTCCTTTGTGGTGGTTCCGATATTCGCCCTGGCCAACGCCGGAGTCGACTTCCGCGGTGTCAACATCGTGGATTCGCTGACCGCGCCCGTGGCATTGGGCGTTGCCACGGGCCTCATCGTCGGCAAGCCCCTGGGAATCTGGGTGGCGACGTTGATCGCCGTCCGTCTTCGGCTCGGGATCCTCCCCGCTGGGATGAGCCTGAGGCACCTCTTCGGGCTGGGTGTCATAGCCGGCATCGGTTTCACGGTGTCGTTGTTCGTCGCCGGTCTCGCCTACGAGGATCCACTGCTGCGGGAGTTGGCCAAGGTGGGCATATTCGCTGGGTCTCTTGTCTCCGGTCTGTTGGGGGCGCTGATTCTGAGTCGGGGTGACCGCGGTCGACCCGAGGTTTGAGCCCGAGATGAAGTTCGCCTGAATTGGCTCAGACCAGGCCGAAGGACGTTCCTCACCGCATCCCGGACCTAGCGGCGAGTCTCCTTCGCAACACCGCCTTGTGAACGGCGTCGACTGCGAGCACGAGCGGAATGGAGCCGAGGGCGATCACCCAGCCGACCAAGGGCGGCGAGCTGTGACCGAGCACGTCGGCCACGGCTGGAACGAACAGGAACACGGCGGCGATTCCCAACTCCAAAGAGGCGGCCAGGACCAGGAGCTTGTTGGTCGTCAGGGGCAGTCGCCACGCCGGCTGGACGGTGCTCCTGCAGGCGAAGGCGTTGCCGGTCTGGGCGAGGACCACGGTGGCAAAGGCGGCGCCGGAGGCGGCAGCCATCGCGTTGTCCGGGAAGCTCTCACCGGGTCTCCACCCGGCGCTCATGAACACTGCGAAGAAGGCGCCCATCTCGGCAACGGCTTCCGTGGGCCCCAACAGGCCAAATGCCCGGAACGCCACGTATCGGTCGAGAAGACGACCACGGATCGGCCGGCCCTCCGACACCTGGCGATGCGCCGGCTCGGCTCCGAGTGCCGTTGCCGAGAGTGTGTCCGTCCCCAGGTCGAGAGCGAGAATCTGCAGCACCCCGAGAGCAAGCGGGATCCGGTTGCCCGATAGTGCCCAGATCACGAAGGGAGTGATCTCGGCGACGTTGTCGGTCAGGTGATACGTGAGGAATCGACGAGCGTTGACGAAGGTAGCCCTTCCCTGACGGATGGCGGTCACGATCGTGCCCAGGTCGTCATCGAGCAGGACCAGGTCCGCCGCCTCGCGGGCCACGTCGGTTCCGCTCTGCCCCATGGCCACCCCGATGTCGGCCTCCCGGAGCGCCGGACCGTCGTTGACACCGTCGCCGGTCATGGCGACGACGTGTCCGCGGCTTCTCAAAGCACGTGCGATGCGCAGTTTGTCCTCTGGCGTGACCCGACTGATGACAGCCCCGTCGTGATCGACCAATGCCGCCAGGAGGGAGTCATCCTCGGGAAGCTGCGATCCGACCAGCACAGGAGCACCTGGCAGATAGAGCCCGACTTGGTCGGCGATCGCCTTGGCCGTCGCCGGGTGGTCACCGGTGACGAGAGCGAGGGCGACACCGGCTGCACGACAGGCAGCCACGGATGCCGCCGCGGACGGCCTCGGAGGGTCCTCCAGACCGAGCAAGCCCAGGAGTTGGAGGCTTCTTTCGACGACCTCCGGATCGCTCGTCGGTGGGTCGGGTGCCGGTCCGGTGGCGATGGCGAGCACCCGCAAGCCCCGGGAGGAGAGATCCTCGACTGCCCGATAGGCGTCCTGTGTCGCGTTGGTGCAAACCGGGAATACGGCGTCGGGTGCCCCCTTCACGTAGAGGGATCTTCTGGTCAGGACGGACATCCTGCGACGACGAGGATCGAAGGGGAACCGGGCGATCTCGGGGTTGGACGCGATCTCTTCTTCGATGTGCACGCCCATCCGACGGGCGAATGCGTCCAACGCTGCCTCCATCGGATCTCCGACCGCCACCCATTCCGCCCCCTCCTTCACGGCCTGCCCCGTCGAGCAGCGGCGAGCAGCCACCGCCAGATCCCTCACCAGGTCCTCCACACCGCTCGCGTGGAACTGGACGTCGCCATCGGGCTCATAGCCGGTTCCAGTGATCGTGGCGGTGCCCACCGGGGTCCACACCTCGACAACGGCCATTCGGTTCTGGGTGAGTGTCCCGGTCTTGTCGGTGCAGATGAAAGTCGTCGATCCCAGGGTCTCCACCGACTCCAGACGCCGCACCAAGGCGTTGTGCCGGGCCATGCGCTGCGCGCCGATGGCCAATGAGAGGGTGACCGTCGGAAGGAGAGCCTCGGGGACCAACGCCACCATGACCCCGATTCCGAACACGAGACCGTTCTGAAGAGGGATTCCGAGCACTGAGCTCGTGGCGACGAAGACCACTCCCACCCCCAGGGCGATGAACGTGGTGGTTCGGACCAGCCGTCGGATCTCGCGGCCCAGGGGCGTCTCATGTCGGCGCACGGCAGTGGTCAGAGCGGCGACCGAGGCGAGCCTGGTGGCGGATCCGGTCGCCGTCACCACGGCGACTCCCTCGCCCTCGACGATGAAGCTTCCGGAGAAGATCGGGTCGCCGGCCTCCTTGGTGACGGGAGCGCTCTCCCCGGTGAGGACAGACTCGTCGGCCTTCAGGAAGTGGGTTTCGATGGCCTCCAGGTCGGCGCTCACGCGGTCCCCTCCGGAGAGCACGACCAGGTCTCCCGGCACCAGGTCGAGGGCCTCGATCTCGAGCAGTCGACCGTCCCGGATGACTCTTGCTCGCCGAGGCACAATCTCCCGCAACCGCTGGCCGGCCTTTTCAGCCCTGTGCTCCTGGGCAAAGGCGAAGGCACCGTTGATGAGGATGACTGCGAAGATGGCGACCCCGAGCTCGGGGAGCCCGGCCACGAACGCCAGACCTCCTGCCACCCAGAGCAAGAGGGCGAAGAAGTGGAAGAACTGCTCCAGAAGTTTGCGTACCGGGCTCGGACCCCGCGTGATCGGAAGGAGATTGCGGCCGTAGATCTCTAGACGTGCCTTCGCTTCTTCGCCGGTCAAGCCCTGTCGGCCGGCCGGGACGGTGTCAGTCGAAGTCATCGCCGCTCATGCCCCGATCATCTCTCTCCGCCACGAGCGAGGACAGGGGCGTTCGTCACGGGACTCTGGGACCGGTCGCGAAGTGGTCACCGGGTCGACTAGAAACAGGCCACGGTGCAATTCCACCTGAATGGGTTCAAACCGGGGGACCCGGCCGTCGCCGATCCGCCCCCGGATCTGATCAGCGGCGACGGTCTCCCGGAAGAGGTCGACGTCCTCATCGTCGGATCCGGTCCCGCCGGTCTCACTCTGGCCGCCCAACTGGCGCGTTTCCCCCAGATCCGAACCCGGATCGTGGAGAGGAAGGCGGAGCGACTGCTCCGCGGACAGGCCGACGGCATCGCCTGCCGGACCATGGAGGTCTTCAATGCCCTCGGCTTCTCCGAACGGGTCCTGAAAGAGGCCTACTGGGTCAACGAGACCGCCTTCTGGAAGCCCGACGAAGACGACCCGGCGACGATCGTGCGCAGCGGGCGAATACAGGACACCGAGGACGGTCTGAGCGAGTTCCCCCATGTGATCCTCAACCAGGCGAGGGTCCATGACTTCCTCCTCGACCTGATGCAGAACTCGCCGACCCGGTTGACTCCCGACTACAACCGCCAACTGGTCGATCTGGCAGTCGACCGCGGCAAGAGCGAATACCCGGTCACCGTTCGGTTCCAGCGACTCGACCCGGGGCATGAGGGCGAGATCGAGCAGGTACGCGCCCGGTTCCTCGTCGGCTGTGACGGCGCCCACAGCACGGTGCGCAAGTCCATCGGGCTCGAAATGAAGGGGGACTCGTCTAACCGCGCCTGGGGCGTGATGGACGTGCTGGCCGTCACCGACTTCCCCGATATCCGCCTCAAGACCCTGATCCGCTCGGCACACGACGGCAGCCTCCTGATCATCCCTCGAGAGGGCGGCTATCTCGTTCGGATCTACATCGAGTTGGACGAGCTCGCCGAGAACGAGCGGGTGACGTCCCGCAACATCACCGTGGACCACGTGATCGAGGCGGCGCGGCGGGTATTTCGCCCCTACAGCCTCGTCGCCAAAGAGATCGTCTGGTGGTCCGTGTACGAGATCGGGCAGCGTCTCTGCGACCGGTTCGACGACGTCGACCGGGCTGGAGGGGAGGAACGGATCCCTTCCGTCTTCATTGTCGGTGATGCCGCCCACACCCACAGTCCCAAGGCGGGTCAGGGCATGAACGTGGCCATACGGGACGGCTTCAACCTGGGTTGGAAGCTGGCCACCGTGGTGCTCGGGACCGCATCCCCGGAGATCCTGCGCACCTACTCGGACGAGAGGCAGGCGGTGGCCAAGGAGCTGATCGACTTCGACCGGGTCTTCGCCAAGATGATGAGCATGCCCCCTAGATCGGAGGCGCAACCCGACGGCATCGACCCCGACGAGTTCCAGAGGTATTTCGCCCGTCAGGGCAGGTACACCGCAGGGACCACCATCCAGTACGCCCCGTCGATCCTCGTAGCCGCGCCGGGCCACCAGGCACTGGCCGAAGGGCTCCGGATCGGGAGACGATTCCACTCCGCGCCCGTCATACGTCTTGCCGACGCCAAGCCGGTCGAGCTGGGTCATGCGATCGAGGCCGACGGCCGGTGGCGTCTCATCGTCTTCGCCGGACAGGAGGACCCGACCGATGCGGCATCCTCGATCGTCGGGCTGTGTGACTTCCTCGACACCTCACCTGATTCGCCGATTCGCCGCCACACGCCGGAAGGTGACGACGTCGACTCCGTCATCGACGTGAGGGCGGTCTTCCAGCAGCCGCATCGGTCATTGGCGCTGGAAGCCATGCCCCTATTCCTCCGACCACGCAAGGGTCGATACGGCCTTCATGACTACGAGAAGATGTTCTGCCCCGACCCACGGCCCGGTATGGACGTGTTCGATCTGCGAGGTGTCGACAGGAAGCGAGGGTGCGTCGTCGTGGTTCGCCCCGATCAGCACGTCGCCAACATCCTCCCGGTCGAGTCTCACTCCGAACTGGCCGCCTTCTTCGGTCGGTTCATGAGCCGTTCCATCAGGTCCAGCGCGTCCCTCGGTGCGTGACCGTTTTCGTCGTTGTCGAAGTAGACCAACACATCCCGCTCGTCTGCGATGCGGATTATCCGGTCCTGCCACACGTCGAGATGCTCGGGGCCATAACGGCTCGCGTAGAGGCGGCCGGGGCCGTGGAGCCGGAAGTAGGCGAAGTCGGCCGTGTCCACGTCGACCAGCGGCCATCGTGACGAGTGAGACCTGGCGAGAGCGACGTTGCGCGACCGTGCCGCCTCCAGCAGGTCGGCGTCGAGGATGTCGGGATTGCGGATCTCCAAGGCGTGACGGATCGGGACCGCGTCCGTCGCCGGGATGGCGACCTCGGGTGCACGCTCGTCGTGTTTGGCGGCGAGACGGGCCGCTTCCTCGAGAGTTGCCGGGAGCAGCGAGAGGAACCCGATCACGTTCTGCGAGGACACCCGTGTCCGGGCGGGAAGCTGCCACAGAACCGTGTCCAGGTGACCCTGCAACTCCAGGACCCCGGAGGCGAAGAAGTTGGCGAGTGGAATCTCCACGTCACGGAGGCTCTTCAGGTGCGTGATGAACCTGCTCCCCTTGATCGAGAAGGTGAAGTGGTCGGGGACCTGGCCCACCCATTGCCGGTAGACGTCGGGACGGAGCAGTGAGTAGAAGGTCCGGTTGACCTCGACTGTGGGGAATCGCTCGGCGACGTAGCGGAGCCATTCCACCTGGGGGAGATCCTTGAGGTAGAACGTATCTCTCCAGTGCGGGTAGCTCCATCCGGAGAGCCCGATACGGACCGCCACGAGTCAACCATCCTGTCGAGACGTCGCACACCGACTCACCACCGTGGATACCCGTGCCCGGCAGACGGGAAACCGGCTGACAGCGGGCGGTTTCTCGGGAAACGGCGCGGGGTAAGGCGGCCAGGAATCTGCCGAAGGACCCCTATGAACGTCGAGAAACTGGTCGCGATCTATCTGAACGACCACTGGGCCGGCGCCGGCGCAGGAAAGGCCCTGGCGAAACGTGTGGAGGGGCACAACCGTGGCACCGAATGGGGCCCGATCCTCGCCGAAGTGGCCACCCAGATCGCCGAGGACGAACGGACCCTGCGGGAGTTGAGGGAGAGACTCGGGGTCGGCGGCGGTGCCGCCAAGCGGTTTCTTGCCGTCGCAGGCGAGCGGGTGTCCCGTCTCAAGCTCAACGGTCGTCTCGTCGGGTTCTCCCCGTTGAGCCGGCTCCTGGAGATCGAGGCCCTGATCTGCGGAGTGGCCGGAAAGAAGTGTCTCTGGTCGGCCCTCCGCGCCATCCCTGGAAGCACGGACCTCTCTGACTTCGAACTGGAGAGACTGGAACAACGAGCCATTGAGCAGATGGAGATCCTCATGTCGGCACACGAGAAGGCCGCCTCGGATCTCGTCCCGGATTCGCTCGCTTCGGCCCGATGAGCCCGCGCCAGGGGCACAGGTATCGTTGTTGACGGGTGGAATCCGACCCTCATGCGACCGAGCCCGGGTGGTGGCGAGACGCCATCGTCTATCAGGTCTATCTGCGGTCGTTCGCCGACTCGGACGGTGACGGCACCGGTGACATCCCGGGACTGTGCTCACGTCTCGACTATCTCCATGCTCTCGGCGTCGACGCCATCTGGGTCAATCCCTGGTATGTCTCTCCGCTCGACGACGGCGGTTACGACGTGGCCGATTATCGGCGGATCCACCCTCTGTTTGGCGACCTGAACGACGTCCACGAGTTGATCGAAGAGACACGGGCACGGGGTACCGAGTTGCTGGTGGATCTGGTCCCCAATCACACCTCATCCGAGCACGAGTGGTTCCAGGAGGCGCTGCGAGCGCCCAACGGGAGCCCGCAACGCTCCCGGTACCACTTCCGACCCGGGAGGGGACGGGCAGGCGAGTGGCCGCCCAACGACTGGCAGAGTGTCTTCGGCGGCCCGGCCTGGACGAGGGCGCCCGACGGTGACTGGTACCTGCACCTGTTCGACGTGTCCCAGCCCGATCTCAACTGGTCCAACGCGGAGGTGCGCGCCGAGTTCGCCGACATCCTCCGGTACTGGCTCGAGCTCGGTGTGTCCGGGTTCCGGGTCGATGTCGCCCACGGCATGGCCAAGCATCCGGACTACCCGGACGTGAGCGGGAGCACTGACCACCTCGACCCGGTCTGGCGTGACGGGGTACATCCCTTCTGGGACCGCCCGGAAGTCCACGAGATCGTCAGGGAATGGAGGTCTGTCGTCGACGAGTACGAGGGGGTGCTGGTGGCGGAGGCATGGGTTGCCGACTGGGGACGGCTGGCCGACTACCTGCGCCCGGGCGAGTACCACCAGGCATTCGACTTCCTCTTCCTGAAATCACCGTGGGACCTGCACTCCATCAAACGGCAGATCGACGATGCGGTGACGGCGACGTCGGCCCTCGGCGCCAGTCCGACCTGGGTTCTGTCCAACCACGACGTGGTCCGGCACACAACCCGATACGGTCTGCCACCGGGGGTCGATCCCGCCCTCTGGCTCCTCGACGGGGATCGTGACCTCCTGGACGAGGGGCTCGGGATCCGTCGGGCTCGGGCAGCGACGCTCCTCGTCATGGCGCTTCCCGGGTCCGTCTATCTCTATCAGGGCGAGGAGTTGGGTCTCCCGGAAGTCTTCGATCTGCCCTTCGAGACGCTCGACGACCCGGTGTGGGCCAGATCCGGTCACACCCGAAAGGGTCGGGATGGTTGCCGTGTCCCCGTGCCCTGGCGCCGGGAAGGACCCTCACTCGGGTTCGGTGACGATGCCGCCTGGCTGCCTCAGCCGGGCGCCTGGGCCGAGCTCTCAGTCGAGGCTCAGGAGCACGATCCGGCCTCGACCCTGAACCTCTATCGGGAGGCGATCCGGCTCCGGCGCCGGTATCTGAGAGGGACCTCCGGATTCGAGTGGACCGAGTGTGGCGACGACGTGCTCGGGTTCCGCCGTGGTGGCCTCGTCTGCATCGTCAACTTCGGCAGCGAGCCCCACCCGGTGCCTGCGGGGAAGCTCATCCTCGCCAGCGAACCCTCCCGGGACCAGGTGCTTCCGGACAGC
>DASSVE010000132.1:0-10633 GCA_035706345.1 Acidimicrobiia bacterium
ATGGAG
Source organism: Acidimicrobiia bacterium (assembly GCA_035706345.1). Lineage (GTDB taxonomy): Bacteria > Actinomycetota > Acidimicrobiia > Spongiisociales > ZC4RG35 > JANQRA01. The sequence goes on from DASSVE010000132.1 coordinate 7, forward strand.
AGGCCGAGACCGGTCCCTTCCTTGCGGACGGTGCGCTGACGACCGACGTAGTGGCGGTCGAAGACACGAGGCAGATCTTCCTCTGGGATCCCGATGCCCGTGTCCGCCACCGAGAGGACCACTTCATCCGACTCCTCGGCGACCGTGACGTTCACAGACCCGGTCTCCGGAGTGTGCCGCAACGCGTTCTCCACGAGGTTCTGGGCGATCTGGCCAAGACGGTCCGGGTCGGTCTCGAGCAGGATCCCGCTCGGGGCATCGACGGTGAGGCCGACGCCGAGCTCATCCGCCCGCATCTCGAACCCCTCAACCACCTCGGTGACGTGTGCACCGACGTCGACGGTCTCGATCCGCAGGGTGAACTCCGCTTGGTCGAGACGGGCCAGGGTGGAGAGATCGTCGATGAGACGGCCCAGCTGACGGCTCTGGACTCCGAGCACGGAGCCGATCCTGGCCAGCTCGTCCTCCTCGAACTGACCGGCTTCCAGCGCCTCGGCATAACCCCCGATGGTGGTCAGCGGGGTACGCAGGTCGTGGCCGACACCCAGGATGAAGTCCCGCTCTCTGGCCCGCGCCGCCTCGAGCTCCGACGCCATCTCGTTGAACGCCCCTCCGACCTGATCGAGATCGGGATCCCCCACCTCCGGCACCCGGGCCTTCATGTCCCCGGCCGCCACCCGCCGCGAAGCTTCCGCCAGCGGTTCCAGACGGTCGGCGAGCTGTGTGGAGAGGAGACGGGCCCCGAGGGTCGCCATGACGACGATCCCGGCGGTGAGCAGCAACACCCCGGGAATCTGGTCGCTGAGACGGACGATGGGGGCGGCCCGGGCCAGGGCGACCAGCAGGGTGATGTCCGTGCCGTTCACGTCGACCACGGTCGGGATGACCACCACCAACTCGCCTGTCTCCGAAGTGGTCCTGTGAGTCTCGCCGGCGGTCACCACCTCTCCTTCCAGGTCGATGCGTCGGAAGATGTCGGCGTCGGACTGCAGATTCCCTTCCTCGGTGATCAGGGCGACGCCGATGTCGGATCCTCCGGCGGTCCTCCGAATCCGGCCAAAGAGGGTTGCCAGCTCGTCGTTGGTGACGAGACGGAGCAACTCGATGGCGGCAGTGGGCGCCCGGCTCTCGGCCTCGACGAACTCCTGGATGATGGTCACCGCCTCGTTCGCGGATACCTGGAGCTCACGGTACGTGGCGTCGACGGCTGCCCTCTGCGATGCGAAAACCGCAGCGGCCAGGACGAGAAGCCCGGTGACGCCGGCCACGCCGGCGATGGTCCAGAAGAGCCTGCGTCGCATCAGTCTCCGAGTCGGTAACCGACACCCCAGACCGTCTCGATCGGAATGCCGGGCAGCTTCTTGCGGAGCTGGCGAATGTGCACGTCGACCGTGCGGGTCTCCCCGAAGTACTCATAACCCCAGACCCGTTCCAGGATCTGGCCCCGGCTCATGGCGAGACCGGCGTTTTCGGCCAGAAACCAGAGCAGATCGAACTCCTTGGCGGTGGGCTCGACCGACTCGCCGTTGGGCAGGACCACGGCGCGTCTCCCGCTGTCGATCTCGAACCCTCCCACCTCGATGATGCGCGCCTTCACGGGTGGCTCCTCCGATCGGCGCAGCACCGCCTTCACCCGGGCGAGCAGCTCTCGGGGTGAGAACGGCTTGGTGACGTAGTCGTCCGCGCCCATCTCGAGGCCGAGGACCTTGTCGATCTCGGAGTCACGCGCCGTGAGCATGATCACGGGGGTCTTGGCGAACTCCCTGATCCGTCTGCAGGTCTCCACCCCGTCGATGCCGGGGAGGTTCAGGTCGAGAAGGATCGCGGACACGGGACGGATGCGGAGACGCTCTACCGCCTCCTCGCCCGTCAGGGCATGCAGGAACCGATAGCCGTCACGCTCGAAGAACGTTCGCAGCATGTCGGCTATGGCCTCGTCGTCCTCGACGAGAAGTACCGAGCGTGCTGGTGCGGCCATGTGCGGAATGTGACCTCAAAGTTGTAAAGAAGCGGTGAACTATCCCGCGGTTTGGGCTGCGAGTTCTCGCACCACGGCTGTCCCGTCACCGACCTGAACGGTGTCGCCCACGTCGACCGACCGCTTCAGCATGGCGAGCGCGACGCCATCGGTGGCCGAAGTGACGGTGCCCACTTCGACCTTATCCAGCACCACCGGGTCACCGGTCCGGATCGGGTAACTGGTGACGAGGAGACGAAGGCTGCGCGGCGTGTTGCTGCCTCGGCTGTCGATGCGGGCCACCAGCTCCTGCCCGAGGAAGCATCCCTTGTCGAAGTCGACACTCACCGGGACCAGACCCGACTCATGCGGGATGGTTCCCTCGTCGATGTCCACACCCCACCGGGGCTCGCCTGCCGTGATCCGCAGATGCTCGTAGTCCTCGGCCCTCCCCTCGGGGATGTCGGGTCTCTCTCCGACCACGAGACGCCGGGGAACGCCAGCCCACGAGACGTCGTAGCCATCCCCGTCCCCCATCACCACCCACACCGGCTTCGCCTCCGACTCGATGGCGACGTCGACCCTGATCCGATACCGGCCCAACGTCACCGCAAGGTCGTCGCCGCGGCCGGGATCGGTGACCAGCCCGATGCGCTCCGGCTCCCTGATCACCCACAAGAGAAAGCCGAGCTTGCCCTGCGGTCCGAGCAGGAAAGAGCGCCGGGTGTCACCTGGTCCCATGTCCGACAGTTCCTGGCTGAGCAGATCGTTGAGGAACCTGAGCGCGTCGGCACCGGAGAACCAGACCAGATCAGGTTGTTCGGGTGCGATCCAGGGTGTCTCAGACATCTGCGAGCTCACTCAGAAATGGTATTTCGACGAAGACTCTCTGAAACCACGAGGAGATGGTGCCCAGGGTCCCGGTGAGCATGACGATGCCGAAGAGGATGAGCAGCACACCGGAGACGATGTTGATCGGCCGCAGATAGGGCTTGAGTCTCCCGAACAGCCTGAAGAGCCCCAGCCCGGCGAGGAGGAAGGGGACGCCCAGGCCGAGCGAGTAGGCGACCAATAGGAGAACGCCCCTGCCCAGGGTCTCCTGGGTGGCGGCGGTGGCCAGGATGACCGTGAGGACAGGGCCGATGCACGGCGACCATCCGAAGGCGAAGGCGGCGCCCATGACCGGTGGCGCCCACTTGCCCAGCCTGGAGGGCCGCACCTGAGCCCGTCGCTCCCGTCCGACCGTGGCCAGGAGCCCGCCATCGGACACCGCCATGGCCACCATCAGCACACCGAAGACGACGATGACGATCCCGGCGATCCTGGTCAGTGTGTTGAGGTTCTGGATCAGGAACTCGTTCACAGCGGCGGCGCCGGCGCCCAGGGCGGCGAAGACCAGGGTGAACCCGGCGATGAAGAGAAGGACGACCCGGGTCATGCGGGCGGTGGAGACCTCGCCTCGCTCCAGTTGGGCTGCGGAGTAGCCGGACATCATCGACAGATAGCCCGGCAGGAGCGGAAGCACACAAGGGGAGACGAAGGAGATCACCCCGGCGCCGAAGGCGATCACCAGCTGGGCTATGAATGCGGCGTCGCCGACGTTTTCGAACATCGTGATCTCCCAACGGATGGGTGGCGAGGATGTTCCCACCTACCCTGCCTCGATGCGATCTGTGGTTCGACGGGTGCTCCAGCCGCTTCTCCCCGTGGACCGCTTCACCGCCTTCGATCGAAGACTGGTCTTCGTCATCTGGGTAGCCGGCGTCGTCCAGGGATTCGCCCAATCCCAGGCCTCGACGACGCTCCCTTTCACCAGGGTCGGGCTGGGTCTGTCCGAGGGCGAGATGAGCCTGATGCTGGGTCTGGCCCGGCTGGCCGCCTTCGCCGCACTCCCGATCGGCTGGCTCGGCGACCATCGTGGGCGAAGAAGGCCCTATCTGATCGCGGTGACCCTCTTCCTCCTGGGTGGCTTCGTGGCCGGTCTGACGTTCGAGGCCTGGCAGTTCGGTCTCTCCCATGCCGTGCTCAGGACGGGCACCGCCGCCGCCTCCGGTCTGGCGATCGTGATCCTCGCCGAGTCGGTCAGCGTGCAGATCCGGGCGTACGCCATTTCCTTCTACGGCGCCGCGGTGTCCCTGGGCTCGGGCATGGCACTGATGACACTTCCGCTCGCCGACGGATCGCCCGAAGCCTGGCGAATCCCCCACCTCCTGATCGGGATCGGGTTCCTGCTGGTCCCCTTCCTGGTGCGCCGGGTCCCCGAGAGCAAGGTCTACGCGGATGACCCACTGGGGGGTCATTGGCGCGAACTGGTGTCCGGGCCCTGGCGCCGTCTGTTCTGGACGGTGGTCGTGGTCAACACCCTGTCCTCCGCCTACGGGGCGGTTGGGGCTGCCTTCTCGACCGAGCGAATGATCGACGATGTCGGCATGAGCACCGGGGACACCGTGTTGGTCCTCCTCGTCGCCGGCACCGTGGGCGCCATCGGCTTTTTCGTCGGCGGGCGTCTCGCCGACACATGGGGGCGCCGTCCGACGTCGGTGATGAGCCTGCTCGTCACGGTCGTCGGCGGTGTCATCCTGTACTCGTCGACCTCGCTGGGGTTGATCGTCCTCGGTGCGCTCCTCTCCGCGTTCGGGACCTTCGCCTTCGTGCCCGCGGGAGGGTCCCACCGCACCGAGTTGTTCCCGACCCGTCTCCGTTCCAGTGCCAACATCGCCGCCACCAACGCCGCCCTGGCCGGGTCGGCCCTGGGTCTGATCGCAGGCATCTACACGATCGACGGTCTGGGATTGCAGACCACCATCTACCTGCTTGCAGTCGGTGTCGTCCTGGCCGCCCTGCTCACCACCACCCTCCCCGAAACCAGGGGTCAGGACCTGACTGCGGTGAGGGCAGATCTCCGGTAGCCCAGCCCCAGGACCGCCCCCCGCACCAGCAGCATGGCGCCGAGGGCCCACCAGATCCCCTGCACCGAGTCTCCGAGCGGCGTGAACAGCATGAGCATGACCGCGGCAAGCCCGCCTGCTCCCGTCGAGATCACCATCGTCCCGATGGCGAGTAGACCGAGGAAGATCCCGTCGGCAACGAAGGTGACGGCGGCCACCGGCTCGGTGATCGCAACGACCCCGCCCGCGGCCACCGCCATTTCCCCCACTTCGGGGTTGCTGGCCAGCCAGGCGAGGCCGAACCTCCCCATCCCGACCAGGACCATCAGGATGACTCCGGCTATCAGGCCCCACATGACCAGACGCCGGGTCAGGGCGTCGAGGGCCGCCAGGTCGCCGCGACCGGCTGTGGCGCCCACCATTGCCTGGGCTGCCACCGCGAACGAGTCGGCCAGCAGGGCGGCCAGTAGGAACATCTGGGCGACCAGTTGGTGGGCAGCGATCTGAGTGGGCCCGATCCGGGTAGCCGTCCCGGCCGCAAAGGCGAGGGTCATCAGGAGCAGACCGGTTCGCACCGTGAGGAAGGCCCCGTTGCGGCCCAGGTCCAGCAGCGATCGCAGACTCTCCCGGAAGCGCCGGGGGCGATCGGCCATGTCGCGTCCGATGATCAGACGAAGGAACCAGACCGCACCCAGCCACTGGGCGATGACGGTGCCGAGGGCGGCGCCCACCAGACCCCACCCGAGCACGAAGATCAGGACCGGGTCGATCACCAGATTGGCCAGGTTCATCCAGACGGTCACCCGAAGCGGTGTCCTGGTGTCCTTGTGACCCCGGAAGGCGCCGTGACCCGTGGTCACCAGAAGCACCGCGATGGCGGCGAAGGCGCGGATGCGCAGGTAGCTGATCGCAGGCCCCGCCACCTCGGCGTCGGCGCCCATGAGGTCTACGAACCAGGGAGCCAGGACCAGGAGGACGGTCATCACCGTCACACCCAGGATGACCGCCAGGAGCAGGGCGTCGCCAACCCATCTGCGGGCCTCGTCCACATGCCCCCTGCCCAGAGCCCTGGCCACCAGGGGCGTCACCACGTAGGCGAGGAAGTTGAAGGCGAAGAAGGCGAAGGACAGGATCGCGGCATCCACACCAAGGGCGGCCAACTCGACGGTGCCCAGCCTGGCCACGAAGGCCGTGTCGGCCAGCGTCAGTAGCGGGTCGATGGCGAGCGTGCCCAGTGCGGGTATGGCCAGACCGAGGATCTCCCGGTCTGTCATGCCGAGTGGCTTCATCGATGGCTTCTGGCTGCGGCCTCGAAACGCCCGGGCCAGACACAGAGGTCGAAGAGCTCGCAGTTCCCGCAGTCAGGGTTTCGGGCATGGCAGGTATCCCGCCCGAACTGGATGAACCTCATGGAGATGCCCGCCCACTTCTCGGGCGGGTAGAGGGCCATGAGGTCCTGCTCGATCTTGGCCGGGAGGGTGTTGTTGGTGAGACCGAGACGCCCGGCCACCCGCTTGACGTGGGTGTCGACCGCGATCGCCGGCAGCTTCCACACCTCGGCGAGGACGACCGAAGCCGTCTTCCGGCCGACGCCTCTCAACTTGGTGAGGGCGTCGAGATCCATGGGCACCTCACCATTGTGTTTCTCCACGAGATCCTGGGAGAGGCTGACGATCGCCTTCGCCTTCTGCCGGTAGAACCCGGTGGAGTAGATGATCCGCTCGACTTCCTCGGGATCGGCCTCGGCCAGGTCTTCGGGTGTCGGATAACGGGCGAAGAGGGTGGGAGCCACCCGGTTGACGTTCTCGTCGGTGGTCTGTGCCGAGAGGACGGTGACCACGAGCAACTGCCATGGGTTCTCGTACTTCAGAGCGGTGCCCATCTCCGGATAACGCCTCATGAGCCGGTTGAGCACCGCCCGGGCCTTGCCCCGTTCGGCTGGAGTTGGCACCGACCCGTCGGCCCTGGTTCTCGGCATGCGGGGAGAGGCTATCCGCTCCTTCTACGCTCACTGCCAGTGACCCGAGAGACCCGCGCCATCCTGGCCCTCGTCGCCGCCGCGTTCCTGTTCGGGGCCACGTTCGTGGTGGTCAAGTCGGCCCTGGACACCATGGGCCCGCTCAGCTTCATCGCCTGGCGATTCGGCTTGGGCGGCCTCCTCCTGGCCGCGTTTGGGCTCCCGCGTGATCGTGCGGTGTGGCGCGACGGGACGCTGGCAGGCATCGCCTTGTTCGCAGGCTATGCCCTGCAGACCGCCGGGCTCCAGTTCACCTCGGCCTCCAACTCGGCGTTGATCACCGGTCTCTATGTCGTGATCACGCCGTTGTTGGTGGCCGCATTCGCCCGTCGTGCTCCCAGTCGGTGGATACTGCTGGCCGCCGCCCTCGCTTTCGGCGGAGTGGTGCTACTCACCGGTGTCGACGACCTCAGTCTCCGGATCGGCGACCTGCTCACGGTGGGCTGCGCCATCGCATTCGCGTTTCACATCTACGCCCTGGGGCTTTTCGCCCCCCGTCACCGTCTCATCCCGTTCACCACGGTCCAGATCGCCGTCACCACCGTCCTCTCGATCATCGGCGCCGCACTCTTCGAGCCCGGGGCTGGGATCCCCGACCGGTCGGCCTGGGCCGCGATCGCGATTACCGCGGTTGGTGTCACGGTTGGTGCCTTCCTGCTCCAGATCTGGGCGCAAACCGTCGTCGGGGCGGCTACCGCCGCAGTCGTGCTCTCAGCCGAGCCCGCGTTCGGGGTGGCCACCGGTTGGGTGGTCCTCGGGGAGCGTCTCAGCCCCGCCGGCTGGGTCGGCGCCGGTCTGATCGTTGCCGCGATCTACCTGGTGGTCACCAGACAGGAAGACGACGTGTCACGTGATGCCGAGGCCGTGACCCCGGCTCACTGACTCACCTGGTAGGTGTCGGCTTGGAGACGACGGGCCAGTCTCATCAGCAAACGGATTCCGAGCACCGTGAGGAAGAGCCCGAGTGTCAGGATGATGATCAACTCCGCGCCAGTCGTGTAGGGCTTGTGACAGGCGGCGAGCCCACCCGGGCACAGACCCCAACCCGTGCCCCCGTTGAGCAAGTCGATGAGGACCAGGATCGGGACGATGCCGATCGCGATCGCCACCAGGACCAGCAGGAAGACGGCTACCCGGACCAGGAACACAGACACGAGGACAAGGTACCGCGATCCGACCCGAATCGGGTTCAAACCGGGGCTTCAGACTGCGATCGGCGCCTTGATCACCGGGTGGGGGTCATAGCCGAGGACCTGCACGTCCTCGATCTCGAATTCGTCCAGGGACCGACGCGACGGATCGAGACCTAGCGTGGGCAGGGGTCTCGGCTCTCGCTCCAGTTGGAGCCGGGCCTGTTCGATGTGGTTGAGGTATAGGTGGGCGTCACCGAGCGTGTGGATGAAGTCGCCGACGCCCAGATCGCAGACCTGGGCGACCATGTGGGTGAGGAGCGCGTAGGAGGCGATGTTGAAGGGGACCCCGAGGAAGATGTCGGCAGACCGCTGGTAGAGCTGGCAGCTCAGCTTCCCCTCGGCCACGTAGAACTGAAAGAGCGCATGACACGGCGGCAGGGCCATCTCATCGACGTCGGCCACGTTCCATGCACTCACCAGGTGTCTCCGCGAGTCGGGATTCGTCCTGATCGACTCCACCACCCGCGCGATCTGGTCCACGTGCCGCCCATCCGGGGTCGGCCAGGACCGCCATTGGTAGCCGTAGACCGGTCCCAATTCGCCATCCTCGTCGGCCCATTCGTCCCAGATGGTCACCCCGCGTTCCTGGAGCCAGGTGACGTTGGTCGACCCGCGCAGGAACCAGAACAACTCGGCCACCACCGAGCGCAGATGGAGCTTCTTGGTCGTCACCAGCGGGAAGCCCTCGGCGAGATCGAAGCGCATCTGATGGCCGAACACGGACAGGGTGCCGGTGCCCGTACGGTCAGACTTCTCCACTCCCTCGCTCAGGACTCTGTTCAGGAGGTCGTGGTACTGCAGCACCGCGCCATCGTAGGCACGGCAGACCCCGGCGCCATGTCACCCTTCGACGCCATTTTCCCGACCCGGCGCGCCCGGAGAACTTCGTCGCCGGGCCCCGGAATTAGGGTTTCGCCCATGGCCCAATTCGACGTGGACGCGATGCTGCAGCGATTCTCACAACGTGCCGAAGCGGTGCGGAGCAGACCGCTGCCACCCGTGGCGGGTGAGGAGCGACGCAAGTTCATCGCTCAGGCAGAGACCGACTACACCGACTTCGCTCTCATATCCAATGCCACCTGGGAGCTGGAGGAAGACCACCTGGTGCTGAAGATCCCGCTCCGGGCCGATCGCTAGAGCAGACGTGCTCGAGCAGCGACTCGTGATCGTCTCCGGCAAGGGCGGAGCGGGCAAGTCGGCGGTCGCCTCCGGTCTGGCGCTGCTGGGCCAGCGCCACGGGCTCCGCGTCCTGGCTGTGGAGATGGAAGAGGGAGGCGGTCTCTCCGCTCACTTCGGAACGGGATCGCTCGAGTTCAAGCCCAGGGAGGTTCGCCCCGGTCTCCACGCCATGCAGATGGTGCGCTCCGACGCCCTCCTGGAGTATCTCTCGATCCAGCTCCGTCTCCCCGGCATGGGGCGGTTCGGCGCGGTTGCGCGCGCCTTCGACGCCCTGGCCACCGCGGCGCCGGCCGTGCGCGAGATCGTCACCATCGGCAAGATCCTCTGGGAGGTGCGCGAGGACCGCTGGGACCTGGTCGTGGTGGACGCACCTCCCACCGGCCAGATCGCCAGCTATCTGAGGGCGCCCGCCACCATCTCGGAACTGGTCGCCACCGGGAGGATCCGCAGCCAATCGGACTGGATGGCGGCCACGCTTGGCGACCCGGCCCTGACCCGGTTGCTCCTGGTCACCCTGCCCGAGGAGCTACCCACCACGGAGACGATCGAGACCATCGAGTGGGTGGAGAAGACCCGGGTTGTCCCCTCGCCCAGCGTCGTCGCCAACCGCGTTCTGGAACCGCTGGGGGACGACGTGACCGCCGGGGGACCGATCGGGGACATGGTGGCGCTGCACCGGTCCCTGACCGCCGAACAGGCGAGATGGCTCGCCAAGCTGCCTCCGGACCTGACCGTTCCATATCTCTTCGGCCTGTTCACCCCGGGTGAGGTCGCCGCGCACATCAGTGACCTGCTGGAGGGTCTGGCATGACCAGGACGGTGCTCGTGACCGGGGCCGGTGGCGTCGGGAAGACCACCTTCTCGGCTTCCCTTGGCGTGATGGCGGCTCGGAGCGGGGTGCGCACGCTGGTGGTGACAGTGGACCCGGCACGACGTCTCGCCTCCGCCCTGGGCGTGGAGCATCTGGGCGACGAGCCGCAGCCACACGCCGAGCAGGAGAATCTCTGGGCTGCGATGCTCGACTCGCAGGCATCGTGGCGGGCCGTGGCCATGCGTCACGCCGATCCGGACGTGGCCACCCGTCTGGCGGACAACGAGTTCTTCCAGGCGGCCTCGGAGCACTTCCCCGCCTCGCAGTCCTATGCCGCCGCCGATCAGGCGGTGACATTCGTCCAGGCGCGCGCCTGGGACCTGGTGATCGTCGACACTCCCCCGTCCGGCGGCGGCATCGACTTCTTCACCGCCCCGGCCCAGATGGCAGATCTCGTCGGAGGTCGTCTCCTCCGCTGGATCACGGGCGGCCCGCTCCCAGGTCGCCGGTTCTTCTTCGACCGCGCCGCCCGGCCCGTCCTCCGCATCGCCGACACCATCCTCGGCTCCGATCTCCTCGAGC
>DASSVE010000133.1:0-7235 GCA_035706345.1 Acidimicrobiia bacterium
CTGCCCGTCACCCGGCTGACCGTCACCACTGAGCCGGGCCCGGGCCCCTTCCAGGGCACGCTGGGTCTCGGTGAGCGCCTGCTGACCCCGGGCGCCCTCCAGGGCCGGCATTTGACCGGCTGCCGCCTGACGCAATGCCCCTGCCGCCGCCTCGAGATCACCCGACTCCAGGGCCTGGGCAGCCTCGGAGAGCTGGCTGGAGAGTGTCGGGTTCCCCACCGACTGGGAGGCGGCGAGATCGGACAACCGGTCGGTCAGGGCCGCTCGCTCCTGTTCGGAGAGAGAGGCAAGACTGTCTGCGGCCGTCTCGAACTGTGAGGCGGCGTCGAGGGCGGCACCTTCGGAGATCGGCCGAAGTGCCAGGTCGCGGGCCAAACCCTGGATCGCCGTCTTCTGGGACAAGAAGCCCGGATCGACGTTCTCCCCGAGTCGTTTCTCGGTGTCTTCGAGCGATTTCAGGGCCTGTTCCAGCGACTCGGCGTCTCTTAACTCCTGGGCCAGACGCTCCAGCTCGGCCACGATCTCGTCGGCCGTCTCCACGTCCGCCTCGCTGACCGCATCGGCGATCTTCTCCACCTGCTCGGCCTCCGCCTCGAGAGCGGCGTCGAGATCGGAGGAGAGGGCGGTCGACGACCCGAAGGGAGTGGGGAGGATCGCTAAGACCAGGGCGAGCGCCGTGGCGGCGCCGAAACGCCCCAGACCGTATCTGTCGACACCAATCGGGATCGCCTGCGACGCATTCGATTCGGTCGCGATTCGATCGGCCCGATCCTGGATCACCTGGTGGAGCTCGTCGTCGGGGTCGTCGAATTCGAGAGCGGTGGTGAGGGCGTCGCGTGCCGAGAGCCCTCGTTCCGCGGCGCGGGAGGCATCCCATGCGCTGATCTTGACGGTCAGGGCCCGAACGGCGAGGAGCAGCAGGAACACTCCAGTCAGCCCGGCAGCGACCAGGAGACCGGAGTCGAAGCGGGTGATCCAGTCGGCCGCGACGACGGCCAACATCGCCAGACCGAGGTATGGGGCGTACTTCTGGGCGGTCGCGGCGAACCAGGCGATCCGCATCCTCAACCTGACACGCCTGAGAAAACCGGCTCGGTTCTCGGTCAATTCGCCATCTCCTCGGGGTGTATGACGCTCGGGGGCGTGGGCCGGTTCCCGGGGCACCCTGGCCAAATTCAAGCAGGACCCCAAACATGTCTGGTTGGTGCTGGTAACCGGTACCTTTTTCGCCTTGGGCAGCAACACCGGGATATCGATGTGGCGGCGACTGGCCGTGATCTGCGGTCTGAGCGCCGTCGCCTTCGTCGCCCCGATCCTGGACCTCTACGGGAGGAACCCGGAGGTCTTCGTGGCCAACCGGAGCAGTGTCCTCGAGATCGTCGTCTTCGCCCTGATCGTGGGGCTGGTGATCGCCGTGGTCTCCTGGGCCGTCCTCGCCATCGCCGGGGCGGTCAGCGAGCGCGCCCAGGAAGTCAGCTACCGGGTGCTGATCGGGCTGCTGGCCCTGGCGACCGGTCTGGTGGTCAGCCGTCAGGTCATGGCCGAGAACACGGTGGGTGCGGTGATCATCGCCCTGGTCGTGGCAGGCCTGGTGTACTGGCTGGCCACCAGTTTCGACCTGTTGTTCCGCATCGGCGCTGTGGCGGTACCGGTCCTCGTCGTGATGTTCCTGGCCACTTCGGCGTCCGCCCGGCTGATATGGGATGAGCCGGAGGAGGAACCCGAGCCAGCCACCACCGTGGGGGAACCGGTCTCGCTGGTGATGCTGCAGCTCGACGAATTCCCCCTGGCGTCGATCGTGGCCACCGACGGGACCATCAACTCCGATCTCTTCCCCAACTTCGCCCGTCTCGCCGAGGAGGGGACCTGGTACCGCAACACCCTCTCCGATTCCATCGCCACCACTCAGAGCGTGCCCGCCATCCTCACCGGCAAACGCGGGGATACCGGGAAGAGCCCGTCATATGTGGCCCATCCCGACAACCTCTTCACCCTCCTCGACGGGACGTTGGACATGCATGTCATCGAGTGGGTGGCCGAGTTGTGCCCGGAGGAGGTGTGCCCGGAGTACGCCGGCCGGGCGCCGGCCCGGTTCAGCAACCTCCTCAAGGACGTGGGTGTGGTCTACGGGCATCTCACCCTCCCGGCGACCCTGCGGGAGGGGCTGCCCAGCATCGACAACGCCTGGAAGGGGTTCCTCGGTCAGGAGGACACCCCGTCGGGAGCGGAGGTGGAGATCGACGGTCTTCCCGTCCCGTCGGGCTCGAAACGGCAGGACTGGATCAACTGGGTGCAGCGGCTGATCAACGGTATCGAGCCCGGCATGGAACCGACCCTGAGCTACGCACATCTGCGCGCCCCTCACGTTCCCTGGGCCACCAACCCTTCGGGTACCCACTACGAGCGCCCCGAGGAGTACACCGAAGTCAGCGGGGTCGAAGGCGACGGTCACTGGGGCACCGACCCCTATCCGGCGCTGCTCGGCTTTCAGCGGCACCTGCTCCAGGTTGGCTTTCTCGACACCATGATCGGACGGCTTCTCGACCAACTGGTGGAGACAGGCACCTGGGACGAGACCATGGTGATCGTGGTCGCCGACCACGGCGCCTCGTTCGTGCCCGGGGAGCATCGGCGGTGGCCCTACGAGGACAACCGCGACGACCTGTACCGGGTGCCCCTCTTCATCAAGTACCCGGGCCAGAGCGAGGGCGAGACCGTCGACCTGCCGGTCTTCGGGACCGACGTCCTGCCCACCATCGTCGATGTCATGGATGTGGAGACCGACTGGCAGTTCGATGGCGTGTCCCTGCTGCAGTTGGACGAGGAGCGTCCCCACCAGCCGATTCGCTGGTGCTGCAACGCCGAAGGGGTGAGCACCGACCTCGAGGTCCTGTTCGATCAGGTGGCAAGGAATCACGGATGGGTCCCTGACCAGACGTCGTGGCTCGGGGTGGTGGGGGCAGGGGCCAACGGCTCGCTGGTGGGAAGCCCCCTCACCGAGGTCCAGGTGTCAACGGACGAGGGCTACCGATGGTCTCTGGAGTTGGGGGCAACGCTGACCGATGTCGACCGCTCGTCGGGGATGGTCCAGACCCTGGTGACGGGGCGTGTCCAGACCGGCGAGCCGCCGGTGTCCGACGAGGTGCTCATCGTCCTCAACGACGTCGTAGCCGGTGTCGCCCAGCTCTCCAAGGACACGCCCACCAGTGGCGCCTTCTCCGGCTTGGTCGCCGAGGAACTGGTCCGGGACGGCGCCAATGACGTCGACCTGCTCCTGTCCGACGGGAACGGGGGATGGGTGAGCGGGACCTCCGACGAGGTCACTCTCGAGCTCAAGGCGGATGACGGCAGGGTGCTCGAGCTCACCGCCGAGGGAAGTCGAAGGTTGCAGGTGGACTCGATCGAGCTCACCGACACCGGCTGGGAGGTGACCGGATGGGCCGCCGACGTCACCGAGAAGGTCGCCCCCGACACGATCTACCTATTCGCCGGAGATCGGCTCCTCACGTTCGGACCACCCAACCAGGACAACGACAACGTGGTTCGCTGGTTCCAGAGTGACAACCTGTTGCGTTCCGGGTTCTCCTTCCAGGTGGAAGAGACCGACGTCCCGGCCGAGGTCGATCGGCTCATCGTGGTGGCGGAGTTCGGCAGCCAGGCGATCGCCGACTCGGCGACCCTGACTCGCTAGCGGTTGGTCAGGCTGTAGAGCGTCCTGGTGCCCTCGCCGAGCGGGGTGCTGGCGACGATCTCGAACCGGTCTCTGAGCAGACGCTCGAAGTCGTCCTGCTCACGTCCGTGGTGCAGCTCGGCCTCGGTCTTGTTGGCAGTGAGCTTGCCCACCATCTCGTCCCGTGGGGAGACGAACTCCACCACCACCGGGCAGCGGAACGAGGCCAGCCAGTCGACGACGGTGGCAGGTGGCACGCTGGCGGTGTAGATCAGATGGTGGATCAGCCCGTAGGCGATCACGAGATCGGGACGGGCCCGGTCGGTGAGCGACGGCCGCTCAGTCCCCGCCCATCCCTGGGCGGGTGAGGGATTGGTCAGGTCGCTCAGGGCGATCGCGGCCCTGGTGCCCTTCCGGTACCAGGCGTCGAGGACCCCCTCGTCACCGTCCACGGCTATGGCCACCGCGCCCGAGCGCAAGGAGATCTCGGAGAAGTACCCGTCGTTGGCCCCCAGGTCGAGGACCCGGCCCGGACGGTGTCTGTCCAAGGCGGTCTTCAGGAAGTCGCCTTTCGCCTCGCGGTCGCGGCCCACGTGATCACAGGTCTGGTAACCGACCCAGACCCCCTGACCGCTCCACTCCATCCCCTCCACGAGCTTGTGGAGCTTGCGGACGTTGGCCAGGATCAGCTCGGCGTTGAAGCCGGCCGATTTCAGGTCGTCGCGTACCGCGGCCCCCGACATCCTCTCCTCCATCCGGGCCTGGAGAGAGACGTGGAGCATCGTCGAGGGGCGGAGACGGCGCCCGGTGCCGAGGAGGTTCCTCATCTCGGCGGCGGTGGGGCCCTCCGGGTTGCCCCGGAGCCAGGGTTGGAACGGCACCCCCAGATCGGACCGCATCATCAAGGGGAAAAGAAACTGTCTGGTGAACTGGCGGTACCCGATCCAGGGCTCGCCGGGGGAGTAGGCCTCGAACGAGCCGATGTCGATGAAGACCGGCCGGCCGTCGATGAACTGGATGTTGTAGGGAGTGGCGTCCTTGATCGTGAGCCCCTCGCCCAGGGCGTCCGCGAGCAGCTCGAGTTGGAGCAGGGCGGCGTCTTTGAGCATGGTGAAGGTCCACTCGTACGGGTAGGAGATGAAGGGGACCCGGGGGTGCTCCAGTGCCCCGGCCACGCTCGAGTCGTCGTTATCGACGAGCTTGGCGTCGATCAGACGCCCGTCTGCCACCGCCTTCTCGAAGAAGCGGGTGCTGGAGAGCGCGTGCCAGCCACGGAGACCACGATCGTCGAGGAGACGCAGGACGCGCTCGCCGTCGAAGACGACATGGGATGCAGGGTCGCGAAAAGACCCCGGATCAGGCCGGTGCACGCGGGTCAGGACTCGGTCGGGACCGTGGTCTCGTCGACTTCGGTTTCGGTCTCCGCCATGGCGCGCTTGCCCATGAGACGCGCCTTCCAGGCCTTGAAGGCCACCAGAATTCCGGCGGCGCCGCCGAGGATGGCCTGCAGGATGAGGCTTCCCGATCCTGCGTCCAGGTATCCAAACAGCATTTCAGTCGATCCTTCCAAGGTTGAGCGGTGTCACCGCACCTCCACAATATCCGTCCTCGTGGTCTTTGGAGCCGCCCAGACCGGTCAGACCCGATATCGGACGGTTCCCTCCTTGTCTTCAGCCAGGATTCGACCCTGGGAACGAAGATGCTCCAGGTGGGAGATCGTCTCCAGGAAGGCGAGACGGGCGCTGAGGGGGTCGAGATTGGGGCGGAACGACTGAAGCATGACGTTCCATGCGTTGGTCTCGCCGGCGCGGACCAGCTCCGCCATGTCGCGGAGACGACGGTCGTGATGGAGGATGATCTGATGGGCCCGCTCGTCGCCCCGCTCGATGATTGTCCCGTGCGCCGGGTAGGTGAGCCCGATCCCCATGTCGATGAGACGGCGCAGCGAGTCCAGGTACTCGCCGAGGGGGTCGACCAGGTCGAGGTCGTACATGATCACCGGGGAGATGCGGGGGAGCACGTGGTCACCCGAGAAGGTGACTCCGGTGCGGCTGTCCCGAAGACATATGTGGGCTTGGTCGTGGCCCGGGGTGTAGATGACATGCAGGGCCCTGCCGTCCCCGAGCGTGATCTCGTCCCCGTCGGCGACAAGGTGGTCGGGTGGGTCGATCAACGGCATGTAGTCGGCCCGCTCGATGGGGCCCGTGCTGGCGATCACCTGACCCGGCACACCGTGTCTCTTGGCGATCTCGACCAGACGTCGGGCATAGCCGGGCGTGTCGTTGTATCGATCCACCAGCCTGGCGGCGCGTTCGTGCATAACGAACCGGCACCCCCACTCCCGGACCAGACGCGCAGACATGCCGACGTGGTCCGGGTGGAGATGTGACACCAGCAGGGTGTGCACCGCGGTCTCGTCGAGACCGAGGGCGGCGAACCCGGCTTTGATGGCCTCCCGGCCCGGCTCCCAGTCCGTTCCGCAGTCGATGAGGAGGAGCCCGCCTTCCGCCTCGATGGCGTAGATGTTGACCCACTCGGGCGACTTGAACGGGAGCGGCGCCGGGATCATGTAGATCCCGTTTCCGAGGGCTTTCGGTGCGGGGACGCTCATGTGGCGGCGGGCTCTCGGGGCGCCCGTCGGGCCCACCATGAGAAGAGGTACCCGAAGACCAGGATCACCGCCAGGACAACGATGGCCCACATGGCGACGCCGGCATAGCCGTTGGTCTCCCCGGGATCGAGGAACGGGTACGGGTACCAATCGACGATCGCCCCGCGGACCAATGTGTAGACGAGGTAGGCGGCGGGGAAGGCGATCCAGATCAGGACCACGGTGGGCGGCAGTTCGGTCTCGGGGCGATTCAGCACCCAATCGAGCACGACCCCGAGTGGCCCGATGATGTGGAGACTCCAGTTGACCCAGGGCTCGGTGAGGCCGACGTCGATCCCGGCGGGGCCGAGCAATGTGGCGTAGATGAGCCCGGTGACGGTCATGTAGACGGTGACCGCCCCGCGGAACACCGAGAACCGCTCCGAGGAGATGCGGCCGGGGTCTGCGACCAACATGACCAGCATCACGACGGCCATCGTGTTGCTCAGGATCGTGAAGAAGCTGAGGAAGTCGGCCGCGGTCAGGGCGGCGCGGCTCATGCCGATCAGGAGTTGGGCGACCAGCGCCGCCAGGAGGAGGCTGGCGAGGGCGAGCCGAACGGCACGAAGGGTGGTCGAGCTCATGAGGGCGGGATGCTAAACGCGACTGGCGGCCCCAGAGAGGGGCCGCCAGCGAGGGATAGGGGGCTTGTCAGGTCGCGGGCGAGGATCCCTTGCGCGCGTTGCCGTAGATCAGGACCACCACGGCGGCTACGGCCACCTGGATCGCCAGTCTGATCCAGTCGATGCCGGAGGTCTCGCCCCCACCGAATGCCTCATAGACGAGGCCGCCGCCGATGGCGCCGATCGCTCCGAGGAGGATGGTCATCACCACCGAGAGGTTCTGCTTGCCGGGGAGCACCAGTCGGGCCAGTGGCCCAACGATGATGCCGGCGATCAATCCTTGCCAGAGCGT
>DASSVE010000134.1:0-13314 GCA_035706345.1 Acidimicrobiia bacterium
ATCGGGCGTTACGAGGCCCAGGCGGAGATGACCCGGCGTCTGGAGGAGGTGGCACAGATGAAGACCGACTTCGTCTCCACCGTCAGCCACGAGTTGCGCAGCCCGCTCACCTCGATCATCGGCTCCCTCGACACGGTGAACCGCCCCGAACTGGCCCCGCAGGAGCCCACTTCCCAACAGCTGCTCATCAGCGCCCGTCGTCAGGCAGGCCGTCTCCAGCGGCTCATCGAGGACCTGCTGGTCGTCTCGCGGATCGACCGGGGCGCCATACCGGTCCATCCGGAGGTCGTCGAGATCAAGGAGATGTTCGACGAGGTCAACCGGGTGGTGTCGATCGAGCCCTCGACCACAGTGGAGCCGGCCAACCTCGCCGTCTACGCCGACCGCGATCACTTCCTGCGGATCCTCATCAACCTCGTGGAGAACGCCGCCAAGTACGCACCGGACTCACCGGTGGAGCTCTATGCCTGGCAGAAGAACCACCGGGCCATGATCGCGGTGGTCGACCACGGCCCCGGCATCCCCGAGTCGGCCCGGGAGAGCATCTTCGAGCGCTTCACCCAGCTCGACCAGTCCGACACCAGGTCGAGGGGAGGCACCGGGCTCGGTTTGTCGATCGTCCGCAGCCTCACCGAGGTGATGCAGGGCTCGGTGCGGGTGGAGGCGACCGAAGGTGGCGGCGCCACCTTCGTGATCGACCTCCCCGCCTCTACTTCCTCCGAGATCCCCCTCGCCCGTCGCTAGACATCAGGCGACGCTCGAGGCGGAAGCCTCGGGGGTCTCCGAGGCCAGGACGTCCTCGGTCGGCCGCTTCGACCAGGCGATGGCGGCAACGACGATCACGGCGCTGACCCCGGCCACGATGTAGCGGGCGCCCGTGTCGGACATTGCGATGGCCGCCGGCAGCACCAGGAGCGAGATCAGGTTCATCACCTTGATCAGCGGGTTGAGCGCCGGTCCGGCGGTGTCCTTGAACGGGTCGCCGACGGTGTCGCCGATCACGGCCGCCTTGTGCGACTCCGAGCCCTTGCCGCCGTAGTGGCCCTCCTCGATGTACTTCTTGGCGTTGTCCCACGCCCCTCCTGAGTTGGACAGGAAGTTGGCCATGAGCTGGCCGGTGAGGATCGAGGCGGCCAGGAAGGCGCCCAGAGCCAGGTAGCCGATCCCGAACCCGACGACGATCGGGGTCAGCACCGCCAGCAGGGCCGGCGTGGCCAGCTCTCGCAGGGAGGCAGTGGTGCAGATGTCGATGACCGGCCCGTAGTCGGGCCGCCGCTTGCCGGCCATGATCGCCCCGTCGGCGAACTGGCGCCGGACCTCGCGGACCACGACCCCGGCGGTGCGACCCACCGCCCGGATGGCGAGCGCGGAGAACATGAAGGCCACCGCACCACCGATGAGAAGACCGATGAATGTGGTCGGGTTGGCCACGTTGATCGAGGTCTCCGGGAGTTGGAACAGGTCGGAGCCGGTCGCCTCGATTCCGAGCTCTGCGGCGGCGGTCTCGATGAAGGAGGCGAACAGGGCCACGGCTGCGATCACGGCCGAGCCGATGGCGAACCCCTTGGTCACGGCTTTGGTGGTGTTCCCGACCGCGTCGAGGCTGACCATGATCTTCTCCGGCTCCCCGGTGAACTCACCGGACATCTCCGCGATACCGGCAGCGTTGTCGGCGACCGGGCCGAAGGTGTCCTCGGACACGACCACTCCGGTCGTCGCCAGCATCCCCATGCCGCACAGGGCCACCAGATAGAGCGAGAACTGGATGTTGCCGCCACCGAGCAGGATGGCGACGCCGATGGCCGCGGCGATGGCGATGATGGCCCACACCGAGGACTCGAGACCGCTGCTGATACCTGACAGGACGGTGGTGGCAGGACCGGTCTCGGTGGCCCGGGCCACCTCACGGACCGGCTCCTCCTCGGTCGAGGTGAAGTACTCGGTGATCCGGCTGACACCCTGGGCCAGGATCAGCCCGGCGAGAACCGCACCGAACACCTTCCAGCCCTCGTTGCCGTTGGAGTTGCCGACGTAGAAGAGGGCCACGGCCAGGGTGCCCAGCACCGTGATGATGCCGGCGGTGAGGAATCCCCGGTTGATCGGCGCCAGAGCGGTGCGGTCGTTCGGGCGGGCCCGAACGGCGTAGACGCCCACGATGGACCCGATGACACCGATGGCCCTGACGATGACGGGGAAGATGAGACCCAGCGCCGGGTTGGCGCCGATCGAGGAGAAGGCGGCGACACCGAGGATGATCGACGCCACCAGGGTCACCTCGTAGCTCTCGAAGAGGTCGGAGGCCATGCCGGCGCAGTCGCCCACGTTGTCGCCGACATTGTCGGCGATGGTCGCCGGGTTGCGGGGGTCGTCCTCGGGGATCCCCTGCTCGACCTTGCCTACCAGGTCGGCGCCGACATCGGCGGCCTTTGTGAAGATGCCACCACCTACCCTGAGGAACAGAGCCAGCAACGACCCGCCGAACCCGAACCCGACCAGGATCGCCGACGAGGTGTTCTGGAACACCATGATGATGATGGTGGCGCCGAGGAGGCCGAGCCCGACCGTGAACATCCCGGCCACGCCACCGGTGCGGAAGGCGACCTCGAGCGCCCGGGGCAACGAACCCGAGCGGGCCGCCTCGGCGGTGCGCACATTGCCGCGAACCGCCAGGCTCATCCCGATGAACCCGGTCAGCCCCGACAGGACGCACCCGGCCACGAAGGCAATGGTGCGCGCCGTCCCCGACTGGAAGAAGGACATGGCGGTGGAGCCGTCAGGACGTAGGACCTCCGTAGACGTCACGAAGACCAGGATCACCAGCGGGATCAGGATCAAGCCGATGGTCTTGAACTGACGACGCAGATAGGCCATGGCGCCTTCCTGGATCGCCAAGGCGATCTCCCTCATCTTCGGTGTCCCCTGATCGGCCGCGAGGACCGACCGGGCCAGGACCCACCCGACGAGAATGGCGACGACAGCCGTCACCGCCGCGGCGATCAGCCAGAACCACTCGGAGGTGCCGAGCGTGAACTCCTGAAAGCCGCCTTCTGAGGCCAGGATCATTGATTTCTCACCTTTCTGACTTGCCTGTCTTGGAGATGTAGATGCCCGAGGCGAGACCGTGCCCCAGGACCCTCTCGGTCCCGTCGACTGAGATGACGACCGGGCCTTCGAATGGGTGCTGCTCGCGAACGGTAACCGGTGTGCCCGGCCTGATGCCGAGTGTCTCGAGGAACGCCACCACGTCAGGGTGGGTGTCGCCTGCGATCGCCACCTCGACCACGTCGCCGGGCTCGGCGTCGGCCAGGCTGGCGAGGACGATCACCTCGTCCGCCTCGGCCTCCGGGATGGGGAACCCGTGCGGACAGGTCGTGGGTCGGTCCAGGGCGGCATACAGACGCTGCACCACTTCGTTGGGCAGGGAGTGCTCGAAGGTGACCGCCAGCCGGTCGGCACCGTCCCACGGGTACCCGAGCATGTCGGAGAGAAACCGCTCCACGATGCGATGACGCCGGATGGCGTCTACCGCGGCGATCCGACCCTCCCTCGTGAGCATGACTCCGTGATAGGGCTGATGCTCGACGAGACCGGCCTCGGCCATCTTCTTGAGACGGGCCGTGATCGTGGCCGGGGACACCGACAGGGCCTCGGCGAGATCACCGGGACGTGCCGTCCCCTCGGGCCCACCGAGGCGATAGATCGACTTCAGGGTCTCTCGTTCCCGTTCGGTCATGTGGCGGCGACCCTAAACGCGGTTTTCAGCTTGTCAAAACCTCGGTCTTCGCCAACTGAAACCGCACTGGTTAGATTGTCGCCATCTCTCCCCTCACCGAACCCGGCCCCGGCGCATGACCGGAACCATCGAGACCTGGGTGATCGAAGTCGTCGAGGCCCTCGGCTATCTGGGGGTTGGCCTGCTCGTCGCACTGGAGAGCGTCTTCCCACCGATCCCGTCCGAGGTCGTGCTCCCTCTGGCCGGCTTCGTGACCGCGAACGGCGAGGCGTCTTTCCTCGGGATGGTGGCGGCGGCCACCGCCGGCTCGCTGGCCGGCGCCTACATCCTCTACGGCGTGGCCGCGATGGTGGGCCCGGTCCGTCTCCGCTCCCTCGTGGCCCGATACGGGAAATGGGCCCGGGTCACCATCGAAGACATCGACCGATCAGAGCGTTGGTTCGACGACCGTGCGGCCTCCGCAGTGCTGGTGGGGCGTTGTGTCCCCCTGATCCGGTCACTGATTTCCATCCCCGCCGGTCTCCGTCGGATGCCACTCCTCGAGTTCACGGTGTTCACCGTGATCGGCAGTGCGATCTGGAACTTCGCCCTGGTAGGAGCGGGCTATCTGCTCGGGGAGAACTGGGATCGCGCCGCCGGGCCGCTCGAGATGATGCGCAATGTCGTTCTGCTGGTCCTCGCCGCCCTGGTGCTCTGGTTCGTCTGGGCTCGGGTGGTCCGACCCCGCCTCGGCAAGGACGTCTAGGCGCGCTCCGGCCCCGCCGCGATGGCGTGGAATCCCCCGTCGACGTGCACGACCTCGCCTGAGGTCATCGGGGCCCAATCGCTCAGCAGGACACAGACCATCCGCGCCACCGGATCCGGGTTCGAGGTGTCCCAACGCAGAGGCGACCGCTCGGACCACACCGAGTCGAAGCGGGCGAAGCCCGGGATCGACTTGGCGGCCACGGTGCCCAACGGCCCGGCCGAGACCGCGTTCACCCTGATGTCGTGCTGGCCCAGGTCGCGGGCCAGGTAGCGGGTGACGCTCTGCAGGGCGGACTTGGCCACCCCCATCCAGTCGTAGGCGGGCCACGCCTGGGAGTTGTCGAAGTCCATGGCCACCAGGGCCCCGCCACCCGCCTTCTGCATCAACGGCAGCAGCGCCACCGCCAGGGTCTTGTACGAGAAGGCGGAGACGGTGAATGCGGTCTGGGCCGACTCCACGGGTGTGTTGAGGAAGTTGCCCCCGAGAGCATCCTCGGGAGCGAAGGCGATGGCGTGCAGGGCGCCATCGATGCGCCCCCAACGGGCATCGAGGTCGGCCACGACCGAGCTCACCTGGTCGGGATCGTTGATGTCCAGCTCCAGGACGTCACACGGTTCGGGGAGCCGCTGAACCGAGCGCTCGGTGAGCCGCAGCCCACGCCCGAATCCCGTGCAGACGATCTCGGCGCCCTGTTCCTGTGCCACCCGGGCGGTGTGCCATGCGATCGAGTCGTCGGTGAGCACACCGGTGATCAGCAGCTTCTTGTCCTCGAGCAGCATCAGAAGTCCACTCCCATAGTCATCATCCCTCGTATTCCGAGTCCCATCGTGAACAGTAGGAGCAACCCGTAGTACCAGGCGGGTCGCTTCCGGAACTGGGCACGGTAGATGTACGCGAAGGCGAAGCTGGCCGCGATCAGGATCCCGTAGAAGACGTGTTGCTGGCCGGGCTCGAGCTCCTCGGTCGACATCAGGATCACACCGGTGACCACCTGGATGAGGAGGGCGACGATGGCCGCCCCGACCGCCCAGAAGAAGACCCTCGGTGGCTCCTCCCGGTTCCGGATCAGGACCCCCCACAGACCGATCAGCCCGCTTACCCACACCGAGACCTGGCTCCACAGAGCGTGAAAATCTCTCACGAAGAGGCGAGCATAAACCCCACCACTGTGCGTGGCCGGGGGCTAGGATGCGGCTCGGGAGGCAACATGTACCAATCGGTCCAGTTCGTAGAGCCGGCACCGGGGGCCGATCCCGAGGAGACACTGCTCGGTGAGTTCGAGGACGAGCTCGTTGCGGTCGAGTCGGCACGAATAGCCCGGGCCGCTTTCACCAGTTCAGAGCGAAGCGAGTACGCCTGGTGGGTGGTCCGTGAGAGCGGGGCCCAGCTGGCCAACTTCATCGCCGACTCCAAGAGCGACAAGGAGTTCGTGCTCGATCTCCGCACCGGCGAGCTGGTCGAGCTCAATCCGTAGACCCCGACCACGCACAGTGGTCAGGTGCTGTCGCTCATCAACAGATCGGCGTAGCGGTCTCGCACCACCTTCTTGTCGAACTTCCCGGTGCCGGTCTTGGGGATCTCGTCGACGAAGACGATCTCGTCGGGAAGCCACCACTTGGCCACACTGCGGGCGAGATGCTCGCGCAGCTCCTCATCGGTGACCTCGGACCCGGGAGCGCGCACCACGAATGCGGCCGGACGCTCCTGCCACTTGACGTGCTTCAGCCCGACCACAGTCGCCTCGGCCACCCCCGGGTGAGCCATGAGGGCGTTCTCGATGTCGAGTGAGCTGATCCACTCGCCACCGGACTTGATCACGTCCTTGGCCCGGTCGGTGATGCGAACGTAGCCTTCGGGGGTGATCTTGCACACGTCCCCGGTGCGCAGCCATCCGTCCTCGAACGAGAGTGGGGAACGGTCGTCCTTGTAGTACTCGGCGGCGATCCACGGCCCCCTGATCAGCAACTCCCCGAACGCCTCCCCGTCGTGGGGCAGTTCCTCCCCGTTCTCGTCGACGATCTTGACCTGGAGACCGGCTGTCGGGATGCCGGCGGTCTCCAGACGGTCGAGCTGGTCCTCGAGGTCCCACTCCTCCATGTGCGGCTTCAGAAACGCCATCG
This sequence comes from Acidimicrobiia bacterium, assembly GCA_035706345.1. GTDB lineage: Bacteria > Actinomycetota > Acidimicrobiia > Spongiisociales > ZC4RG35 > JANQRA01. The sequence continues at coordinate 6,602 of DASSVE010000134.1, forward strand.
ACGCCACCGGGTTGGTCTCGGTCATCCCCCAGCCCTGCACCACCCGGATCCCGAGGTCCTCCCAGTAGGCCTTGATCATCGACCTGGGCACCGCCGAACCGCCACATAGGAAGGCCCGGATGCTCGAAACGTCGGCTTCGGGATGAGCGTCGAGATACTGCTTGATGCCCATCCAGACGGTGGGGACCCCGGCGCTGAACGTGACCTTCTCCTCGGTGAAGAGACGCACCAGACCCTCGGGGCTCAGGTCCGGGCCGGGATACGTGATCTTGGCCCCCTTGGTGGTGGCCATGAACGGGTAGCCCCACGCCGAGGCGTGGAACATCGGCACCACCGGGAGCACGTTGTCGGAGGGCTCGATCGAGAAGTTGGCCAGGTTGGAGATCGTGTGGAGGTAGGTGGAGCGCTGGGTGTAGGCCACACCCTTGGGGTTGCCGGTCGTCCCCGATGTGTAACAGAACATCATCGGGGAGCGCTCGTCGAGCAACGGCCATGGGCCGTGCTCGGGCTGGTCGGCGATCAGGTCCTCGTAGGCCACCGATCCGGGGAGGGCGTCGCTGGCCTGCTCCCCCATGACGACGAAGGTCTCCACGGTCTCGAGCTTCTCGGCGATGGGAGCCAGGAGGGGGATCAGGTCGGGGTCGACGAACAGCGTCTTGTCTTGAGCGTGATTGACGATGTAGACGACCTGGTCGGGGAAGAGCCGGATGTTGATGGTGTGACAGATCCGCCCCGAGTTGGCGGTGGCCCAATAGAGCTCGTGATGACGGTGGTTGTTCCAGGCGAAGGTGCCGACCGCGTCCCCGGGGGCGATCCCGAGGGAGTCGAAAGCCGACGCCAGCTTGCGGATGCGCTGGTCCAATTGGGCGTAGGACCATCTGGTCAGGCTGCGGTCGGACTCCACGGAGACCACCTCCTGATCCGGGTGGATCCAGACCGCATGGTCGTAGAGCGTGCTCAGAAGGAGCGGGAAGTCGTCTTGCATGTGCATCAGGAGTCACTCCTCAACAGCTTGGCCTTCTCGGACTCGAACTCTTCGTCGGTCAGCTTCCCCTCGTCGTGGAGACGAGCGAGCCGCTCCAGCTGGCTCACCCTCAGGTCGCCGCCTCCCGACGGCATCGGGTTCACCCCCGTCCGGGACCCGGAGCTGATCCGCGTCTCACGTACCTTGTAGATCAGGGACTGCACCGACTCCGGTTTGGGGATGTCCTTGTAACGGGTCTGCCCGTGGGTGCCGGCCGACTCGATCATCAGATCACCCGTGCCGAAGATCCGCTCGAAAAGGGTTTGGTTGAAAGCGACGTTCTGGATCACCTCGAGCGGGATCTCGGTGCCTTGTTTGGCGATGAACCCGGAGCGATAGATGAGACGCTCGTTGGTGATCACGTGGAGAGTGGTCAGCCACCTGGTCATCCCTCTGACTATCAGGATGAGGACCACGCCGACGATCACCGCGTACAGCCAAACCGGCCAATTGAAGAAGGCCACTGCCGCCGCGGCGACGACACCGATCAGGATGATGATGCCCTCTCGAATGATCCCCGACCAATGGGGTCGAAACTGGGCCTCGATGACCTCGCCGTCACTGAGCAGACGCTCGGGATATCCCATCTACTTGGCTCCTCTGTGAATCCGACCGGAGCGTAATTGTCGGATGGTGGCCGCGCTGCGGGAACCGTTCGGGTGGGTGCGGGGGTCGCCCCCCTTCACACCGAAAATGAGAAAACCCCGAGGGAGTCTCTGCCGGAGCTTCGACCCTCTCGGGGCTTCTCGTCCGTTCGGTGTCAGGCCGGGGACCTGACTCCGTCCGGTTCGCAGTGAGACGAATCCCACTGCTGTGCGATTCCGAAGAATCACATGGCGTCGGTCTCACGACCTGGCCACCTGGGCCTACCTCTCGGTCTGCCCGTGGCCGACCTCTCGGTCCGCCGTGGCAGGTCTTGCGACCCACCGTGGTCTTCGCCCGCTCGACGATCCCGAAGGATCCCCGTCCGGGTTCCGACCGAACCTTCCGCCGGCAGTTTCCCGCCGACTTCAGGGTGACCTTCCTGCCGGCAAGCCGGCCATCCGGTCCGACCAGTCCGACGGTTGCCCGTCGTGTCGGTCGACGTCTCTGAGTTTCCCCTTCGACGTGGCCGGAAAAGTAGACCACCACCCATGGGGTGACAAATCGAATCGCTCTTTAGTTTTCGCGAGTGGTTCCCCAGTTTTCGCGGACCCGTGACGGTCCTAGTTTCCCCGCCATGGGCGCACTGCGCGATTGCGAGGCATTCGTCGACGTCTTCTGGGGTCAGCCGGCCAACTCCGTGACCGCGCTCGGCTTCGTTGCCGCCGGTCTTCTCATCATCCTCCGAACCGACCGGGTGTGGGTCGGCGTCGCCGCGATCGCCACGGGGATCGGCTCCTTCCTCTTCCACGGGTGGCTCCCCGACAGCTCCGAACTGGCCCACGACGCCACCCTCTCCTGGCTACTGCTGATTGTGGCCGGCACGGGTCGCTCGTGGGAGCGGTGGACACACCTCCGGGGTCTGGCGGCGGTGACGCTGGTGAGCGCCATCCCGAGGTTCGCGGATCCGGTCGGCGCCATCCTGGCGCTGGCCGCGGTCGTCACCAGACTGGACGAGGACCGATCGATCGCCACGGTGGGCCCTCTGACCCTCCTCACGGTGGTGGCGGTTCTGGGACGCCTGGGGTCCACGGGCGGGCCGCTGTGTGATCCCGGGAGTCTTCTTCAACCACATGCGGTGTGGCATCTAGGCGCCGCCGTCGCCCTGGCCTGGTGGGCGATCGGCACCGCCGGCGAGGAGCTCTGAAGCCCGGGACGCGAGAAACCCCAAGAAAGCTTTGGCCGAAGCCGCAGCCCTCTTGGGGCTCTCATGCCACTCACCGGGAAAGCGGGCCCCCGGATGAGTTGGCGTCCAGAGGAGCCGAAGCTCCTCCTTCCCCGATCGAGGTTGCCCTCGCTCGGTAGTCGGGAAAGTACGCAGACCCCTGGGCACCGTCAACACGGTCTAGCCCTTAGTTTTCGCGTCTTTGGGCGACTTTTCGCGGAGAGAAATCGACGTTCGGCCAGGCTGATTGCTGGTTAGCGTGCCGCTCATGTGGTCCGACCGGAACGTCCGCGCCGTCGTCCTGGCGCGCCTGATCTCGAGGGTCGGGGGCGAGGCCGCATTCTTCGTGGGCATCTGGGGCAAGGCGGCCTTCGAGCTGGAGGCCACCCCGAGTCAGCTTGCCGCGGTCATGGCGGCGCTGGGTGTCGCCTCCCTCATCGGGGCCTCGGTGGCCGGTGTGCTGGTGGACCGTTTCGACCCCCGACGCGTCGTCATCTGGGGGGAGCTCGCCTTCGTCCCCGCCGCACTGGCGTTGATCTTCGCCGACTCGATCCCGAACCTCGTCGTGGCCACGTTCGTCCTCGGTCTGGTGGGGACGCCCGTGTTCACCGCGATCTCCTCGTTCGGGCCCTTCCTGACCGACAACGCAGAGAGTCTGGCCCGCATCAACTCCTGGATCGAGGCGGCCTCGTGGACTGCCTTCGTGATCGGGCCCGCCATGGGGGCGGTCCTCGCCGGGTCGATCGGCATCGACGCCATCTTCGTTCTCGACGCCGCGACCTCCATCGTCGCGGCTGGCCTCCTCTGGAGGGTGACGGTGCGTCAACTGGAGCACGACGAGACCCGAGCCGGCGGTGTCGCCGAATTGCGCGAGGGCTTCGCGGTGACGTACGGCAACCACCGGCTTCGCTTCTACATCTTGTTGGGCACGTCGGTCTGGCTGCTCTTCGGCGTGTTCAGCGCTCTGGAGCCGTTGTTCTACCGGGACGTTCTCGGTGTCGACATCGAGACTCTGGGCTGGGTCAACTCCATCTTCGGGCTCGGTCTGGTCGGGGGCACCATCATCGCGGGGCGGCTGCCGGAGAGGTTCCGGTCTGCCACCTGGCTCACCGTTCTGGTGGGGATGAACGCCCTGGGCGTGCTGGCCTATGTCGGCACAGACCTCGTCTCGGTCGTGGTGCTCGCCGCTCCCTTCTGGGGCCTGATCATCGGCCAGATGGCGCCGCTGCACCGCACCATGGTGCAGATCAACTCGCCGGAGCGTCTGGTGGGCCGGATCATGGGGGTCAACCACATCCACTCCGAGGTGGGCCATCTGTTGCCACTGGCGTTCGCCCCCGCCATCGCCAGCAGACTCGGTGTCCAGCAGACCCTGCTCGTGTCAGGGGCCATCGTCGCCGTGGTGGCCATCGCCTTCTTCGCCTCGGCGCGCCGTCTCGACCGCACCAGGGTGGTGCAGGTACCACGCCCCGGTCTGCCCGACCCGGCCGACGAGCCGAAGTCGGTCGGTCACTGACAGCGTTGCTATAGCAACAGGGGGCGGATTCCGAAACCCGGTGCACACCGAACTGGCCGGTCTTCCACGAATCTGTCGGGGGTGGTTCCTATGATCCCCGCCAGTGGCAGTCGAACTCGAGAAACCACGTCTGGAGACTCTGTCCCCGAGCCGGGCGGGAGACTTCAAGACCTGCCCCCAGCTGTTCAAGTTCCGGGCGATCGACCGGATCCCGGAGCCACCCTCGGTGTACCAGGCGAGGGGAACCACGGCTCATCTCGCCCTGCAACGTCTCTTCGACGAGGCAGGCCCGGAGCGGACCCCGGAGCGTCTCTACGACCTCTTCCGCCAGGCGTGGACCGAGATCCGAGGTGAGGAGGAGTTCGAGGGGCTGTTCCCCGACCTCGAACAGGAGCGTCAGTGGGGGGTGGAGAGTCTCGAGCTGCTGGCGAACTACTTCACAATCGAGGACCCGACCAGCTTCGAGCCCGAAGATCGAGAGCTCGACATGCTCGAGGACCTCGACGGGATCAACATCCGGGGCATTCTCGATCGGATCGACCGGGACGACGACGGCCGGCTGATCATCACCGACTACAAGACCGGCAAGGCCCCGCCCGAGCAGTACGCCCTCTCCTCGTTCTTCGCCCTGAAGATCTACGCCCTGCTCATCCGGAACCGTCTCGGGGAGACCCCCAAAGAGGTACGGCTCCTGTATCTGAACGGGCCCACCATGTACCGGCTGCCCATCGACGACCGTCATCTCGACGCCATGGACGGCCAGTTGCGGGCTCTGTGGACGGCGATCGAGCGGGCCATGGCCACCGGCCGCTACCCGGCCCGACCGGGTCGGCTCTGTGAGTGGTGCTCCTATCAGGAGATCTGCCCGGCCTTCGTCGAGATCGGGAAGACGGCCTAGGGGAAGACCCCCCGCACCAGCTTGGCGTCGGCGACCCTGCGGATCCCCTTGATCAGCGCCGCGGTGCGCATGTCCACATTCTCGGCCCGGGCGATGCTGAAGACGTCGTCGAAGGCCCGGGTCATGATCTCCCGCAACCGTCCCACGGTCTCGTTCTCCGACCAGAAGTACTTCTGGACGTCCTGGACCCATTCGAAGTAGCTCACGGTGACGCCACCGGCGTTGGCCAGGATGTCGGGCACGATGAACACGCCATTCTCACGCAGGATGTCGTCTGCCTCGAGGGTGGTCGGGTTGTTGGCCCCCTCGATGATCAGCCTCGCCTTCACCTCGTGTGCGTTGTCGACCCTCAGCACGTTCTGGATGGCCGCCGGCACCAGCACGTCCACGTCCAGCCCGAACACGGCGTCGCCGGGAATGAAGTCTGCGTCCGGATAGCCCTCGAGGAACCGGTTCTCGTCAACCCACTTGCCCACCGCCGGGATGTCGAGACCCTTCGGGTCGTACACGGCCCCGGAGATGTCCGAAACGGCCGCCACCCGGATCCCCATCTCGTGAGCCGCCACCGCCGCATAACGACCCACGTTGCCGAACCCGTGGATGGCGACGGAGATATTGGTTGGGTCCATCTCGATGGCATGAGCCGCCTGCGGCAGCAGGAACATCAGACCCCGACCCGTCGCCTCGCGTCGGGCGACGCTCCCTCCCAGGGCCGGTGGCTTGCCGGTGACGATGGCCGGGACCGCATGCCCCACATGCTGGGAATAGGTGTCCATCATCCAGGCCATGACCTGCTCGTTGGTGCCCAGGTCGGGAGCAGGGATGTCGGTGTCGGGACCGATGACGTTGATGATCTCCATCGTGAAGCGACGGGTGACACGTTGCAGCTCGGCCCGGGACAGATTCATCGGGTTGATGCGAACCCCGCCCTTGGCCCCACCGAAGGGAACACCGACGATGGAGCACTTCCAGGTCATGAGCATGGCCAGAGCGGCGATCTCCCCCAGATCGACGTCGAGGTCGAATCGAATCCCGCCTTTGGTCGGCCCCATCGTGGTCAGATGCTGAACCCGGTAGCCGAAGATGGTCTCCACCTCCGTGTAGTTGTCATGTCGGAACGGGAAGCTGACCACCGTCGACTTCTGTGGGACCCGAAGCCGGTCGGCCACGTTGTCGTCGAGCCCCATGAGAGCGGCGACCCGATTGAACTGGCCCACTGCCTCGTGATACATCTGCGAGTCGAATTCGCGTTGCGGCTGCAAAGCTGCCTCCGTGAGAGGGATGACCAACCCGATCCTATGCCGCAGTCCTTCTCGATCGACGGCACCGGGAAATCTGTCGGTGCCGTCTCGTAAGTTGGCCTCCATGAGACGAGAAGAGACCGAGGGCACGGATCACGGCGCAGTCATCTTCGCCGATCCTGTGGCCTATCTGGCCAACTTCGGGATCAGCGCCGAGGTGGTCGAAG
>DASSVE010000135.1:0-28241 GCA_035706345.1 Acidimicrobiia bacterium
GAGAAGTGGCACGTCACCTCGGCCAACCTGGCCTCCTACGTCTTCTTCCAGGCAAAGCTGGCCGACGGCCCGAATCAGGGCCGCCACGTCCTCTTCTTCGTGGACATGGATACTCCAGGAGTCGAGTGCGTCCGGGTGCCCGAGTACTCCCACACCTACAGCCATCACCACTGGGAGATGAAGTTCACCGATGTCAGGGTCCCCGTCGCCAACCTGGTCGGGACCGAAGGTGACGGGATGAGCTTCTCCCACGCCTGGTTCCGGTACGAGCGTCTCATGATCGCGGCCCGGTGCTGTGGTGCCGCCGAGCGGCTCATCGAGGAAGCCAACGCATTCGCCAACGAGCGGGAGGCGTACGGGTCCAAGCTCGCCGACTACCAGATGATCCAGACCATGCTGGCAGACTCCCTGACCGAGCTCTGGGCGGCCCGGCTCATGACCTACGAGACGGCGCGATCGATCGACGCCGGGGTCGACCTAAAGACCCAGCATGCCCGTTGCTCCATGTCCAAGGTCTACGCGTCGGAGATGGCCAACCGGGTGGCGGACCGGGCGGTGCAGATCTTCGGGGGCCGCGGCTTCATGCGGGAGAACGTGGCCGAGCGCTTCTACCGGGAACTGCGCGTGGACCGGATCTGGGAGGGAACCTCCGAAATCCAACGCATCATCATCGCCGACCAGCTCCGCAAGCGCGGGCCTGGCCCGCTGATCGGTTGATTCTCTCGGCGTTGCTATAGCAAGAGGTTGCGGATTCCACCACCTCATGCACTCCGAACCCGACCGACACCGCGGATCGTCTGTAGACAACCCTGCGGGTCCGACTTCAGCATGCGATAGGTCAGCCGAATGACCTGGATCCCGCGGACCGCCAACTCGTTGTCCCGAAGTCTGTCTTGCTCAAAGGCCGCCATTCGCGCGTGCCAGTTGCGTCCGTCCGCCTCGATCACCAATCGCCAGGTCGGAAAGTAGAAGTCGACCCGGCACGGCAATCCCCTGATCGAGAAAGGGTGTTCTCGATGCCATGGAGGCAAGTCCGCCTCGGAGAAGAGTCGAAGGACCATCCGCTCCAGATAGCTGGCGTCCTGGGACGGGGCATCGTCCCGTCTGTCGTCCACCAGGTCTCGAACGAGGACGATGCCCCGCCGTCTCCGACCCGCGTCACGAGCGAGGAGTCGAGACACGGCTCCGAGGTCCAACTTGCCGGCCAGGAGGAGGTCGTCGAATAGCGGCTCGAAGCGACTCGCCGGAATCTCTCCGGCAAGAGCGAGAACGGTCTCGGTGATCGAGGTGACCGGAAATCCCCGAATCCGAACCACCTCCAACCCGTCGAAGTACTCGGCCCTGATGACTTTGGCCACCGTGGACCTGGCGTTCGAGCTACCAGGCACGACGATGACGGGCTTTGTACGCCCGAATCCCCGGAACCCGTGCAGATTTGCTGCCGCCCGGCCGCCGACGACCGCGTTGGGCCTGCTGAGGATGGCTACCCAGAGCTGGCGTTCCCAGGTAGCGGCAGCGGACGCCAGAGCGAACACTCTGTAGTCGAGTTGGTGCCACTCTCCCGACACCAGCTTGCGAGCCACGGCGTACTTGTCGAAGCCAGCCGACCGGGCCTGAGAGGCGCTAAAGACACCATGCTGGCGCACGGCAAAACGATCGATCTTCCGGAGATCCCCCATGTGTTGGAACTTGCCGTCCCGGACGCCCCCGATCAACCCCCTTGTTCGGCGTGCACAGGGTTTCGGAAAACGCCCCCTGTTGCTATAGCAACGCCGTCGGTCAGCGGAGCTCGCGCACCGGGACCTCGGGGATCACGAGACCCTCGCCAAGGTAGAGGTGGCCTATCACGGCGAGGAACTGGTAGACGGTGCCCTCCCAGCTCGACAGTGGCCCGGGGCGGTAGCCCTTGTGACGGACGCCCTTCATGACGTTCTCGCAGGCGGTCCAGTCCTCCCGGTTGGTGATGTCCCAGAAGTCGACCGCATAGGCGGGGTCGAAGCCTTCCTTCTCGAACGTCTCGGGCGGGAACAGCCACGAGCACTCGATAAAGGTCTGATCCGGGGAGAGCGGGACCAGCCGATGGGTCATCACATAGTCGGGGTGCATCGAGAGCAACAGGTTCGGGATCACCGTGATGTACCAGACGTGGCGGGCCAGCTCGGCGTCGACGTTGCGGAAGTTGACCCCGTTCGAGGCACCATCGAGCGACATGGTGACCGCGTGGTCCTTGAGGGTCATCGTGCCGCCGCACCAGATGCCGGTGGGCACGTGGTCGTAGCCGCTGTCGGTGGGAGTCACCTCGCACAACTCCGGGTGGATCGAGGAGCAGTGGTAACACTCGTTGTAGTTCTCGACGACGATCTTCCAGTTGGCGTCGACCACGTAGGAGTGGACGGCACCGGTCGACAGCCGCTCCGTCTCGTACGGCTCCGCCTTTTCGGCGAGATTCCCGAAGTGGTCTTCGATCGGCTTGGCCTCACCCGAGAGGTCCACCCAGATCCAGCCCATGTACTCGGTGGCGGCGATCCCGATGAGCGGGAACTCCGACATGTCGAAATTGGGGGTCTGGGTGAAGGTGGGGGCAGCCCGCAGGTCGCCGTTGAACCGATAGGACCAGGAGTGGTAGGGACAGCGAATCAGCCGGGCGTCGATGGCCTCCCCGACAGGCGCCAGCTCGTGACCACGATGCCTGCACACATTCGAGAATGCGGTCAGGGCCCCGTCCCGGTCCCGTGCCAGGAGGACTCCTTCGCCGGCCACCTCGATGGCACGGATCTGCCCCGGGCCGACCAGTTCGTCGCCGCGACCGACACACACCCACGTCGACCTGAAGAGATTCTCCATCTCCCAGTCGAAGACCTCTCGAGACGTGTACGCGTCGGCGGTGAGGGTCCGGTTCTCGCCGAAAGGGGCGACGACCTTCTCGAGAGATGTCGTATCGAGCGGTGCCTGACTCATCGTTCTCTCCGACCTGCTGGGGGCGCCGAGTGTATCCTGAACGGTGAGTCAGTTTACCGTCAAGAGGAAGGAGGTCCCGTCATGCTCACCTCGGCCGAACAGACCACGTTGCTGGACCGGCTGATCGAAGAAGAGGAGCAGAGGTTCCTGGAACGCTCCCCGCGCGGCGCCGAATATGCCGCCCGCGCCAACACCTTCCTGCCCGGCGGGGTCACCTCGAGCTGGCAGATCTCCCGGCCACGTCCCATCTGGATCGAGCAGGGCCGGGGCTCGAAGGTCTGGGACGTCGACGGCAACGAGTACATCGACTACCACGGCGGATACGGCGCCATGCTCGCCGGTCACGCCCATCCCGCGGTCGTTGCCGCGGTACAGGAGAGGGTCGCCCGTGGAACCCACTTCGCCCAGCCCACGCCTGACGCCATCGTCGTCGCCGAGGAGCTGACCGGGCGTTACGGCCAACCGCTGTGGCGGTTCGGCAACTCGGGTACCGAGGCAACCATGGACGCCATCCATCTGATGCGGGCGGTCACCGGCCGCGACCTCATCATCAAGTTCGAAGGCGCCTACCACGGACACCACGACGCCGCCATGGTCTCGGTGTGGAACGAAGACGGTCTCGGCCCCGAGCATCGTCCCAAAGCGATCGCCGCCGGGACCGGGATCCCCCAGGCGATGGTCGACCTCACCCTCGTGGCGACCTTCAACGACCTGACCCTGGTCGAGAAACTCTTCGAGGAGAATCCTGGCCAGGTGGCCGGGGTCATCGTGGAGCCGATCCTCCAGAACTGCGGGGTCCTCCTGCCCGTGGACGGCTTCCTGGCCGGTCTTCGTGAGATCACGAAGCGTCACGACGCCCTCCTCACCTTCGACGAGGTCAAGACGGGGCTCACCGTGGGCAAGGGCGGGGCGACCCGAAAGTACGGCGTCCAGCCCGACATCGTCTGTCTCGCCAAGTCGCTGGGCGGGGGTCTCCCCATCTCTGCCATCGGCGGGAGCGATGAGGTGATGGGGGCCATCTCCGACGGAACCTACGAGCAGGTAGGCACGTTCAACGGGAACCCGCTGAGCATGGCGGCGGCGAAGGCGATGCTCAAAGAGGTGATGGTCCCGGACACGTACGAGCATCTCGAGCGTCTCCAGGACAAGATGCGAGAGGGCGCGGAGGAAGTCATCGCGCGTCATGGCCTGGGAGCGCACGTCGCCACCGCCGGCGCCAAAGGAAGCGTCATCTACTCGACCGAGCCGATGAGGACCTACCGGGACTTCCTACGCATCGACGGCCGCTATGCCGTCGCCGCCTGGCTGTACCAGTTCAACCGCGGCGTGTTCCTGCCCCCATGGGCCAAGGGCGAGCAGTGGCTGATCTCGGTGCAGCACAGTGAGGAGGACATCGATCGGTACCTCGGGACACTCGATGAGTTCGCGGGCGTTATCAGCCGCTGAAGACGTAAGCTCCGCGGCGCCATGAGCGGTGTCGTCGAACTGGTAGGTCTGGTCAAGCGTTTCGGCGACGCCACCGCGGTCGACAACATCGACCTCCGGGTTGAAGACGGCGAGTTCTTCTCCCTGCTCGGGCCATCCGGTTGCGGCAAGACCACGACGTTGCGTCTGATCGCCGGGTTCGAGCGCCCCGACTCCGGGGCGATCCTCATCGACGGGGTGGACATGGCCACCACCCCGCCCCACAAGCGACCGGTCAACACGGTCTTCCAGAGCTACGCCCTCTTCCCGCACATGACCGTGGGCGAAAACGTCGGGTTTGGGCTCAAGTACCAGAACCTGAGCAAGGACGCCGCCAGGGGAAAGATCGGCCGTGCCCTGGAGATGGTCCAGCTGACCGGGATGGAGAATCGCAAGCCGACCCAGCTCTCCGGCGGTCAGCAACAGCGGGTGGCGTTGGCCCGTTCCCTGGTCCTGAACCCATCGGTGCTCCTCCTCGACGAGCCGCTGGGGGCCCTGGACGCCAAGCTGCGCAAGGCTCTCCAGATCGAGCTCAAGGCCCTCCAGCAGGAGGTCGGGATCACCTTCATCTACGTGACCCACGACCAGGAAGAGGCCCTGACCATGTCCGATCGGATGGCGGTCATGTCGAAGGGGACGATCGAGCAGCTGGGCGCGCCCTCAGATGTCTACGAGCAGCCGGCGAGCAGCTACATCGCCGACTTCCTCGGCGTCTCGAACCTGATGGAGGTCATGGTCAAGTCGGCGACCCCCGACGGGCACGCGGTCGTCCAACTCGGGTCACACGAGCTCACCTCCACGACCAACTACCCCTGGCCCGGACCGGCACTGGCCTCGATCCGACCAGAGCGAATCGAACTCGCCGCCCAGGCCAATGGCGGCGACAACATCGTGCGAGCCCACATCGACCGTCTCGTCTATGCCGGCCCGGTGATCAATCTCCTGGTGTCGGTCGACGACCTCAACGAGATCCAGGTCTCGGTGCCCAACAACGGCCACCCCGATCACTTCAAAGAGGGCGGGGAGATCTCGCTGCGCTTCCCCGCCGAAGCACTGCGCATCCTGGACCGCGACGAAGAGGACTGAGCCGGGGGCTCAGATCTCGATCCGGCCCACCGACTCCAGCGCCGAGTCGTCCCCGCCGCCGAAACGACGGCCCAGGAACTTGAAGGCCAGGCCGGCAAGCACGATGGCCCCGATGGTGACCACCATCAGCACCGTGGCCAGGGCGTTGAGTGAGGGCGGTGGCGCCAGACGGGCCCCCGAGTAGAGGCGTACCGGGATGGTCACCGTCTCGGCTCCCGCCACCAGGAACTGGCTGATCACGAAGTCGTCGATCGAGAGGGCGAAGGCGATGGCGAACGACGAGATCAACGCAGGGGTGAGCAACGGGAGCAGCACCCTTGTCACGGCCTGCCACGGAGAAGCGCCCAGATCCATCGCCGCCTCCTCGTAATCCCTCCCGATGGCGAACAACCTCCCCCTGACGATGATCACGACGAACGAGATCGTGAAAGTGACGTGGCCGAGGAACTGGGCCGGCGTCCCGAACGGGATGAAGCCGAAGACGGTGGCGAACACCAGGAACAACGCAACGCCCATCACGATCTCCGGGGTGACGAGGGGGAACAGCATCAGGAGGTTCGCCGATCTCGAGCCCCGACCCCGCCATCGGGCCAGTCCGATGGCCAGCGCCACCCCGATTGGGGTGGCCACCAGCATCGTGAGCACCGCGAGACGGAGACTCTGGGCCAGGGCGAAGCGCAGAGACTGGTCGTAGAGCACCGACTCGGCGGCAGCGGGATCACCCACGTACCAGCGGGTCGAGAAACCCTGCCAGGTGCTCCGGGACCGGCCGGCGTTGAACGAGAAGAGGACCGCGATCCCAACCGGGATCAGCGACCAGAGCACATAGAGACCGGTGACCACCGGGAGCCACCGCGCCCTCCCCCAAGGGTTGGTCATCGCCGTGGCCAGCGAACGGGTCGCCCTGCTGTTCATCCCGATGCTCATTCCCGCGCCTCCATCGTCGCCCGGTTGATCGAGATGAGGTAGTAGGTCATGAGACCGGCCACGAAGAGCATGAGCACGATGGTGAGGGCGGCGCCCAGTGCGCCCTGGCTCTGCGTCTGGTTGAAGTACTGGTCGATGGTGTTGCCCAGCATTCGGGTGCGTGGCGACCCGGACAACAGGTTCGGCGTGTAGTAGTCGCCGAACATTGGGAGCATGATGATCACCAGACCACCGAGCACCCCGTTCCGCGACAAGGGCCAAGTCACCCTCCAGAAAGTCTGCGAGTTGCTGGCGCCGAGGTCGCGGGACGCCTCCAGGGTGGCGTTGTCGATTCGATCGAGGGCGGCGAACAGCGGAAGGATGAAGAACGGGATGTACCCGTACACCAGCCCCAGGATGACCACGAAGTGGTGGCCCGCCAGCCAGTCCGGCGGACTGGTGTAGCCGAACATCGCCAAGAGCTCGTTGACCTGCCCGTTCGGGCTGAGCAGGTTGACCCAGGACATCATCCGCATCAGATAGTTGATCCAGAACGGAGCCAGGATCGCCAGGAGCCAGAACCAGCGCCACCGGCCCGCCTTGCGAGAGACGAAGTAGGCCACCGGGTAGCCGATCATCAGACAGAGAAGACAGGCGACGAACACGTAGGCGATGGTCCGCAGCGCGGTCTCGCCCAGGGCGCCACCGAACAGGGACTCGAGCACCTCGGCGAACACGGTGGGGTCCCAGTAGAACGGGTTCCACTCCGGCATGGCCCGACCGAGGATCGGGTCTACCTGGCCCATCGCCACGGCGAAGATGGCGTAGAAGGGGATCAGGAAGAGGAGGACCAGCCAGACCACGCCCGGCAGGGCGAACACCGGCCACATCCAACGCTTCTGGCCGACTGTGTCGTACTCGGCCGCCTGCAGGTTGGTGGGCACCGGGCTAGATCACCACGGTCAACCGCCCTGGGCCCTGGTCCACTGCTCGCTCCACAACGCCTCCGTCTCTGCGTCCATCGGCCCCTGGACCCAGGCCCGCTCGGCTTTGAAGTCCTCCGAGCTGACCAAGGCAGCTCTGATGTACTCGCCGGCGTACTCGTTCTCGATCAAATAGTCCGGTGTCATGTGGATCTGCGGGGGCTGGTATCCGAGATACTCGAAGTTCAGCTCCGCGTTGTCCGGGTGGAGCAGGAAGTCGATGAACTGGTGGGCGAGCACGGGACTGGTGGCGTTCTTGGGGATGGCCATGGTGTCGTTCGAGATCGAGCTGAAGACCGTCGATCCTTCGCTGGTCGCCGGCCAGGCGTACCTGGTCACGGTGTAGTCCGCCCCCTCGGGCCAGAAGTACTGGGAGTTCACCATGTCCCCCGACCAGGCGTGGTGGATGGAGAACCGGTCCTCGGGGATTCCCTGGTAGGCGCCGTCGATGGTGTACCTCACGTCCATCAGATCGATCAGCTCCACGAGGGAGTCGCCGGCAGCGGTGAGCTCCTCCTCAGTCGCCGCGGAGGGGTCGGTGACCCCGTTGCGGAACAGCGCGACCGCGATCGTGTCGGTGAACGAGTCGAGCAGACCCATCCGACCCTTGTACTTGGGGTTCCAGAGCACGTCCCACGGGTTGGACTGGCCCAGGATGTCCCCGTCGTCGGCACGGTCGTTTCGCCACCCGATGCCCTGGGTGTACAGCACGTAGGGGACCGTGTACAACGAGCCCTGGTCGTAGTAGGGATCGGCGAGCTCGGGCCAGACGTTGTCCTGGAGGTTGGTGATGTAGTCGTGGTTCAACGGCTGGATGAGCTGGCCGGCAACTGCCACCGGGACACGCTGGGAGGTGGGGAACCAGACGTCGTAGCTGACGTCACCCGTGGCGAGACGGGACAGGGCCTCTTCCTCGTTGAAGAATGTCGTCACCTGGATGTCGACACCGAGGGCCTCCTCGGCGACCGGGACGATCTCGGGATTGATGTAGTCAGCCCAGTTGTAGAGCCGAAGCGGGCCCTCCTCCGGCTCGAGACCCGACTCGATCGCCGGGTTGTCGTCGGAGATGGGTTGGGTCACCGGGTTGGACGGGGTCCCGATCACGAGGTCGCCGCCTCCACCACCCTCCCTCCGTGCGCAGGCCGCCAGGAAGCTGGGGAGCAGTGGAACTGCGATCCCGAGTACCGCCGCTCTCTGCAGGAACTCCCTTCGGGTGAGGACCCGGCGGCGATGAGCCGGGTTCCAGTTCTCCCTGGGGTGGTACGCCATGGTGCTCCTCACTTGCCCTGATTGGTGGCCGATCCTAAACAGCCATTCAGATTGGGGTACCGGTTACGGGGCAGGTTTCAAAGCAGATCTGGCAAAGGAACGCGCCAGTTGGCTCATGCGGTCGGCGTCTACGGTCGGGTCCCCGAGCATCGCTTCGATCGCCAGGCCGTCGAGCATCGCCGCCAGCTGGATCGCGAAGTCCTTGGCGTCCACCTGGGCGAACTCCCCGGCTGCCATCCCGTCCTCGACGATTGTCACGATCTGGGACCGCCATGCCTCGTCGAGACGGGCGCGGGCCGAGGCCAGCGCCGGGTCGAGACGCGCCATCTCCCATGTGGCGGGCCACAGGATCCAGCTGTCGGGTAGCTCGCCCGGCCCCGCCGGGCGGGGGCAGCTCTCCTCTATGAGGATGATGAGCCTCTCCTCGGCCGTAGGTGCCGCGGTCAGCTTCTCTGCGACGCTGTCGTAGAACATCCGGTCCAGATAGATGAGGGCCTCGGTGAGGAGGGCCGCCTTGTTGGGGAAGTAGTAGAGAACCAGTGCCGGGCTGACACCCACGATCTCGGCCACATCCGCGATCCTGGTTTCGCACAGGCCGCGGTCGGCGATGGCCATGGCGGTGGCATTGAGGATGTCGACCCGGCGGCTGTCGGTCATTCTGGGTCGAGGGCTCACCTGATGATCATGCCACACACCCCGGCTCCCGTTATCCTGAACCATCGTTCAATCTCGTTCGATGCACACACTCGACCACATGCTCAGGGCCGGCTCGGTGGCCGTGATCGGCGCCTCGGAGCGACCCGGATCAGTCGGCGAGCAGACCCTGCGCCAACTCCAGGGCGGCGGCTTCACCGGGACCATCCACCCGGTCAACCCTGGCTACGAGACCGTGCTCGGTCTCCCCTGTCATCCCTCGATCCACGACGTGGGCGGACCGGTCGATCTCGCGGTCCTGGCGGTGGCGAACGCCCGACTCGAGGAGGAGACGGAGAAGGCGATCGCAGCCGGGGCCGGCGCACTGGCCATATTCGCGAGTTGCCATGGTGAGGCCGCCGACGGATCCCCGCTCCGGGACCGGATCGCCACCCTGGCGAACGAGGCCGGTGTCCCGATCTGCGGCGGAAACGGCATGGGGTTCCTCAACATCGAAGACGGGGTCCGAATCTGCGGGTTCCACCAGCCATACGACCTCGAGCCCGGTGGCGTCACGTTCCTGAGCCACTCCGGCTCCCTCTTCTCGGCCATGCTGCACAACCGGCGCGGCCTCCGCTTCAACCTGGTCGTCTCCACAGGTCTCGAGCTCAACACACGGATGAGCGATTACATGGACTGGGCCCTGGCACGGGAGAGCACCACCGTCCTCACCCTGTTCCTGGAGACGATTCGCGACCCGGAAGGCTTCAGGAAGGCGCTCGGCGTTGCCCAGGATCGTGGCGTCCCGGTGGTGTCGCTCAAGGTGGGGAGCTCCCAGCGGGGCCGGGAGGCAGTGGCCACCCACAGTGAGGCCATTGCCGGGGACGACGCCGTGTACGAGGCCCTGTTCGACGCCCATGGCGTGCACCGGGTGACGACGATGGACGAGCTGGTGGACACCGCCGAGCTCTTCGCTGCCGGTCGTCGCCCACATAGGGGAGGTCTGGGCGCGGTCCACGACTCGGGTGGGGAACGAGCGTTGCTCATCGACAACGCAGAGCGGGTCGGGGTGCCCCTGCCCTCTCTGGGCCCGGAGACGGTGGCGACCCTCACCGACTTGCTCGACCCCGGTCTGGAGGCGCAGAATCCTGTGGACGCCTGGGGCACCGGCCGTGACGCCAAGGAAGTCTTCTCCGAGTGTCTCGCCGCCCTGGCACGCGATCCGGCGATCGGCGTCGTTGCCTTCTCGGTCGACCTCACCGCCGAGGAGAACCCCGACGACGGTTACGGATCTGCCGTCCTCGACGCGGCGAAGACGACGGACAAGCCCTTCGCGGTGCTGGCCAACATCGCCACCACGGTCGACCCGGCCCAGGCGGACGTCATCCGGGCCGGTGGGATCCCGGTCCTGCAGGGCACCGAGACCGGTCTCCGTGCCATCGGCCATCTCCTCGACCGTGCCGAGCGTCTCGAGTGGCCCGCCCAGCAGGAGCGACTCAGCCCCCCGTGGCCCGGACCGACCGGCGACCATGCCTTGCTCGGTCATTACGGGATCCCAACCCCCCGGACCATCGGGGCCATCGATGTCGACGAAGCTCTGGAGGCGGCGCGGATCATCGGATACCCGGTGGTGCTGAAGACCACCGCCGCGGCGCACAAGACGGAGGTCGGTGGGGTGGTTGTCGGCATCGAGGGCGCCGAGCACCTCGCCGTGGCATATGAGGACATGAGCCGTCGTCTCGGCCCTGAGGTCGCCGTCTCCCAACAGATCCCCGCGGGTGTCGAGATCGCGCTGGGCATGGTGGACGACCCCCAGTTCGGGCCGGTGGTCCTGGTGTCCGCAGGCGGCACCCTGATCGAGATGCTCCGGGACCGGGTAGCCCTGCTCCCCCCGGTGGACCGATTCCGCGCCACCCGCGCCATCGAGCGTCTCGCGGTGGTCAAGCTCCTCTCGGGCTATCGCGGTTCGGCCCCGGCCGACGTTTCCGCCCTCGCCGAGGTGGTGGCGAGGTTCTCTGAGCTGGTAGCCGACACGGCGGGGATCTTCGCCTCCGTGGACCTCAACCCCGTGATCGTCGGGCCCGACTCGGCGGTAGCTGTCGACTTCCTCTTCCAGACATGAGCGACCTGGTCCTGGTCGAAGACGCGGGCCGGGTTCGCACCATCACGATGAACCGGCCCGAGAAGCGAAACGCTCTCTCCTCCGCGCTCGTCGAAGCCCTATCCGGGGCGCTGAAAGACGCTGCCGCGGACCGGGAGGTCGGAGTGGTGGTGCTGGCCGGTGCCGGGCCCTCCTTCTGCGCCGGCTATGACCTGGACGAGGAAGGGGCCGACGATCCGGCGGAGATCGCCGCCGGTCTGCACGCCAGTCTCGACCGTCTCCTCGAGGTCTTCGACCACCCCCAGCCGGTCATTGCCCGGGTCCAGGGTCACTGTCTCGCCGGAGGGTGCGACCTCATGATGATGTGCGACCTCGTGGTGGCGGCGGAGGACGCCGTGTTCGGGCAGCCGGAGATCAGGTTCGGGTCCACCATCGTCGCCCACGTGCTGCCGTGGCTGATCGGCGCCCGACGGGCCAAGGAGCTCGTGCTCACGGGGTTCGACCGTCTGCCGGCAGACACCGCCCTCGACTACGGCCTGGTCAACCGGGTGGTCCCCGTCGAGGATCTGCAGGAGGCCACCCTCGAGCTCGCCAGGCAACTGGCGGTGGTCGACCCGGATGTGATGCGGATGACCAAACGCGCGGTCAACGCCGCCTGGGAGAAGGCCGGTTTTCGGGAGGCATTGCGGGCGGGCCTGGAGATCGGCGTCGAGATCGAGACCTCCCGGTCGCCGGAGAGGGAGGAGTTCGACCGCATCGCCAAGGAGCAGGGCCTGACGGCGGCGATCCGCTGGCGCGACGAACGCTTCCGGGCCTGACCCCTAACCTGGCCAGGCGATGTCGCTGCAGAGCCATCTATCCGAGCTGGCCGGAAAGGCCTTCGCCGATCTCGGGCTGCCCGCCGAGTTGGGCGAGGTCGTCCCATCGCAACGACCCGAACTGGCCCAGTTCCAGTGCAACGGAGCCATGGCCGCGGCGCGCCTCGACCCGAGGTCTCCGAGAGAGATCGCGGAGGCTGTAGCCGCAGCCCTGGCGGAGCATCCGGAGATCGCCTCCGTCGAGGTCGCCGGCCCGGGGTTCATCAACATCAGCGTCACCGACGAGGCACTGGCGGATTGGGCTCGACGCAGCGCCGAGGACGATCACCTGGGGTTCACACCCGCGGCCCATCCGCTTCGGGTCCTGGTCGACTACGCCGGTCCCAACGTGGCCAAGGCCATGCACGTGGGCCACATCCGGGCCACCATCATCGGCGACTCCCTGGCCCGGCTGTTCGCGTTCGCCGGCCACGAAGTGATCAGGGACCCACATTTTGGCGACTGGGGATTCCAAATGGGTCTGCTCATAGCCACCGTCGAGGAGCAAGGTCTCGACCCGTCCGCGATCACTCTCGAGGACCTGCAGCGCATCTACCCGGACGCCTCGGCGCGCGCCCAGACGGACGAGGAGTTCGCCGAGAGAGCGCGGCGCAGGACCGTCGATCTGCAGAGTGGTGACGAGAAGGCCCTCGAGATCTGGCGTCAGATGAAGGCCGTGTCGGAGCGCTCGCAGCGAGCGGACTTCGGGGCTCTGGGCATCGAGTTCGACCTCTGGTACGGAGAGTCCGACGTCGCTGGCCGGCTTGAAGCCCTGGTGGAGCGTCTGGAGCAGGCCGGGGTGACCGAGGAGTCGGACGGGGCCCTCATCATCAGAGTCGACGAGCCCGGAGACCAGCGGGAATGGCCCCCTCTCATCGTGCGGACCAAAGCGGGCGGGTTCCTCTACTCGACTACGGACGTGGCCACCATCGAGTACCGGGTCGAGGAACTCGGGGTCGACCTGATCCTCTACGTGGTCGATCGTCGTCAGGCCGACCACTTCACCCAGGTCTTCCGGGTGGCCCGCATGGCCGGGATCGTCGGAGACGATGTGGCCCTGGAGCACATCTGGTTCGGGACCATGAACGGGCCGGACGGCAAGCCCTTCAAGACCCGGGAGGGTGGCGTCGTTCGTCTCAGCGACCTCATCGAGATGATCGAGAGCGCGGCCCGGGCCCGTCTGGAAGAGGCCCACATCGCCGAGGAGTACCCGGAGGAGGAACGGGCGCTGATCGCCAAACAGGTCGGTGTGGCCGCCCTGAAGTTCGGGGACCTCATCAACAATCGGTCCTCTGACTACGTCTTCGACCTGGATCGGTTCAGCTCCTTCGAGGGCAAGACCGGCCCCTACCTCCAGTACGCCGTGGTCCGCATCAAGTCGATCCTGCGCAAAGCAGCCGAGCGGGGCCTGGAGCCCGGCGAGATCCAGCCCCCTTCCATACCGGTGGAACGGGAGCTGATCTTGGAACTGCTCCGGTTCCCGGAGGTGGTGGAGCGCAGCATCGAGCTGCGCGCCCCGAACCACATCGCCGAGTACGCACACGTCCTCGCCGGCCGGTGGAACCGGTTCTACGACCAGTGCCACATCCTCAACGAGCCCGACCCGCGTCGTCGAGCCTCGTGGCTCTCGTTGGCGAGTTGGACGGAGAAGACCCTCGAGACGCTTCTCTACTTGTTGGGGATCGAGGTCCCCGACCGGATGTAGCAATGGCCTACTCGATAAGGGAGGCCGAGCCGGGGGATGTCGAGTCCATCGTCGCCTGGACCACGGACACCTTCTCGTGGGGGGACTACATCCCCGAGGTCCTCCCCACCTGGCTCGCCGAGCCCGAGTCGGCCGTTCTGGTATCGGTGGACGACTCCGACGTCCCGGTCGCAATGTGCCACGTATCGCTGCTCTCGCCCACCGAAGGCTGGCTGGAGGGCGCCCGGGTGCACCCGGAGCAGAGACGCAGCGGCCACGGCCGGGCGCTGAACCATGCAGGCGTCGAGTGGGCGGCCGCCCGCGGGGCCCGGGTAATGAGATTGGCCACCGATGCCTCCAACGTCGCCGCTCGCAACCAGGTGGCCGGATTGGGTTATCGGGAGGTCTCACACTGGCTCTTCGCCGAGATCGATGTCGACCCCGCCCACCGCACCCAGGAGCGCTACCGGATGCGCCCGGCCCCGGGGTCGGACACCGAGGCAGCCTGGCTCTTCTGGGTGGCAGGAGATCTGGCCAGACAGTCCCGCGAGTTGATCGCGCTCGGCTGGCGATGGCGCACGGCTCGGCCGTCGGATTTGTCCGCGGCCGCAGGGGATCTCATCCAGTCGACAGCCGGGTGGGCCAGTGTGGAGCAGCCCGCGGAGAACTGGCTGCGCTGCAATTGGATGGCGACCACGCCGGACGACATCCTTGGGTTGCTCGACGGGCTGATCGGCTACGCCGCCGAACGGGGCGTCACCGAGCTCGATCTCAAACTGCCCGATCTCCCCTGGACGGGCGAGGCGCTCCGGAGGGTTGGCGCCGACCCGGGTCAGGTCGTGGTCTGCTCCAAGCCGATCTGAGTCGACCTAGGAGAGGACGATCATCGCCGAGATGGTCCAGATGATGAACATCACTGGGATGTCGCCGTTGCGGACCCAGGCGTAGTCATCCGGTGCGGCCCGGACCAGCAAGGCCAAGGGCACACCCAGCAACGGCATCACCGTCATCCCGGTGACACCGACGGCCCGGAAGCCCTCGACACCCTTGTACAAGGGGGCAGGGACCCCTTCGAGCAGACCACCGATGAAGTCGTAGAGGAGAAGGGCGATGAACCCGGAGAGGAACACGGCGACGCTGCGGCCGATGCCCACCTCCCAGAGCTTGAACCCGACCAGACGTCGTCCCCGGCCCAGCGGGCCCTCGGAGGCGACACCGAGGCAGAAGAGCCCGATCACAGCGAGGATGATCGCCGAGATCAGCATCTCCCCAGTGGAAAGGTCCTGGGCGGTCACGTCGACGAGGCCGAAACCACCGATCAGGACCGCGAGCGAGAGACCCACGAGGAGACTGCCCAGCACCATCAGCCCGACATCCGCCATGGTCCCGAACGAACCGTAGGCGAGGATGCCGTAGCGTCTCAGCATCTCGGGACGCGCAGGCGAAGGACCGTTCTCCGTCACCGAATCGACCATAAACCTCAGACCCTCTCCTCTGCCATCACCGCTTCCAGGTACCACTCTATGGGATGCTTGATCTCGTAGCCGCCGCCAAGATGGCTGCGAAGCTGCATCTCACAGCCGGGGTTGGCCGAGGCGACCCTGGTGATCCCGGTCGAACGCACCTGATCAGCCTTGAGGTTCCCCAGCCGCTCCGACGTCTCCGGCTGCATCACCGTGTACAGACCGGCGGCGCCACAGCACATCCCGGCTTCGTCGATCTCGACGACCTGGTACCCGGCGGCGGCGAGTATCGAACGTGGCTCTTGCACCACCCGCTGGGCGTGTCTGAGATGGCAGGGGTCCTGGATGGCGATCGCGCCCCGGTCGGTGCTCAGGGTGGGCAATCTGCCTTCGGCAATGGCCCGGGCCACGGCGACCGTGATGTCCAGAGTCTCCGGCTGGTGCCCGGGCCACCGGTAGTCGGCCAGATGGGCGGAACAACCGGCACTGGTGGCGACCACGATGTCGCACCCACCCAGGGCGTCGCCGTTCTGGGCCATGAACCGCTCGGCGATCTCGGCCTTGCCGTCGTGTGCCGCCAGCGCACCACAGCAGGTCTGGCGCTCGGGCACCGCCACGGTGTGGCCGGCCCGCTCCAGCAGCTCGACCGCCGCTCGGTTCACCGGTCGGAACCACTGGTCCTGGATGCAGCCGGCGAGGAGACCGGCCACCCCCGAGTCGCCCGGCCCGCCGAGGTGCCCAACCGTCTCGCCGGGACGACCCCGCAGACGTCGCAGTCCACGTGTGATCCGGCGATACCTGCGTGGCGCCACGTGGGTGAGACCCACGGTCTGGGCGACGGAGAGGCCCAAGCCACCCAGACGCATCAGCCAACGCGAACCGAGAGCCGATCCGACAACCCATCGGTTGCGGCGTGCCCGACCAGGGAGCTGGGCGTCGATCTCGGCACGTGCTCCCTCCAGCGCCCGACCGTACGGCACCAGACTCGGGCACACCGGCTCACACGCCCTGCAGCCGAGACAGAAGTCGATGATCCCCGCGAACGACTCGTCGACCTCGACGATGCCGCTGGCCACTGCCGACATGGCGTGGAGCCGGCCCCGCGGGGAGGCGGTCTCCCTGCCGGTGAGCCGGAAGGTCGGGCAGGCCGGGAGACACAGACCGCACTGGACGCATGAGTTGAGCTCGTCTGCGGTAGGGTGGAACTCGGTGACCCATCCCATCAGATGCCTCCGGGGAGACGGCCGGGGTTGAGGATCCGGTACGGGTCGAACTGAGCGATGAGACGCCGCTGTAGCTCCAGGGCCGGAGGCGGCGTCCCCCACGGCTCGAAAAGGGCGGGGTCGCCTTTGGTGACAACGAGATGCCCGCCAACAGACTCGGCCCACTCCCTCAGATCACCGGCCCCGTCGACGTCGTCGGAGGCGGCCCGCACCTCCCCGACTCCGTGCACGGTCAGATAGCGCCAGCCGGCGGGAAGACGACTCACCGCATCGGACGTCATCGCCGGTGGGACCCGTAGCGACCACTGCCACGCCCCGGCCGGGTCGTCGGGCCAGTCGAGGCCGGGGCTGGGATCACCACCGAGCCTGGAGACCTGGGTCTCCACCTCGCGCCCGGTCCCCTGGATGAAAACTCGGGTGACACCATCTATCTCGAGAACGGCCAGCGGTCGGGTGATCATCCCGGCGCGTTCCACGTCGTCGACGGTCACAGTGGCGGCTGCGGGAGGTGTGGGCCAGAGCTTGAGACAGACGGAGACGATCACGCCCAGGGAGCCGAAAGCGCCTACGGCCAGCCGGTGGAGGTCGTAGCCCGAGACGTTCTTCACCACCCGCCCGCCGCTCCTCACGATGCGCCCGTCGCCGGTGACCATCGTGACCTCGAGCACCCGTTCCCGGGTCCCGTAGAGACGACCCCGTCTGAGACTGGAGACCCCCGAGGAGATGACACCACCGATCGTGGCCGCACCGGGGCGCTCCGGCATCACCAGGGTCTGATTGCGCTCTGCCAGCGTCGCCTCGGTCTTCTCCACCGACGCACCGGCCCCGACCACCATGGTGAGATCGTCCGGCTCCCACACCTCGATGTCGCAGAGACGCTCCGTCGACATCACAAAATCAGGCTCGGGCGGGTTCCCGTAGCCGGAGTGGGTGCCCCCGCCCCACATCTGGACGGTCAGGCTCCGCTCGGCGCAGTAGCGAATCACCGTCTCGACATGGGCCACCGACTTGGGGGCGATCTGGAAGGCGGTCTCGGGCGCACCCGGGATCTCGACTTCGAGAAACGAGATGTGAGGGGGGTGGTAGGTCAAACCCAGACACCGTCGGGTAGCTCGCGGCGGACCCCGCCGAAATCGAAGCAGCGCGACCCCTCGGGCAGGATCTTCGCCGGGTTGAAGACGCCCACCGGGTCGAACACCTCCTTGAGGCGGGCCTGAGCGTCGAGATCGACTTCGGTGAAGTTCATCCGCATGAGATCCCGTTTCTCCAGACCGATTCCGTGCTCACCGGAGAGGGCCCCGCCCACGTCGAGACAGGCGGCGACGATCTCATCGCCGGCCTTGCGGACCAGGTCGAACATCTCGGGATCGGACGAGTCGAATGCGATAAGCGGATGCAGATTCCCGTCGCCGGCGTGGAACACGTTGAGCATGGTGAGGTCGTAACGGTCCCCGATGGCGTAGACCGCCTTCATGGTCTCGACCAAGCGGGTTCGGGGCACGACGGCGTCGTGGAGGTAGTAATCGGGAGCCAGTTGGGCGACGGCGCCGAAGGCGGACTTGCGCGCCTTCCAGAGCAGGGCCCGATGTTGCTCGGTCTCGGCTATCTCCACGCCGATGGCGTTGTTCCGCCGTGCGATGTCTGCGATGACCTCGGCCTGTGACGCGACACTCTCGGTCTCGCCGACCACCTCGGCCAGGAGCACTGATGCCGCCTCGGTGGGCAGCCCGGCCTTGAGCCAGTTCTCGACCGCCTGACACATCCGTTGGTCCATCAACTCGAGCGCCGCCGGGACCAGACCGGTGGCGATCACATCGGAGACGGTTCGGGCGGCATCCTCCACCGAGTCGAAGTCCATCAGCAGAGTGCGAACGTCGGGGTCGATCGGCAGCAGCCTCACCAGTGCCCGGGTCACCACGCCCAGCGTGCCTTCGGAGCCGACGATCAAGCCTTTGAGATCCAGACCGATCGGGTCGGGCGCCTGGCCGCCGAGGATCACAACTTCCCCCCCGGAGAGGACCACTTCCATGCCGAGCACGTGGCTCGTGGTGCTCCCCTCGGCGAGACAGTGCGGCCCGCCTGAGTTGTTGGCCACGTTGCCGCCGATGGTGCATGCCGACTGTGAGGAGGGGTCGGGAGCGAAGTACAGACCGTAGGGGGCGGCGGCCCTGGACAGGTCGAGATTGATGACCCCGGCGCCCACCCAGGCGGTGCGGTTGGCGACGTCGATGTCGATGTCTTTCATGGCGGTGGTCACCAGCACGATCCCGCCCTGGGTCGGGCTGGCCCCGGCGGCGAGCCCGGTGCCGGCGCCACGGGCGACGATCGGGACCCGATGGGCCTCCGCGATACGGACCACCTCGGCCACCTCGCTGGTGTCCTGCGGGAAGACGACACACGTCGGCCGGCCCCGCATCAGGGAAGCGTCCTTCGAGTAGAGATGAAGCTCGACGGGCTCTTCCATGACGTCCTCGTCCCCGAGAACCGCCCGGAGGTCGGTCACAAGCGTCATGGTGTCAGGCTACCCCCCAGCCACCTCCACCCGGAGTGAGCACAACGAGCCGGTCACCCGGGGAGACCTCGACGGTGCACTTGCCCGCGAGACGTTCCCGCTCGCCCCCGTCATGGACCAGCCAGTCCTCCCCGACCGCACCCGGCTCGCCTCCGGCCAGGCCCCATGGGGCATTGCGGCGACGCTCTCCCATGAGGGACAGAGTGGCGCTGGTGCCGAACTCGATCTCGCGTCTGATCCCGTCCCCACCCCGATATCGCCCGGCGCCGCCGCTTCCCCGTCTCATCGTGTAGGCCGTCACCCGAAACGGGTAATGGACGTGGAGGGACTCGATCGGGGTGTTCTTCGTGTTGGTCATCCCGGTGTGGATCCCGGACTGACCGTCGGCATGCGGTCGGGCCCCCTGACCACCGGCAACCGTCTCGTAGTAGGCGAACTCGTCGTTGCCGATGAGGACGTTGTTCATCGTCCCCTGTGAGGCGGCCGGGACCCGATCCGGAGCCGCTTGGGCCAGAGCGCCCAGGAGGACGTCGGCGATCCGCTGGCTGGTCTCGACATTGCCCGCCGCAACGGCGGCCGGGGCTTTTGCGTTGATCAGGGTCCCCTTCGGCGCGAGGAGAGAGAGCGGTCGGTAGCAGCCTCCGTTGGCCGGGATGGTCGGGTCGGTGGCCACCCGGACCGCGTAGTAGAGACAGGATCGGGTCACCGCCTCCACCGCGTTGAAATTCGCCTCCACCTGGGGGTCCGTCCCGGTGAAGTCGGCATGGAGGGTGTCGCCGGAGACAGTGACCTTGACCCGGATGGCGACGTCGGCGTCACCGTGCTCCATGAAGTCCTCGAACTCGAAGCTTCCATCGGGAAGCTCGCCCAGGGCAGCGGTCATCCGGCGCTCGCCGTAGTCGAGAAGAGCGGTCGACATCTCGAAGAAGCGATTGACTCCCTCGCTCTCGATCAACTGGCCGAGACGCCGCACCGCCACCGCGTTGGCCCCCATCTGCCCGTCGAGATCGCCCCGTCGCTCCCAGGGTGTCCGGGAGGCCTTCAGAAAGGGCTCGAGGAACTCCGGGTCCCACTCGCCTCCGGACACGGCCACCATTGGCGATACGACGTGGCCCTCCTGGTCGAGACGAGTGGCATGTGCAGGCATCGAGCCGGGTGCCTCGCCACCGACGTCGGCGTGGTGGGCCCGGTTCCCCACCCAGGCGACATGACGACCGTCGGCGAAGACCGGGCTGACGATGGTCAGATCGTTGAGGTGGGTGCCCCCGTGATAGGGATCGTTCACCGCGTACTGGGTCTCCGGCACCGGATCGAACCGTTCCAGACAGGCCTGGACCGAGGCCGGCATCGACCCGAGATGCACCGGGATGTGCTCCGCCTGAGCCAGCATCTCGCCGTCGACGGTGAAGATCGCCGCCGAGCAATCGGCCCGCTCCTTGATGTTCGGTGACAGTGAGGTGCGCCGGAGCACGGTCCCCATCTCGTCCGCGATCGCCGAGAAGCGGTTGCGGGCTAACTCGAGACTGATCGGGTCGATCAATTGACCAGGTGCCCCAGATGCTTGGTGGCCTCCCGATAGCTCAGCCCGGACAGCTCGTCGCGGTGGGTGGTCGCGAAGTGGGCCACCTCTTCGGGGGCGGTCCGGCCGTAGTCCCGCAACGCCCACCCGATGGCCTTCCGGATGAAGAACTCGGTTTCGTGGGCGCATCGGCGGCAGTAGTCGAAGAGACGCTCCTGATCGGTCCGGCTCCCCGCCCCGATCTGGCAGAGCAGGGCGGATCGTCGCCGCCACATATCGGGATCGTCGATCCAGTGGTCCATGATCGGCCAGGTATAGCCGGGATGTCCCAGGACCAGGGTGCGGATCATGTGGGTGGCGGTCTCGTCGACGAAGTCCCACCAGGCGCCTTCGACCACGAACCGCTCGTAGAGAGGGAACGACTCGGGGATGATCCATTTGGGGAAGGCGGTGGCCACACCTTGGGCCAGGTACTTCTCCTCCCGATGAGGAAGCTCCCACAGGGCGGTGGCCAGACTCAGGTACTGCCCATGATCGGCGGGAGGGTGCTCCTTGCGGAGCCGGCGGAGGATGCGGGCCCGCTCCGGCTTCTGGACCCCGTAGAACGGCATGTCAGTCTTCATGTACGCCTGCATCCCGGCCGCCTTCTCCGGGTCGGCGGCGTCGGCCAGGGCGCTCTGCACCATGGCCACCGCCTCCGCCGGGAATTCTGCTGCCACTACCTCGATGCCTTGCGGAAGCCGTCGAAGCTGTCCCACAGAGTGATGGCGGCGATGACGATCACCGTCCCGATGACTACCGGGCCGTCGGCGTCGGGCACGCCGGCCCATTCGCGCTCTTCGAAGAACGCCGGGTTGAACAGCTGCTCGGTCAGGAGCAGGTAGATCGCGGGGATCGCGAACAGGGCGTTCAAGGCCAGGTTGACCGACGCCAGAGGCCAGGTCCATCTCCCCACCCGGTACTTGATCACTTCGAACGCCACTTCGACCGCCAGCACCACGATCAGGAACGGGAGCCAGAACGACCACAACTCGGGAGAGAAGATCGGGATCGGCTCCCCATTCGCACCGGTCACCGGTGAGGCGGTGCGGGACAACACCAACGCAGCCATCGCCAGCACTAGGAAGACGACGGATGCGATGGTCTCGCCGAGCCGGATGGTCCCGCCGGACGGCGCCGGTGGCAGCTTGTCGAGGGACCACTCCAAGCTGGCGTCCTCGGTTCCGGTCCGCTCGATCAAGGCGAACACCAGCGTGGTCCAGAAGGCGATGTGCACGACCAGCGTGAGACCGAGGCTGATGCTCCGACCGATGATCGAACCGATGTCCTCGCCGGAGATGGCCGAGACCGCGGCCACCACTGCCACCACGATGGGCAC
This sequence comes from Acidimicrobiia bacterium, assembly GCA_035706345.1. Classification (GTDB taxonomy): domain Bacteria; phylum Actinomycetota; class Acidimicrobiia; order Spongiisociales; family ZC4RG35; genus JANQRA01. Next base: position 22,037 of record DASSVE010000135.1, read on the forward strand.
GACTGTGACCAGCAGGGCGGTGAGGAATCGCTTGTAGTCGAAGAAGAGCGCCGGACCGATCAGGTAGCCGGGGCGTCCGGTGTAGCCGGCGGCGAGCCGGTCCGGGTCGCCCATCTCGGTCAGCACGTCTCTCTTGGCGGTGTCGGCGTCGACACCGGCTTCCATCCTGGCCTCCAATGCGTCTTCGATCGATGCCCGAAGCTCGGCTTCGATGTCGCTCCGCTGGCTCTCGGGCACCGTGCGCAGGGTGGCCCCCACGTATCTGTCGATCAGATCGTTGCTCATACCTTCCCCTCTTCCAGATCTTGCAGCGATCGGGTCATCTCCAGCCACGACGTCATGAGCTGGCGGGCCAGCTCGACCCCCTTCTCGCTGGTGGCGTAGTACTTGCGGGGTCGGGCGCCGTCGGTGTCCCACTCGCTGGTGAGCAGCCCTTGGCTCTCCAGACGGCGCAGCATCGGGTACAGGGTGTTGGCGTCCACCTCGACACCGGCACTCTCCAGCTTCTCCAACAGCCCGTAGCCGTAACCCGGCTCACGGAGGATGAGGAGACAGGCCAGCAGAACCGACCCGCGGCGAAGCTCCTTGAGATGAGCCTCTAGCTGTGTGTCGTCATACGTCACGGGAGCGACAATACTGTGTATCACACACTATTGTCAAGACAGCTCTATCCGACCTCGATCCGGAGAGTGCCATCCGACAGGACCTCCAGATGGTCGCCCTGCTCCAGCAAAGTCGCCGAGTTGTCCTCGACTACCACCGCGGGCCCGTCGACTGAGAATCCCGCCGGCAGGGAACCGCGTTTCCAGACACCGTCCGACGCGACCGCCGACCCCTCTTCGGGAATCGAGGGCAGGTCGTCCCAGGTGATCGGGGCCACACCGGTGGCGACGGCGCGCACGTTGACGATCTCGACCTCCTCGCCGGGCCGCTCGAAGCCGAAGCGCTCCAGGTGGGCGCGATGGAAACTGGTGGTCAAAGCGGCCCAATCCGGTTGGTCGACGGCCACTTCCAACTCGTGGGACTGTCCCCGATAACGAGCGTCGACACCAAGCACGACATCCTCGGGCGATCGGTCGAACATCGAAACGAAGCGGTCAGTCGCCTCACCGGCCACTGTCTGCAGTGCCGGGCCGAGACGGGAGTCGCCGCCGGTGAGCATCACCGTGCGCACGGCGTCCGCACGCGGGGTCGCCAGCAACAGGCCGAGTGCAGAGAAGACCCCCGAGTGGGGAGGGACGAGCACGGTCCTGATGCCGAGACGGCGGGCGAGACGGGTGGCATGGAGCCCACCGGCGCCGCCAAAGGCAACCAGCACAGCGTCTCTCGGATCGGCGCCCTCCTCGATGGACACGGCTCGCAAGGCCCGCTCCATGTGGGCGTCCACGATCTCGAGCACGCCCGAGACCACCCTCTCCACGTCCAGACCGACCTGGCGGGAGAGCCGTTCCGCGGCGGCCCGGCCGGCCGTCAGGTCGAGACCGAGCTGTCCACCTAGGAGGAGATCGACGGGGATGTTCCCGGCCAAGACGTTGCAGTCGGTGACCGTGAGGTCGACGCCACCCTGCCCGTAGACCGCCGGGCCCGGACTCGCTCCTGCCGAACGCGGCCCCACCCGCATCGCCCCGCCCTGGTCGACCCAGGCGATGCTGCCCCCTCCGGCGCCGATGGTCCGGACCGGGACCGACGGCACACGGTTGACCCGGTCGGCCACCGTGTGCCCCGTGCCCACCGTGGGGACGCCGTTGGAGATTCGGCACACATCGGTCGAAGTGCCGCCCATGTCGAACGAGATCACCGACCGGTGCCCGTGGTTCGCACCGATCGCGGCGGCCGCCACCACTCCACCCGCCGGGCCGGAGAGGACCAGGCGACCTGCCAGGTCGGCCGCCTCGGCGAACGGGATGAGCCCACCCGAGGACGTCATGACCAGACGGCTTGGAATGCTCACCGTCTCGTCCAGGGCCCGGAGATAGCGCGACACCGACGGGGTGAGATACGCCGAGAGCACCGTGGTCGCCACCCGCTCGTACTCCCGGAACTCCGGGGAGACGACCGACGAGAGAACCGTCGGCCGGCTCACCCGGCCGGCGAGCGTCCTCTCCGCGGAGTCGTCGAGATACGACTCGATCAAGACGACGGCCACGATCTCGGCATCTCCGACCTGATCCGGATCGGCGCTGCGGCGTTGTCTCGGAACCAGCGGTGGCGGCCGATCAACTGCCGGGTCATAGAGCGAGGGCCGGTCCTGTCGCCCGATCTCGATGAGGTCCTCGAATCCCGGATCGGTGAGCAGACCGACATCGGCCCCCTTGCCCTCCAACAAGGTGTTGGTGGCCGCAGTGGTCCCATGGAGAAAGACAGACGCGGCGGTGGTGGCGGCGGCTTCGGCCACCGCCCGGGACTGGTCGACTGTGGTGGGGACCTTGTAGCCGCTCAATTCCCCATCCACGAAGGTGACCACGTCCGTGAAGGTCCCGCCGACGTCGACACCCATCACACCGGGCACGGGTTAGCCTCGACCGGGCATGACGGTGAGAGTCGAGCCCACGCCCAACCCCAACGCGATCAAGTTCGTCGTCGGCGAGCCGGTGGGAGGGCCCGCCACATACGTCAGGGGCGCCGAGCCCCAGGAGGAGTTCCTGGCGCGTGTGCTCGAGATCGAGGGTGTCGCCAGTGTCTTCTTCACGGCAGATTTCGTGACCATCTCCAAGACTCCCGAGGGATCGTGGGATGTGATCACACCTCAGGCGACTGCGATCCTAGAGAGCCACTTCGGGGCCTGAGGAACCTCAGGGAACGGTCACCCTCGCCGGTCTGAGCACACCGTCGCTCCCGGTCGCCATCACCACGACGGACCAGCCCCCGTCGGGCTCCTCGACCCCACCGATCACCTGCTCGTAGGTCTGACCCAGTTGAGCGATGACCTCCTCGGGCACAGGCGTCAGCGAAGCCGGCTCTTGTGTTGCCGTGACAGGGGAGCCCAGGGTCGGCGCGGAAGTGATACGGGGCAGGCCATCCTCCCCGATGGTGACATCGACCTCCATCAGGATCGGCGGCTGCCGCTCGAACCCCTCCTCGCCTCGCGAAGCCAGCGACCTGACCAGGACGGCGACCTGGAAGCTCCCCGGTTCGGTCTCGGTCACGGATACCGCCCCGGCCCAGTCGACGAACACCTGGGTCCCTTCCGGCGCCTCGGGGACGGGAATCCCACCGGGCAGGAGGGCGACCAGCTGCTCCCGGGATTGGTCGGTGCCGTCCACTCCGACGTACTCGACGGCGAACCACTCGGCGTGGCTGGCCGCCTGGGCGGCGAGTCGGACCGGGTCGACCGCATAGAGGTCGGCCTCGGCCAGCACCACGGGGCTATCCACCGAAGCAGACGAAGGCGCCCCAATGTTCGATTCGGTGGTGCTGGCCGGGACCGTCGAAGCCACCGTTGCCGGTGGCGGAACCGCGGCCGGCTGACCTCTCATGAACGAGTAGGTCAACGCCCCCAGGGTCACTGCACCGGCGACCGCGTAGACGATCCAGTGACGGTCGCGGCCGGAGCGCTCCAGTGCCTCCCAGGGGATTCGGTCGTATACCTCGGGCCGTTCTGGCTCCATGAGTCGAACGTATGCCCCCCGTCGGACCGGTTCAAGGGGCTCGTCCCGGCTGGTCTATCGGTGGGAACCGACTGGGGGCTGGCTATCGTCTGTTAACAATGGCAGTCAACCCCGACCCGAAGCCGGGCCGTTGGATACTTCCCCTTGTCGTGCTGGGGATGATCGCTTTCACGTACTTCTTCGTGCGCGAGCTTCCCGAGGCATCCACCCAGACCACTCTGGTAGCCAGCCCCGGGACCACCGGGCCCGAAGGTACCGGCGACCCTGGCGACACGCCCGGGACCACGGTCTCCGGCACCACCCCCGATCCCGCAACGCAGGCCTACCTGACCGAGATCGATGCCATCAACCAGGAGCTTCAGGCCCAACGGACCGATCTGAGCGCGGTCAACACCGCCTTCAACGCCGATCCGCGGGAGATCGAGTTCCCCGACGCCGAGGATCGCTTCGAGGCGATCCAGGCCGCCACTCAGGCACTGGCCGAGCGTCACGCCGCATTGACCCCGCCGGCGGCCCTGCAGGCCAACCATGACACGCTGCTCGCCGCGGTCAATCTGGCCTCACAGAGCATCACTCAAGCCCTCGAGGGTCTCCGGTCCACCGACACCGGTGAGCAGCGCAACAGCGCCGTCGAGGCTTTCGTGACTGCCGCCGCCGACTACGACACCGAGGTCACCAACACCCACAACGTGGCCGGCGCCTGACCCGTCCCAGTTCAAACTGAAGGGGCCGAGCTGCCGCTCGGCCCCTTCGACGATCGCTCCAGGCGATCGACCTAGATGTCGTAGTAGAGGTGGAACTCGTACGGGTGGGGGCGGAGACGCACCGGGTCGATCTCGTGCTGACGCTTGTAGTTGATCCAGGCTTCCACCAGACCCTCGGTGAACACACCGCCCTGGTACAGGAACTCCGAATCCGCCTCCAGAGCCGCCAGGGCCTCGTCGAGACTCCCCGGGACCGAGGGCAGACCCTCCAGCTCCGAGGGAGGCAGGTCGTAGATGTCCTTGTCCACCGGGTCGTGGGGCTCGATCTGGTTGATGACCCCGTCCAGACCTGCCAGGAGCATCGCCGAGAACGCCAGATAGGGGTTGCACGATGGGTCCGGGCAGCGGAACTCGAGCCGCTTCGCCTTCGGGCTCTGGCTGTACTGCGGGATCCGGATCGCCGCCGAGCGGTTCCGGCTCGAGTACACCAGGTTGACCGGGGCCTCGTAACCCGGCACCAGACGGTGATACGAGTTCGTGGTCGGTGCGGCGAAGGCCAGCACCGCAGGAGCATGCTTGAGCAGGCCACCGATGTACCAACGGGCCAGGTCGGAGAGACCGGCGTACCCGCTCTCGTCGTACATGAGCGGCTCGCCGTCCTTCCACAGCGACTGGTGGGTGTGCATCCCCGAGCCGTTGTCCTCGAAGATCGGCTTGGGCATGAACGTCACCGACTTGCCCGCCACCCATGCCGTGTTCTTGACGATGTACTTGTAGAGCGTCACGTTGTCGGCGGTCCGCAGCAGCGTGTCGTACCTCATGTCGATCTCGGCCTGCCCCGCCGTTCCCACCTCGTGGTGCTGGACCTCGATGTGGATCCCGGCCGCCTCGAGGTTGTGGGTCATCTCGGAGCGCAGGTCCTGGAAGTGGTCGGTGGGCGGGACCGGGAAGTAGCCCTCCTTGTACCTGGGCTTGTAACCCAGGTTGCCCCCGGCCTCATCGGAACCCGAGTTCCACGCCCCCTCGATCGAGTCGACGTAGTAGTACCCGGAGTTCTGGTTCTGACCGAAGCGAACGTCGTCGAAGATGTAGAACTCGGCCTCCGGCCCCCAATAGGAGGTGTCGGCGATCCCGGTCGAGACCAGGTACTCCTCGGCCTTGCGGGCCACGTACCGGGGATCCTTCTCGTAGGGCGAGCCCGTCACCGGGTCGTTGACGAAGCAGTACAGGATCAGGGTCTTCCGGGAACGGAAGACGTCCTGGACCGCGGTGGTGGCGTCTGGGATCAGGAGCATGTCTGACTCCTGGATGTCCTGGAACCCCCGGATCGACGACCCGTCGAATCCGAAGCCGTCCTCGAAAGAGTCCTCGGTCAACTCGTGCGAGGGAACGGTGAAGTGCTGTACCTGGCCCGGCAGGTCGCAGAAACGCAGGTCGATGAACTCGTAGCCCTCACTCTCGACGAGGGACAAGACGTCGGCAGCCGTCTCGGTCACGTGTGGTCTCCTTTCCACTACTTGGGTGCCGCCACATTCTGACGACCACCCGATTGCCGAGCGGTTGCTGCAATGTGAACGCTGTGTTTCCGGTTTTCCACAGGTCGGATTGCCGTGATGGAGGACGGCTTCGGGCCGATAATCGGTCCGGTGATCACCACCTTCATGTGGGCATCCGGGAAGCGGTTCCCCACAAGAATCGTGACCGGGGAGATCCCGGACATCCCCGAAGGCGGCTGGCTCTGGGTCGACGTGGCCAAGGAGGACCCGGAGGTGATCCGCACCGTCTGCTCCCGGTTCTCGATCCCGGAGCGATTCATCGAGGACGCCCTGGCCGAAGGGAGCCTCCCGCTGCTGGAGGCACAACGTGACCTGATCTACGTCGTCCTCAACGCCT
>DASSVE010000136.1:0-7732 GCA_035706345.1 Acidimicrobiia bacterium
GTCGGCGGCGTAGTGACGGCGCTTGATCCCCGTGCGCTGGGTGATCCACTCGTCACTGGTGTCGAGCCGTTGGGCCCAGTCGTCGTTGGTCACCACCCGCAGCGGGGCGTATCCCCCGAACCCGAGAATGTGCGTCATCGGAGCGGCAGACTAGGAGACACATCGCCCCTAGACCCGGTCAAAGGGACCTGAGCGACATCACGGGCGGGGGACCTGGCGGACCTCGATGCGCTGATCGAGGTCGAAGGCCAGCCCCGCCATCACCCGCACGTCTTCCGGGGTCAGTTCCTCGACCACGGTGTGACGGGCGTTGAGCTCGGCCACCGGCTGATCGGGATAGAGATGTGCCGTGACCAGGGCTTCGGCCAGGGTCTGGTTATCGATCAGCTCCATCTCGTTGCGCAGCTGCTCGATGGCGGTGTCGAACTGGCTCTCGGTGGGACCGTCTTCCTGCAGCTCGCGCAAATCGGCGAGAACCGCCTCAGAGATCGCATCGAGACCGGCCGGGTCTCCGGTGGACACGATCGCCGCCTCGGCGAACGGATCGGGGTCGCGTTGAAGGTCGATCGAGGCCGTGATCGAATAGGTGGCGGATAGCCCTTCCCTGACCCTCTCCCGGAGCCGGGCGGTCAGGATCAGCTCCACGAGCCGCGCCGTCAGCCGGTCCTCGAGCACCGGTGCGTGCTCGTTGGTGAAGAACATCCCGAGCTGGCCCTGCTCACCGGTTCCGGCCTCCACGGTGGCCACCTGGACCTCCCTGGGTGGCAATGGCTGGTTGTCGACGAACCCGCGCGGCTCGGGATTGCCGGGCAGGGTCCCTACGTAGCGCGCCGCCAGGTCGGTCATGACCGCAATGTCGAAGTCCCCGACGAAGACGAAGGCGAAGTCGCCGGCCGAGGAGAAACGGTCGAGAAAGAGACGCTCGGCCGTGGCGAGGTCGAAGTCGGCCAGCTGCTCACCGGTCGGAATCACGAAGTAGCGGGGGTCGTCGCCGTAGTAGGCGTGGCTCACTGCCTCCTCGAACAGCAATGCGGGCAGGTTCTCCCGGGAAGAATCGAGGGCTCGCATCTCCTCCAGAACCGCGTCGACGGCTGCCTGATCGAACCTGGGGCGGGTCATCGTCAGATGGATCAGTTGGAACAGGGTCTCGACATCGACGGAAGAGACACTCCCTTCCAGACCGTGCCTGGTCTCCGAGATCCACGGCCGCACCTGCACGATCCGATCGGAGAGGAGACGGCCCAGGGCGGCTGCGTCCAGGTCGCCCACCCCGCTCCTGCTCACCATGTCGAAGGCGAGCTGCACTTCGGGAAGGTCGGCGACCTCGATCGTCGACGTTCCCCCGAACCCCTCGATCAGGGCGTACACCCCCTGGGAGGCGATGTCGCTCTCCCACAGGTAGACGTCGGCCCCGTTGGCGAACTGCAACGTCGTATAGAGCAACTCTGCATTGACGGTGTTGCGCACGATCTCGGCCGGCGCCGGGCGCGGCATGAGATCGATGTCGTCCGCCGAAGGTGTGGGACGTGGCTCGAGCTCGATCTCCTCCAGACCGGCCAGCAAGGTGAGCACCTCTTCCTCCGTCGGAACCGTGATGCCGGGGGCGTCGGGACCGAGCACGAGAATCAGAGGTGCGCCTCCGACCACCGACAGCAAGGCAGTCTCCACGTCCTCCTCGGTGAGTCGCCCGAGGATGTCGCTCTCGACGTCGTATCGCTGGGTCGGGCTCATCATGTCCTCGCCGGCGAGGTGATGGGCAGCGATCTGCTCGGCGAACCAGGTGTCCTGGGCAGTGTCCCGTTGTTCGAACAGCTGGCCTGTGATGGTCTCGTAGGTGCCGAGGGCCCGTTCGAACTCCTCGGCGCTGATCCCGTGTCGTCGGGCCCGCTCGATCTCGTGCAGGACGCTTTCGAGACCTGCCTCGAGGTCTTGGGGCGCCACGCCGACGTCGACACCGCGAAGGGCGATGGCCCGGGCCCAGTCGGCCGTGACCGGGGCCGCCTGGAGGAAAGGGCTGGCGCCGGTGGCGGCGTCATCCGACAGACGCTGGGCGATGATCTCGATGCCCAGGGTGGCGGCCACCCGCTCCTGATAGTCGCCCACCGTCTCCACCCCATCGTCGGGGATCGGCCATGTGACGGTCACCTCCCCACCGGCGGCCTCCTCGTCTGCGTGCGAGCTGACCCGGGGGCTGCTCACCGGCTGATAGGGGGCCGGCTCCCATGGACGGGTGTCGGGGGAGACTTCGACGTCGCCGAACGCCTCGGCGATGCGGGTCTCCATCGAGACGACGTCGAAGTCGCCGACCGCCACCACCGTCATCCTTTCCGGCGTGTACCAGTCCTCGTAGAAGCGACGAAGCACTTCCGGGCTCATGGTGTTGATGGAGTCGGCGGTCCCGATGGGCGGGTGGCCCTCATAGACAGAGCCAGGCAGGATCAGCTCATCGAGACGCTCGTTGACCCTGGCCCCGAAACCCTGGGCGCGTAGCCGCCACTCGTCGAGCACGACACCCCGCTCCTCGGTGACGTCGGCCTCGGTGAGGGTGGCCCCGGTGGCCCACTCCCGGAGCACTGCGACTCCCAGATCGATCAGCTCGATGTCGTCGGTGGGCAGGCTCAGCTCGTAGACCGTCTCGTCGTAGGTGGTGTGAGCGTTGATGTCCGGCCCGAACCTGGGGCCGAAGGACTCGAGCGCAGCCACGAGCTCGTTGCGCGGGAAGCGCTCCGTCCCGTTGAACATCATGTGCTCGAGGAAGTGGGCGGCCCCAGCCTGATCGGGGTCCTCTTGCACCGATCCTGCGTCGACCAAGAGCCGGAGCTCAGCACGACCTCCCGGGGAGTCGTTGGCCCTGATGTAGTAGGTGACCCCGTTGTCGAGACTGCCCTGGACCACATCCGGGTCGACCGGCAGGGCGAGGCGAAGGAGAGGGTCCTCGGTGGTGCTCGTCGAGGCCGGTGTGGTGGACACCGGAGGGGACTCCGACGACGTCGTGGTCGGCTCGGCTGAGGAGGTGCATGCGGCCAGAACGAGCGCGACAACGGCGGCCAGAGCCGGCCGCGGCGCCCTGTCGATCACTGTCCCCTCATGCCCCGGCAACGATATCCTCGGCGTGTGACCGGGACTCACCAAGTCCTCAATCAGCCGCCCCCCTTGCAGGACTACAACCTCTACCTGGCCGACCCGGTTCTCGACGTCGCAGTCGCCGGTGAGGGCGCCAAGGAGTCACGAGAAGCGCTCGTCGACTTCGGAGCGGTCGCCGGTTCGGCCGAGTTCATCCGCTGGGGCTTCGATGCCAACCGCAACGAGCCACGCCTGGTCACCCACGACCAATTCGGAAATCGGATCGACATGGTGGAGTTCCACCCCGCCTGGCACTCGTTGATGGCGACCGCGGTGGGCAACGGTCATCACAGCTTGCCCTGGGAGACCGGCGCACCGGAGGGAGCGCATGTCACCAGGGCTGCCCTCACCTATCTGTCCGGCCAGATCGAGGCGGGTCACAACTGCCCCATATCCATGACCTGCTCGGTGGTCCCGGCCCTGGCCACGACACCGACGGTCTACGACCAGTGGATCCCGGGCATCCTGAGCCGGAGCTACGACCCTACGTTCGGCCCCGCCGGGGGCAAGAAGGGTCTGCTCATGGGTATGGGCATGACCGAGAAACAGGGTGGGTCCGACGTCAGAGCCAACACCACGTCCGCCACGCCGGTCAACGGAGGCGGTCCCGGTGGTGATTACCGCATCACCGGTCACAAGTGGTTCACCTCGGCCCCGATGTGCGACGCCTTCCTGATCCTGGCGCAGGCACCCGCCGGTCTCTCTTGCTTCCTGATGCCCCGTTGGACACCCGACGGCGAGCTCAATCAGTTCCGGATCCAACGACTGAAGGACAAGCTGGGCAATCGCTCCAATGCCTCGTCCGAAGTCGAATTCGAGGGGGCCTGGGCGGTCATGGTCGGCGAGGAGGGTCGTGGAGTCCCCACCATCATCGAGATGGTCAACGGGACCCGGCTCGACTGTGTCATCGGCTCGGCCGCACTCATGCGTCAGGCGGTGTTCCAGGCGGCGTGGCACGTCTCGCATCGGTCGGCGTTCGGGTCCCGACTCGTGGACAAGCCGCTCATGCGCAATGTCATCGCCGACCTCGAGGTGGAGACCGAGGCGGCCACCCTGCTGATGACCCGGCTCGCCGGGGCGTTCGACCGGGCAGAGGCCGACCCGGCCGAGGCGGCGATGAAGCGGATCGCCCTCCCGATAGCCAAGTACTGGGTCACCAAGAGGGCCAGCGAGACGGTCAGGGAGGCCCTGGAGTGTCTCGGCGGCAACGGCTACGTCGAGGAGTCGATCATGCCGCGGCTGTACCGGGAGGCACCCGTGAATGCCATCTGGGAGGGGTCGGGGAACGTCATCGCCCTCGACGTCCTCCGCGCCGCCGCTCGTTCGGCGGACAGCCTGGAGATGTTCCTGACCGAGTTGGAGAGCGCGTCGGGAATCGACGACCGACTGGACCGGGCCATCGCCGCCGCCAAGACGGCGCTCACGGACGCCACCGACCTCGAGTTCGAGGCGAGAAGGATCGTGGGGCTCCTGGCCACTACCTGGGCCGGCACACTGCTGGCCCGTCACGGCGACCCCGAGGTCTTCCAGGCCTACGCCGCCTCACGTCTCGCCAACGACCACGGCGTGCTGTTCGGAACCCTTCCTCCGGGCACCCGGGCCGACGCCATCGTGGAGCGGGCGATACCCGCCGTCTAGATCGGGAGCGCCCTCACCCGATCGCTGATCTCGGCGGCGGTCTCGATGAGACGCGGCTGCAGCTCCCGGCGCATCCGCTTCACGTCGAACCTGGAGGCGTGACAGCTCACGTTCATGGCGGCGATCACCTCGTCGCGCTTGTTCCGGATCGGGGCGCCGATGGAGCGCACCCCCAGCTCGAGCTCCTGGTCGACCAGGGCATAGCCGTCCTCACGCACCTTCTCGACGATGGCCCGGAACCGGGTCGGGTCGGTCACCGTGTTGGGGGTGAGCTGCTCGAAGCGAGTCTCGGCGATGTAGGCGTCGAGCTGCTCGTCGTCGAGACCGGCCAGGAGCACCCGTCCCATCGAGGTCGGGTAAGCGGGGAGGCGGGAGCCCAGCGCCAGGGCGATGGTCATGATCCGGGTGGTGGGGACCCGGGCCACGTAGACCACGTCGGAGCCGTCCAGGACCGACATCGAAGAGGACTCGTGGACCTCCTCGACGAGACGCTCCAAAGAAGGCTGTGCGACCTCGACCACATGCAGGGACGAGAGAAACGAGTAGCCGAGATCGAGGACCTTGGGAGTGAGGAAGAACGACCGCCCCCGCTGCTCCACGTACCCCAACTCGACCAGGGTGAGCAGCACCCGGCGCGAGGTCGCCCTGGTCAGGCCGGTTCTGGAGGCCACCTCGCTGAGAGTCTGCGTCGGGTGGTCCCGCGAGAACGAGTTGATCACCATGAGACCCCGCTCCAGTGACTGGATGAAGTCACCCGATCGGGTCTCGTCCGCCATCAAGCACCTCCGTGTGCCTGAGCCGTCCGCTCCTTGAGATCCCGAAGCACCCTCAGCTCGACCTCGGTGGGCGGCTCGGTGGTCTCGAGCTGCTCGGAGAACCGCAACTCCCAGCCGGTCGCTGCTCTCACCTGGTCAGGCTCGATGCCGGGATGCACCGACACCAGTTCCAGCTCGTGGTCCTCGGCCGACGGCCGGAGCACTCCGAGGTCGGTGATCACCACGGTAGGACCAGCCCCGCGATGACCCTCACGCCCAGCCCCGTCTCGCCCGAACCCGATCGAGGTCACGAAGTCGACCTCGGCCACGAACGTGCGCTTCGATTGACGCAGCATCACTATCACCTCGCCGGCCGAGGAGGCGATCTCGGGGGCGCCACCAGCGCCGGGGAGACGCACCTGCGGGGTCCCGTAGTCGCCGATGACGGTGCTGTTCAGGTTCCCGAAACGGTCGATCTGGGCCGCGGAGAGGAAACCGACCTCGACCCGGCCCGCCTGGAGCCAGTAGGCGAAGATCTCGGGGACCGAGACCACCAGGTCGGCCTGTTCGGCCAGTTCGCCGTCGCCGATCGAGAGTGGCAGCACCACGGGCCGGGTCCCGATGGTGCCCGACTCGTAGATCAGGATGACGCCCGGGGCATGGGTCAATCGGGCCAGGTTGGCCGCCTCGCTGGGGAGACCGATGCCCACGAAGCACACCTGGCCATCCCGTAGCTGGCGGGCCGCCACGATCGACATGATCTCGTCGGCGGTGTAGCCCGGGTCAGCCATCGTCCACCAGCGAAGTCAGGGTCCCGTCGTCGAGGGCCTCCAGGTAGACATCGAAGTCCTCGGCCCCGGTGACATACCTCTCCATCCAACGATGGAACAGGTCGCGGTCCCGGGAGATGGCGTCCCACTTGGTGTAGAAGTTGTTGTCCCGCACCGTGTAGCCCATCGAATAAGACGGGTGCGACCCTCTAGGCACCTCGGCGATTGCGTCGACAGTCCACGAGGGCAGCACACACGGGCTCGGCCCCCTCAGATCGAGCTCGTCGACCACCTCCTCGACGGTGACCACCACCCGTTTGGACGCCAGGGCGACCTCGCGCTGCACGCCGACGATCCCCCACATGCCCACGTTGCCCTGCCGGTCGGCCTGTTGGGCGTGGATCACGGCGACGTCCGGGTTGAGGGCGGGCACCGCAGTCACCTCCTCTTCACCGAAAGGGGAACGCACCGTCGCCACCCTGGTGTGATCGACGAGATCTGTGCCGGTGTAGCCATGCATGATCCCGAACGGGAGCCCCGAGGCGCCCGCCGTGTAACGGGTGGCCATGCCGGCGTGGGTGTGCTCCTCGATCTCGAGTGGGGACGGATAGCCGTTCTCGACGGCGTCCCGGAGACGATGCAGCGACCCTACGCCCGGGTTGCCGCCCCAGGAGAACACCAGCTTCGCGGCGCAGCCCATCCCGATCATCTGGTCGTAGATCACGTCCGGGGTCATCCGCACCAGGGTCAGGTCCTTGCGACCCTGCCGGATCACCTCGTGGCCGGCGGCAGTCGGGATGAGGTGAGTGAACCCCTCCATGGCGACGGTGTCGCCGTCGAACACATGCTTGGCTATCGCATCGTGGAGGGTGCTCAGTTCGGCCACGGAACCCGCTCCGTTCGCACAACGAACATTTGTGCGAACACCGTACGAATCGGCTATACACGTGTCAAGCCTGGGAAGGGTCCTCGGCCGTAGGGTTGGATTGGTGAGACAGGAGTGAGCGACATCCCGGCACGCACCAGTGTCGTCGTCGTGGGAGGCGGACCGGCAGGCTGTCTCCTCGCCCTGCTGCTGCACGCCCGGGGTGTGGACACGGTCGTCCTGGAGCTGCGCAGCAGGGACTACGTCCTGAGCCGGGTCCGCGCAGGAGTCATCGAGTTCGGGAGCGGCCAGACCCTTCGGGACGTCGGCGTGGGTGACCGCATGGACAAGGAAGGGTTCGTCCACGAGGGGGTCAACCTGGCCTTCGAGCACCGGCTGCTCCACGTCGACTTCGAAGCCCTCACCGGCAAACACGTGATCATCTACGGGCAGACCGAGCTGCAGAAGGACCTGTACGATCGCATGGATCAGCTCGGGATCAATCTGATCGACGAGGCAGAAGACGTCGATATCGCCGGCATCGAGGGAGACTCCCCCACCGTCACCTTCACACGCGCCGG
>DASSVE010000137.1:0-37367 GCA_035706345.1 Acidimicrobiia bacterium
GGGGTGTTCTTCGAGGCGCGTTTGTGATAGATGGGTGGGACGGTCACGTCCTGCATGTAGCGCTTGAGCATCGTGGGGCGTCGGGTGATGCCCCGGGCGGCTCCCTCGGCGACCAGGAGGAAATGATTGACGACGTCGAGCTTGGTCCAACCCTGCTCCGGGAAGATGACCCGGTCGGGTGAGGACACGTTGACGGTCTCCCCGTCGATCTCAACGGCGATGTGATCAGGCATGTTTGCGTATCGTTGCCCCGTGGATCGATACCAGCAAGACCTTAGGGAGGACAGGGGTGATCGAGCCCATCAGCAATCCCACCGACGATGAGCTTGCGGTCTGGCACCGCACATTCGCCCCCCGAGCCTTCAACCGCGCCTGGGAGCTGCTCGACGCCGAGGGCCTCACCAGGGAGCAGGAGGAGGAGCTGCTGGCGGCGACGTTCGCCCAGCGTTACCACTGGTACCACGTGGGGACGGCACGGAACCACTGCATCGCCGACTGGCAGGTGTCACGGGTGGCCGCCGTCCTCGGATACGAGGACCTGGCGCGTCGTTTCGGGGAGCGGTCCCTCGAGATCGCCATCGAGAACGAGCTGGACCCGTTCGTGGTCGGATTCGCCCACGAGGCCATCGCACGGGCCGCTGCCATCGTCGACGACGTCGAGACCTTCACCGAGCACCTGGAGCTGGCCCGGGCCGCCCTGGCCGAGGTCGAGGACGACGAGGATCGGGAAGTGCTCCAGGCCGACCTGGCTGAGATGAGCGAGGATTGACGGCGAGAACCGAGCTCGTGGCGATGGCCGACATCGGCGAGGATCTGAACGCGGCCCTGGTCGCCATGAAGACGGCGGTGTACCCGGACCCACCTGACAACGACCGGGAGTGGGCTCCACGGGATTGGGGAGTGTTCGTCTGGGCCGACGACACGCTGGTCTCCTACACCGGGTTGCTGTTCCGGGACGCCGCCCTGGACGGGGACCCGGTGGTGATCGGAGGCATCGGTGGGGTCGCCACCCACCCCGACCATCGGGGTCAGGGCTACGCCCCGCTCGGAATGGCCAGGGCGCTCGACTTCATGCTGTCGCAGCGGGCCGACTTCGCCCTCCTCGTGTGCCGCGACGAGTTGGTCCCGTACTACACAAGTCTTGGTTGGCACTACTTCGAGGGGGAGACCTTGAACACCCAGTTCGGCGAGCCGGAGGTGTTCACATTCAACAGGGTGATGGTGGGAGACCTGGCGAGCAAGAGCCCGGTGTCGGGGAGGATCGACCTGAAGGGACCGGCCTGGTAGGTGGCTACTTGTAGAAGGGGATCCGCTTCAGGATCTTGAGGACCCGTCCCAGGAGACGCTGGTAGGCCGGATAGCCGAGACCGGCGATTGGCGCGAACGCAGGGCCGATCCTCTGAACGGCCACGGTCTGCGGCTCGGTGTACTTGAGAAGCCCCTCGACACCGTGACGTCTTCCCTGTCCCGACGCCTTCATCCCGCCCATGGGCGCGTCGTATGTGGACCAGGTGGCCGCATACCCGTCGTTGACTCCCACCGTCCCGGCCTGGAGACGCGCGGCGATTTCGACGCCTCGATCGGTGTCCTCGGTCCACACGCTGAAGTTGAGCCCGAACTCGGAGTCGTTGGCCTGCGCCACGGCACGGTCGACGTCCTCGAAGGGGTAGATGGCCACGACCGGGCCGAAAGTCTCGCCCCGGCAGAGATCCATCCCCTCTTCGACATCCGTGAGCACCGTGGGCTCGTAGAACAGAGGGCCGATGTCAGGCCGCGGCTTGCCGCCGGTGAGAAGGGTGGCCCCCTTGGCCACCGCGTCGTGGACGTGGTCGTGGACCCTGTCGAGATGCTCTCTCGAGATCATGGCCGAGAGAGCCGAGGAGAAGTCGTACTCGGCGGTCATCGCCAGACCTCTGGTGTGCTCGACGAACCGCCGGCTGAACTCGTCCGCGATCGACTCGTGGACGTAGATGCGCTCCATTGCGATACAGAGCTGGCCACCGTTGGCGAACACGGCCCGGGAGATCCCGGGAATGGTCTTCCTCAGGTCGGCGTCGCCGAGGACTATGGCCGAGTTCTTCCCTCCCAGCTCCATCGACGAGCCGATGAGACGTCTACCGGCGCGCTCGGCCACCCTGCGACCCACCTCCGTGGAACCGGTGAACATGACGAAGTCGACCTCGTCGATCAGGGTGGGGCCGATCTCCTCACCCGGACCGGTCACCACCTGGACGAGACCCGAGGGAAGTCCTGCCTCCTCGAGCAGCGACGCCCCGAAGACCGCGCTCAGCGGTGTCTTCTCGTCGGGTTTGATGACCACGCCGTTGCCGGCCAGCAACGCCGGGATCATGTCCGATATGGACAGCGTGAGGGGGAAGTTCCAGGGGCTGATACAGCCGACGACTCCGACCGGGTGGCGGTATTCGTAAGCGACGGTGAGCCCCGGGAAGGACACCGCCCGACGCTTTGGCCTCAGCTCACGAATGGCTGTCTTCAGGTAGTAGTGGGTGGTGGCGACGACGTCGAACACCTCCTCGAAGGACGGGATGCGCGCCTTCCCCGCCTCGAGTTGGATCAGGTCGAGGGCGACGTCGGCGCGATCGATGAGGCGATCGTGGAAGCGGGAGACGATCCGGCGCCGCTCGGCGATCGGGACCCGCGTCCAGGCCTGCTGCGCCCGACGGGCCCTTGCTACCGCCTCGACCACGTCGTCAGGCGCGGCGACGGGCACCGTGACGATCTCGGACTCGTCGAAGGGAGCGAGAACCGGCATCCGGGGACGGTGCTCGGGGACGTCGATCCGCCCGACCAGCGTGTCGACGAAGTCCCGGGTGATCCAGGGGGTCAACCGGCCCGAGGTGGCTGCGGTGGTCATCACCACCAGCCTATTGGCCGGCGTGCTGGTGGAGGAACTCGATGGTGCGACGCCAGGCCCTCGAGAACGTCTCGGGGTCGAAGGACTCGCTGTCGGGCTCGCAGAACCCGTGCCTGGTCCCCGGATAGGCGATCACCTCGACCGGGAGCGACTCGAGACCCATGGTGGCCTCCATGAACACCGCCTCGTCGGAGGTGATGTACTCGTCCTCCTCGGCGAAGTGGATGAGGTACGAGGCACGGGATCCGGCGAAGTCGATCTGCTGGGTCCCGTAGAAGGACACCACGGAGTTCACCAACTCGGCGAGACGCACCGAGGCCCAGAGCCCCAACGAGCCGCCCATTCCGAATCCGACGATCCCGATCGTCGGCGCGGCGGACCGCTGGGCGAGAAGCCGGGTGGATGACAGCACCAGCGAGGCGAGACGATCCGGGCTGGCCGCGGCCAGGTGATCGATGCCTTCCTGTTCGGTGGCGGGCAACTCGCCGAAGTTCATGTCCGGGGCCAGCACCGTGAACCCCTCGTCGGCGAGCTGGTCGCAGAGGACTTTCACGGACGAGGTCAAACCCCAAAGAGAGTGGAGCACCAACACCCCCGGGCCCTCCCCACGCTCCGATTGGACGAAGTAGGCAAGGTCTCGCGCCACCACTCACCACCCTACGCTGGCCCGATGTCCTCGGCGGTAGAGCCTCTCAGGTACCCCCACTTCCGATGGCTCTGGGCGGGGAACGTCTCCTCGGCCGCCGGGACCTTCGTGCAATCGGTGGCCGCCTCCTGGCTCATGCTCGAGCTCACCGGTTCCAGCACGTGGGTGGGCCTGATCGTGGCTTCTTCGACGTTGCCGCTGCTGGTGTTCTCGCTGACCGCGGGTGCCCTCGCCGACCGTTTCGACCGGGCCAAGCTGATGCTGATCGCCCAGTCGGTGATGGGTGGGGCCGCCGCGGCGATGGCGGTGCTCACCTTCTTCGACCTGATGACACCCGGCCTGCTGCTCACCCTGGGATTGGTGATCGGGAGCGGTCTCGCCCTGAACCTGCCGGCCTGGCAGGCGCTGGTCCCCGACCTGGTGCCCAGGGGCCTTGTCGCATCGGCCGTGGCCCTCAACTCCGCCGCATTCAACGCCGCCCGGGCGATAGGCCCGGCCTTCGGTGGCGCCCTGGTCGCTCTCTATGGGCCCGAAGCCGGGTTCGCCTTCAACGCCCTCTCCTACGTGGCCATCATCGTCGCCCTGATCGTCATCGGGCCGCGGCTCGTGGAGTCGGTGCGGGAAGCGCCCCAGTCGATCAGGAACGCCATCTCGACCGGGATCAGGTTCGCCCGGTTCACCCCGCCCTTCCGCAATCTGATAGCGCTGGTGTCGCTGTTCGCCCTGACCTCGGCGGTGGTGCAGTCGGTGCTGCCGGTCCACACCGAGTACCTGGGTGGTGACGAGATCACTTACGGGTTGCTCTATGGCGCAATGGGAGCGGGTGCCCTGCTCGGGGTTGTGATCAGGCCACGGATCGGCTCCAGGGTCAACGGCTCCTGGGTCCCGTACACGATCACGCTGTTTGGGGTCTCCGGCATCCTGCTCGGGCTCGCCCCCTCGATCTGGGTCGCCGCTCTGGCCATGTTCGGCGCCGGGCTGTTCTGGCTCCTCACCCTGGCCACATTGAACGCCACTGCCCAGCTGATGTCCCCGGCCTGGATCAGAGGACGGGCGATGTCGATCTACTCGCTGGCCTTCGCCGGGGTGATGCCGATCGGGTCGATCGTCTCTGGTCTGGTCGCCGACCAGATTGGGACACCGGGATCGCTGCTGATCTTCTCCATCGGTGCGGTGGCGCTGGGTCTGATCGCCCCCCGGTTCCGGGTGCCACACGTCGACGAAGTCGCCACTCCCGAATACACCGAGGCCGTCGACCGTGGTAGCCCCCACGAGGACCTCGACTACGAGGGCGGCCCCGTCCTCGTCCTCAACACCTGGCAGATCGCCGAGTCGGATTTCGACGAGTTCACGGCCCTGATGAACCAGGTGCGTCTGGTCAGGCTGACCACGGGTGCCTACCGCTGGAGACTGTTCCGCAGCACCACCGACCCCACCCGCATCACCGAGTTGATGGTGTTGCACAGCTGGGAGGATCATGTGGCCCAGCACCGCCGTCTCGACGACGCGGCCGCCGCTCTGCTCCTGAAGGCCCGTTCGTATGACATCGCCGACGGCCCGATCACCCGGCACCTCGTCGCCATCGACGTCGAGAACCCGCCCGGGTTCGACCAGATGGTGGCCGCCCACGACGAGATGCACCAGATCGACGGATCCATCCCCACGATGGAGGACGGCTGACCCCAAGAACCACCGTTCTGTGCGGATCTAATACGCGTGACGCGTACCTAACCCGCACAGAACGGTTCAGGGGCGGGTGTAGGCCATCTCCCGCTTGAACTTCTTCCAGTCAGATGCCTTCGTCGACCAGGTGACGTCGGTGATCACCATCGCCACGCCCAGCACAGCCAGGGCCCATGGCACCCAGACGGGGAGGTCGGCGGCCACGGCTGCCCCGATGAGAGCGAAGGGGACCACCTTGGTGGCGAGTGCGCCCGAGGCGTGCATCCAGGCGCGCCGGGCAGGGTCGGCTCGCAGATAGCTGTCGTAGTCCACCTTCACGCCCGGTTGCGGCGTGGTCAGTGACGCTACGTACCAGTAGTGGAAGCGGATTCCGAGAAGACGCCCCACCACGAGGTGCCCCAGACCGTGGGTGGAGCCGATGATGGCCACGAATCCTGCCCAGAACGCGATCACCGCGGCGGCGCCGTCGAACTCGTAGGCCAGCCAGATCAGGCCCAGCCCCGCCAGCAGCACGACCACCGCCAGCACCGTCCCCACACCCAGTGGGATCACCAGCCAGACCCATGCCCGGTGGGCGCGGAGGTCGATGGCGGCGATGCGCTCCGCGTACCGGTCGACCAGTTCGGGCTGACGTTTCACCTCGGCCACCGCGGCCCAGAACCCGGTGCCGGCCAGACCCTCCCCCCGTTCGAGTGCTTCTTCCGCCCGGGCCAGACACTTTTCGATCGCGGGAGCTGCCACGGTCAGCAATATAGGAGGGTGCCGAACATGCAACCGGGCCAGGGTCTGTGGGGTTCCTCTCGCTGATGGACGATCTGACCCACGCCCTGGCGGCCGATCTGGACGGCACGTTCCCGACCCTGGTCGAGACCATGGGCCGACAGCTCTTCTGGGGCCTGCGGCGGATGTCGGGAAACCACCAGGAAGCCGAGGACCTGACCCAGGAGACCTTCATCAGGGCCTACCGAGCCCTGGGTGAGTACGACGCGGAGCGAATCCGCTCGATGGACCTCAGCCCCTGGATCTGGACAATCGCCATGAACTTGGGCCGAAACCATCTACGCGACCGGGCCAGACGGCCGACCTACGTCGAGCTGTCCGACACCGGCGCCGACGACCCCGAGCCCGTGGACGACGCCGCATGGGACCGCCGACTCTCGGCCCTGTCCCGCGAGCAGAGGACGGCAGTCGTCCTGCGTCACGTGGCCGGGCTCGGGATCAGCGAGATCTCGAAAGTGACCGGAAGACCGGAAGGGACCGTGAAGGCGGACATACACCGCGGGCTGTCCCGGCTCAAAGAGACCATGGAGAGAGAACATGAGCATTGAATCGCAACTGGCCGGCTCGAGCGGGCCACTCCCGCGCGGGGTGTCGGAGGGTGTCGCACTCGGCACCGGTCTCGCCGAGGGCTACGACTTCTACGAATCCGCCATCGGCCCGGTGATCGTCACCTTCAACCCTCTCGGTGTGTCCTCGGTGGACATCCCGGAAGGATTCGAGGAGCGACATTCCGGACGCCCCCTGATCCGCGCCGAGGCGCCCAGGGCATGGGGCATGGGCATCCAGGAGGCCATCGAGCGGGGAACCCCCGGCAAGCTCCCGGTCGACCTGCGCCACGTGACGCCGTTCCAGGAGAAGGTCCTGCGCACCACGGCCACCATCCCCAGGGGCGAGGTGAGGCCATACGGGTGGGTCGCCTACGAGGTGGACAGCCCGCGGGCAGTGCGTGCCGTCGGCTCGGCGGTGGCTCGGAACCCGATTCCGCTCATCATCCCCTGCCATCGGGTGGTGCGTTCCGACGGCCACATCGGGAACTACTCCCTGGGCGGTCCTCGCAACAAGGTCGACCTGCTCCACCACGAAGGCGCCATGCCGGAGATGCTGGAGAAGCTGGCCTCGCATCGGGTGCGGTTCCGTGGCGACCAGGCGACCGGTGTCTTCCACCACCCCACCTGCCACGTGCTGCGCCGGGGGTCGAAGTTGGTCGACTTCCGCTCCTCGGATGAGGCCGAGCAGGTTGGGTTCCAGGCATGTGAGGTGTGCCGGCCACACGGGTGATCGACCGCGACGGTTAGCGGGTACTCTCGGATTCGATGCCTGAAGCCAACATCGAGCAGCTCGCCGTCGACACGATCAAGGCCCTGGCCATGGACGCAGTCCAGAAAGCCAACTCCGGGCACCCCGGGATGCCGATGGGCATGGCCGACATCGCAGTCACCCTCTGGGGCAAGTTCCTCAAAGTCGACCCCGATCTCCCCACGTGGCCTGATCGGGACCGCTTCGTCGTCTCCAACGGTCACGGCTCGATGCTGCTCTACTCGCTGCTTCACCTGTCGGGGTTCCCGCTCACGCTCGACGATCTGCGCAACTTCCGCCAATGGGGGTCGCCCACCGCCGGCCATCCCGAGATCGATCACACCATCGGGATCGAGACCACCACCGGGCCTCTCGGACAGGGGTTCGGGACCGGAGTTGGCCTGGCGATCGCGGAGTCCCATCTGCGTGCCCGACTGGGTGAGGATCTCGTCGACCACTTCACCTACGGGTTCGTGTCCGACGGCGATCTCATGGAGGGGATCAGCTCGGAGGCGGGGTCTCTGGCCGGGCATTTCGGTCTCGGTCGTCTCATCTATCTCTACGACGACAACAACATCTCGATCGACGGGGCGACCGACATCACTTTCTCCGAAGAGGTGGCCAAGCGATTCGAGGCCTTCGGATGGCACACCGACGAGGTGGACGGGCACGACCGCGAGGCGATCACAGGAGCCATCGAGACGGCGATCAAGGAGCAGGGCCGCCCCTCGCTCATCATCTGTCACACCCACATCGCCCACGGCGCACCCAACAAGCAGGACACCGCGGCGGCGCACGGCTCACCATTGGGCGAGGACGAGATCCGGCTGACCAAGGAGCGGATGGGCTATCCCCTCGAGCCACCGTTCTATGTGGACCCGTCGGTGTACGAGTTCTTCTCCACGGCGATGGAACGGGGGCGTCAGGCCCGTCTCGAGTGGGAGGAGAGATTCGAGCGTTCCGACACCACCGAATGGGAGGCATTCCACTCGAAGGCTCCGATCCGACTCGACGGACCCGGCTTCTCCGAGGAGGACGTCCTCGCCACCCGCTCCTCGTCCGGGAAGGTCTTCGCCGAGATCGCAAAGAAGGTCCCCGGGTTCATCGGTGGCGCCGCCGACCTGGTCGGCTCGACCAAGACGGTGATCGAACCCGACAACTTGTTCTCGAGGGACAACCACGCGGCGCGTGACATCCCGTTCGGGGTTCGGGAGCATGCCATGGGAGCCGCCGTGAACGGCATGGCCATCCACGGGGGTCTTCGCCCGTACGCCGCCACCTTCTTCGTGTTCTCGGACTACATGCGGCCCGCGGTGCGGCTCTCCGCCCTGATGGAAGCGCCGTCGATCTGGGTCTGGACACACGACTCCATCTTCCTCGGCGAGGACGGCCCCACCCATCAGCCCATCGAGCATCTCGCCTCGCTGCGCGCCATGCCCCAGCTCTGGGTGATCCGGCCCGCCGACGCCAACGAGGTGGTCCAGGCCTGGGAGGTGGCCCTGAACCGTCATGACGGCCCTGTGGCCCTCGTCCTGACCCGCCAGGACGTGCCCACCCTGCCCAAGGGCGATCTCCCCAAAGGCGGCTACGTGGTCAGGGACGGTGAGGACGTCACCCTGATCGCAACCGGGTCGGAGGTCCACACGGCACTCGGCGCCGCCGACCTGCTGCAAGCCGACGGGATCTCGGCCCGGGTGGTGAGCCTCCCCTGCTGGGAGTTGTTCGAGCAGCAACCGCAGAGCTACCGGGACGAGGTCCTGGGCTCGGCACCC
Source organism: Acidimicrobiia bacterium (assembly GCA_035706345.1). Classification (GTDB taxonomy): domain Bacteria; phylum Actinomycetota; class Acidimicrobiia; order Spongiisociales; family ZC4RG35; genus JANQRA01. The sequence continues at coordinate 9,053 of DASSVE010000137.1, forward strand.
CGGGTCTCGGTGGAGGCCGCTTCCGTCTTTGGCTGGGAGCGGATCGTGGGAAGCGACGGTCTCAGCATCGGCATCGACCGTTTCGGCGCCTCGGCCCCCGCCGAGGTTCTGGCGGAGAAGTTCGGGTTCACCCCTGAGGCGGTCGCCGACAAGGTGAGGGGCTTCCTGGGTTGAACACGACCGCCGACGTGGTCATCGTCGGCGCCGGGATCGGGGGTGTGTCCGCCGCCTATCACCTCACGGTCCGACACGGCGTCCGTGACCTGGTCCTCGTCGATCCCAGACCGCCGCTCACTCTCACGTCGGACAAGTCGACCGAGTGCTACCGGAACTGGTGGCCGGACCGGCCCATGGTCGGCTTGATGAACCGGTCGATCGACATCTACGAGGAGCTGGCGCGCGAGGTCGACTTCGGGCTCAACCGCAACGGGTATCTCTTCGTCACAGCCCGGGAGGACACCCTCGCCCGAATGACCCGGGAGGTGGAGGAGGTAGCCGCACTCGGGGCGTCGGCCGAGGTGATCGACGCCACCGGCCTCAGGTCGAGATTCCCGTTCATCACCGACCGGGCCCTGGGGGCGATCCGTGTGCAGCGAGCCGGATGGTTCCGTGCTCAGGACCTGGGGCAATGGATGCTGGACCAGGCCAAGACCCATGGGGCCCGGCTGGTGCCCGCCTCCGTGGTCGGGATCACAGGATCCCGGGTCAGTCTCTCCGACGGCAGCGCCATCGACACACAGTCGGTGGTGATAGCCGCCGGCCCGATGTCCGCCGAAGTGGCTGCGATGGCCGGGGTGGACCTGCCGCTCTTCTCCGAACTGCATCTCAAGGTGGCCTTCAAGGACCATCTCGGGATCGTGCCCCGGGACACCCCCATGACCATCTGGAGCGACACCCAGACGATCGACTGGAGCGAGGAGGAGCGAGCCGAGCTGGCCTCGATGGGTCGACACGACATCCTCGGTGAGATGCCCATCTATTGCCACTTCCGACCGGAAGGCGGCGCCGACTCCCCCTACTTCGTCGCCCTCTGGGAGTACCACGGCAAGGTGCTGGAGCCGGTCTGGCCGCTCCCGGAGGACCCGCTGTACCCGGAGGTGGTCATGCGCGGCCTGACCACTATGGTCCCCGGGCTGGAGCGTTATCTGGACCGGCTCCCCGAGTCGTTCGTCGACGGCGGCTACTACACGAAGACCAGAGAGAACCGGCCCCTCATCGGGCCCTCGGGGGTGGAGGGCGTCCATCTGCTCACCGGTCTCTCCGGGTTCGGCGTCATGGTGTCGGCCGGAGCTGCCGATCTACTGGCGGCTCACATCGTGGGCGACGACCTGCCCGACTACGCCAGGGCTTTCCTGCTCGGCCGCTACCAGGACCCCGAGTACGCGGCGGCCCTGGACCAGGTGGCCTCGGGCCAGCTCTGAGCTCAGGCGAACTTGGTCTTCGGGCGGTCCTGGAGGACGCCGTCGACGTAGACGTCCACCCTCTCGTTGAAGAAGGAGATCAGCCCGGCGATGCCCTGGGACTCGGGAAGCGGCGAGTCATAGGCCCAGACCAGGTTCTCATGGGTCTCGCCGTCGACGGTGATCGACCAGTAGCGGGCGTTGCCCTTGTACGGGCAGGCGGTCCGCTTCTCCGTAGGGGTCAGGAGATCCATGCGGACATCGGTCTTGGGAAGGTAGTACCGGGTGGGGAGACCGGTCTCGAAGAGGAAGGAGGCGTTGGCCGACTCGGCGACAGTGACCCCGTCGACTTCGATCCGGACGTGTCGTCCCGAGGGGAGGATCTCGACCCTCGTGTACGGGTTGCGTGCGTGCACGAAGACCTCCTCGTTCTCCTCGAACCAATGATCCATCGTGTCCCAGACAAAGGCGTAGTGGCCCTTCAGTTCGGGGATCTCCGGTGACTCGTATGAGTACGCCGTCCCCTGCGACCCGTTGACGGACACGGAGAAGACTGTGGCGTCGCCCCGACTGGGGCTGCTGCGCACCTCACCGGTGGGCTCGAGGAGATCGGTGCGGACGTCGTCCTCGGGGAAGTAGTAGGTCGGGAAGTAGGGCACTTCCCACACCAGGAGAGATCTGGTGGTCTCTGCCACGAACACACCGCCGAGCATGACCCGCACCTGTTTGGCGGACGGCTCCACCCGCACCCGGCCCCGGTCGGTGACCACGTCACTTGCCATGATGAGGCCAACCACCACCCCGTCGCACAGATTCCGTCAATAGACGACGATGGTGTCCAGCGAGCCCTGAAGGGCCATCGTCCGCGCCCCCCAGTACTCACCGAAGCGGGAGGTCACCGATTTGGGCTCCTCCGCGTACACCCGTCGTCCCAGGATCTCAGCCGCCACCTGCAACTCGGATCGTCGCTGTCCCGCCAGGGCACGGAACAGCGACCGCTCCCTCGGGTTGGGGCAGAGATCGGAGCGCTGCTCGAGAAGACCGGTCAGGTCCGCCAGATCGTTCTCATCGCCCAGCATCGATCCCAGCCTCTCCAGCGTCATGGCGGTGCCCACGATCACCTCGGGCCAGAGCGGGGCGAGGAACTCCATCTGGTGACGCATGTCCTTGACCTTCTTGCGCCACTCGTGGAAGTCGCCGGTGGCGGACCGACGGTAGGCGACCACCATGTTTCTGCGGCCCTGGGCGTAGGTGGTCCCCAGACCCGGCGCCACCGACTCGAAGGCGTCACGGACGCCGACCCCGTACACGTCCCGTGCCTCGGGATCGGTCGGCCACGACGAGTAGCGGTGATAGGCGCGCTCCAGGCTTCGCACCACCCGGCCCACGAGGTTGGGATCCTCCAGCGCCCGGAGCTCGGTTAGGTCGCGTCTCCGGGTCAGCCTGGTGATCAACTCGCCGAACGTGTCGGCGGCGAGCAGCTCGCCGTAGATGGCCTGGACCGAGATGGCGGCGTCGAGCACCCCTTGCGCCGAACGAATCTCCGCCAGGAGTCGGGCGGTGTCACGGAGCGAGCTGTTCTCGAATTCGAATATCCGCTCCGGCAGCTCGGACCGGATCATCTTGAGCAACGCCCGGACCCGTTTGATCGACTTCCTGGTGCCATGGATGGCGGGGCCGATCTGGGCGTCGGGCTGGAGGAACCCGGCAGCGGCGAGCTCGAGTTGCTCCATCGTCACCCGTTTCACCCCCATCCCGAGCGGCTCCGACTCACCGAGCTGAAGACTGGGATCGAATGGCGCCAGGCCCTGGTCGCCCGGCGGAATGGTGGCCAAGACGGTCACCGGGCCAGCGTAATGTCGGGCCCAGTGAGATCCGCGGGTCTTCTCCCATATCGTCGCAAGCCTGAGCTCCAGGTCCTGATCGCTCATCCCGGCGGGCCCTGGTTCGAGAAGCGCGACAACGGGGCCTGGTCGCTGGTGAAGGGGATCGTCAACGAGGGCGAGGACGACGCGGCGGCCGCCATCCGGGAGTTCGAGGAAGAGACTGGCTGGAAGGTCGAGCCTCACGGCTGGATCCCCCTGGGGGAGACGGTCCTCAAGTCACGCAAGACGGTGGTGGCCTGGGCGGTCGAGGCCGACTTCGACCTCGACACCTTCGAGCCGGGCACCTTCATGCTCTACGGGCGGGAGTACCCCGAGATCGACGAAGTGAGGTGGATGACTCCCGAGGAAGCCCGGGTCAAGCTGAACCCGGCACAGACCGTCTTCATCGATCGTCTAATCGAGCACCTGCAGTTGAATGAGGCCGAGGAGGTTCACGATGACCGACATGCCACAGACCGAGACCGAGTGGAGACAGAAGCTGACCCCTGAGCAGTATCAGGTGCTTCGACAGGGCGCCACCGAGCGGGCCTTCTCCGGCAAGTACTGGGACACCAAGACCAAGGGCACCTACCGCTGTGCCGGCTGCGGGGAGAAGTTGTTCTCCTCGGACACCAAGTACGAGAGCCACAGTGGCTGGCCCAGCTTCTATCAGCCGCTGGCCGAGGGGATCGTCGACGAGGAGGTCGACCACTCCTACGGGATGATCCGCACCGAGATCAGGTGCGCCAATTGTGGAGGTCATCTCGGGCACGTCTTCGAGGACGGCCCCGATCCGACCGGTCTGCGCTACTGCGTCAACTCGGCGTCTCTGGAGCTCGACGAGGAGTCGACCGCCTAACCGCGGATCTCGTCGATCACGGCCAGGAACTCCCCGTCGTCGGTCGACCTAGGGAGGTCGGACACCCGGACCCGTCGCTCGATGACCCCTCCCGCGGGCGTCGGCACCAGTTCGATCTCGTCGAGCAGATAACGCACCGCCTCGTTGTCGGCAAGCGCCTCGAAACAGATCTCGTGGATCCCGTCGGCGCGGGCCACGGCGACCAAAGCCTCGAACAAGACCCGCCCGACCCCCCTGCGTTGCATCGAATCGAGGACGGTGATGGCGATCTCGGCGCACCCATCCTCCCCGACGATGTAGCGCCCCACCCCGGCCACCTCGTCGCCGACGGCGGCGCCCCACGCCACGTGGCGACGCTGATCGACGTCGGTCAGATAGTCGAGCTCCTGGGTGGTGAGGGAGCTGACACCCGAGCCGAACCGGGCGAACCGGCTCTCCGGGGAGAGCTCTTCGAGACCCTTCTCGAAGAACTCACGGTCGGTCTTGAGGATCGGGCTCAGGTTCAGGATCGCCCCGTCGGGAAGGGTGACTTGGTGCCGGGGCCGGTCTTCGGGGATGACGATTCGCATGCTGCCCGGCAATTGAAGCCGGTGTGCGATGCCACGCCACATCAATCGCCCGGGGTAACTTCGCTGACGATGACACGGCGCCGGCTGGCCACCGCCACATCCGACTTCGGTTCGGGCAAGCGCGAGTCGCACGACTCGACCCCGTTCTACCAGCGCTTCTCGCCGCCCGTGGTCTCCCCGGACGAGCGGGTGGAGCCACCCGCCGTCGTCGACCAACTCTTCTGTGGAGATGCCCGCGCCATGACCTCGGGCCAGGTGGCCGACCGATCGGTGGCCCTGCTCGTGACCTCGCCGCCGTACTTCACCGGCAAGGAGTACGAGACCGACATGGCCTCGGGCCACGTTCCCGCCAGTTACGTCGACTACCTGGAGATGATCCACGACGTGCTGGCCGTGTCGCTCACCAAGCTGGAGCCGGGGGGCCGGATGGCGATCAACATCGCCAACCTGGGCAGGAAGCCCTATCGCTCCCTCTCCTCCGACCTGATCTCCATCCTCCAGGACGACCTGGGGATGCTGCTCCGGGGGGAGATCATCTGGCAGAAGGCCCGCGGCGCCGCCGGCAGCTGTGCCTGGGGCTCGTACCGGTCTCCACAGAACCCGGTGCTCCGTGACGTCACCGAGCGCATCGTCATCGCCTCGAAGGGCCGGTTCGACCGGGCGGTGAAGCGCTCCGTTCGTGAGGCCCGCGGCATGCCCCACGAGGCGACCATCGAGACCGACGACTTCCTGGAATCGACCCTAGACGTCTGGGAGATGCCCGCCGCCAGCGCCACACGGGTCGGGCACCCGGCGCCGTTCCCGGTCGAACTGCCCCGGCGTCTCATCGAGCTCTACACGTACAAGGGCGACCTGGTGCTCGACCCCTTCATCGGGTCGGGGACGACGGCTCTGGCCGCGATCGCCACCGGTCGCCACTACGTCGGCTTCGACACCGAGCCGAGCTACATCGAACTGGCCGAGCGCAGGATCGCGGAGGCGACATCGTGACCACCCGCATCCTCGCCGTCTGCGCGGGCAACATCTGCCGCTCCCCCATCGCCGCCGCTGCCATCGAGGCGGCTGCGATGCGAGCCGGCATCGATGTAGAGGTCGATTCCGCCGGCACCGGATCGTGGTGTGTCGGTCAGCCGCCCCACCCCCAGGCGGTGGCAGCCGCAGAACGTGTCGGGTTGCGGCCCACCGGCCGCGCCCGGGTCATCAACGGGGCGGACTTCGACCGCTTCGACATCATCGTGGTCATGGACCGGTCCAATCTGAGAGACGTCCTCGAGCGGGCGCCCAGCCTGGAGGCACGGGCCAAGGTGCGTCTCTTCCGCACCTTCGATCCCGACACCGAATCCGACGTGATCCCCGACCCCTACGGCGGCCCCGACGAGGGGTACGAGGCCACCGTCATCCAGGTCCTGGCGGCGGCGGAAGGGTTGATAGAGACGCTGAGGTCAGCCCGACTGCAGGATTCGGTAGCCCACGACTAGGAACTCGAGGGCGGTGGCCTTGGGATCCGGAGACGATCTGATCTCCTCGTAGCCCAGGCTCGAGCCGTTGAAGTTTGGGTCGTTCCAGTACGGGTTCGACCGGTCGATCTCCCCCCATGCCGACACGTAGAGATAGGGCAGGTCGTGATTCGGGTCGCCGGGAGACGCTCCGAACGAGGCGCGGCGGCCCTGTCCCTCGTCACCCATCTCCGTGGCCGGGTCGAAGTGCTCCGGCCAGAGCTGCACCTGGCTCGGCTCGTCGCCCTCCACGGCATGAGTGCGCAACTCCTCGAGGACGTCGAACCCGAACGCGAACCAATCGGCGAGCGCCAGCGCCGCCTCCTCGTCCACGTCGAGCATCTCGTCAGGGTCGACCGGGGTCAGCGGGTCGCGAAATTCCGGGAACCAGTGGACGACGTAGTCCACGCCGAAGAACCGGGCGGCATTGCGCACTGTCGTGATGTTCTGGGTCGCCGTGTTGCCGTCCTGCTCGTGGACCAGGAGAACACCCTCGACCCGGGCCACCCGGCCGTCGAACTGAGGGGTGCCGAACCCGCCCGGCGTTGCCCTCAGCCCCATCCGCCGCTCCACCTGATAGCGAGCCGGGGCGATGGCGTAGAACGCAATCTGGTGCATGGCGTCCCGGGTGGTGACGAACCGGTCGTTCAATTGCGGCAAATTCATGATCGGACCTCCTGGATCGGACGACGCCAGAACAGGGCGAGTTGCCCGGCCCCGATCACTACACCGAGAGCCCAGATCATCGCCCCGACCCAGCCGTCCATGTTCTCCGCCCAGCCAAGAGCACGGTCGACCGAAACCCGTCCAGCGCCGACGATGGCGATGACCAGCGCAGCCACCGCCAACGTCGCCACGTACTCGTACCCCTCGTCGGGTCTGCGGAAAACGAAGAATCCGGCGAAGCGGTGGATCGACCAGAAGGCGACCAGCATCGTCCCCGCCACGGCGGCGGCGGCCACCGGGGTCAGGAATCCGGCGATCAGGATCACCCCGACTGCGATCTCATTGAACGCCGAGAGCCTGGCGTTGAGATCCGGCGATCGGAATCCCACCTTGGCGAACCATCGGGAGGTCCCCTCCAGACTGCGGGCGTGGTTGATTCCATGAGCCAGCATCACCACCCCCACCCAACACCGAAGGATGAGGGCCGCGTAGTCGATCTCACTCATGACGGCCCCGGTTGGCGAGACGACGGTGACGCCAGATCAGGAGACCGGCCCCGGTGGCCGCGATCGCCCCGGCCGGAACTGCCAGGCCCAGGGGCCCCATCCCCGGGTCGGAGACTGCGCTGGCCGCCACCACCGGCTGCGTAGAGCCCGTCACCGACGCCGGCAGGGTGGTGGACGGCAGGGTGGTGGTGGCCTCGGGAGCGGTGGTCGTGGGCGCCAGCGTGGTCGTCGGCGCGGTCGTGGTGGTGCTCGGGACCGTGGTGGTCGTCGTGGTGCTGGTCGTCGTGCTCGTCGTGGTTGGGGCGGTGCTCGACGTGGAGGTGGTCGCCGGTGCCACAGTCGCCCCGCCTCTGGTCGCGGTGACGTCGGCCATCAACTCACCGACCACGTAGGCGTTGAGATTGTCTCCGGGACAGGTCGTCTGGCTCATGGTCCGGTGCCCGGTGATCGTGGGCGTGGTCACCGATGCGCCGGCCGGATGCCTGTTCGACCCCCGCGAGGCGAACGTGACCTGGGACCCGGGCGCCGTCGGCACCGAGTAGCGGTCGGCCAGCCAGGCCAGGGTGGCCACCATCGAGGACAGTGCGGCTGGTGATGGTTGGGCGGCGTTGAAGTCGCCGATGAGACAGACCAGCTGGCTGAAACCCTGGTTGCCCCCGGTTGCGTCGGCGGCGACGGGCCCGTCGAGGCTCCCGGCCCTCCCCTCCCAGACACCACCGTCGGCATCGATGAGGAAGTTGTAGGCGATGTCGTTCCAGCCCTTCTCGGCACTGGTGTGGAAGTCGTAGAAGCTCCTCAGGATGGCGGGGGCGTCGGCCCCGGTGTGCCCGTTCCTCGACGCCGAGTGGTGGACGATGAGAAAGCGGACGTCCTCGGCGGGCATCGGCCCTTTGGGAGGCCGGTTGGTGGCCCACGACGATCGCGGGTTGATGCTCACCGCGCGCGCCGGGGAGGAGGGGAGGTAGCTGGCCGTGGCCAATGCGGCCGCTGTGCCCAGGAATTGGCGGCGGGTCAGGGGCGACAAGATCCTCAAACCCTATTATTGACCCCCGTCTTGTCTACGGTTCGTCGTCCATGAACAGCTGGACGGAAGGCGCCCTCGCCCTGGTAATCGTCTTCGCCCTCGGGGTGGGGCTGTTCCTCTTCACCGGCCAGAGTCTCGGTGACGGTGGCACCGGCGGCACCACCCCACCGATCACCGTCGATCCGGTCGCCGCCGAGCGAGGTCAGGCATTGGCCGAGGCCAACGGTTGTCTGCAGTGCCACACGACGGATGGGCGACCTGGCTCCGGGCCGACCTGGAAAGGGCTGGCCGGTTCTGCCCGGCCACTCGCCTCCGGAGAGGAGGTGGTGGCGGACGACGCCTATCTGTTCAACTCGATCATCGACCCGCCCAGCCAGGTGGTGGACGGCTTCGAGCCCATCATGCCCGAGTTCTACGCCGACCAACTGGACGAGCAACAGATCAACGACCTGGTCGAATACATCAAGAGCCTGGCCGCCTGACGGTCTGCGCTTCCCCAAACTTGATACAACCTCACTCAAGTTGTACACTCCGGGTACACTCAAAATCGTGAGCTATTCGACCACGGGAAGGAAACAACCATGCCACGTGCAGTAGGCATCGACCTGGGAACGACCAACAGTGTCATCGCCGTCCTCGAAGGCGGCGAGCCCACCATCATCCCCAACGCCGAGGGTGCTCGTACCACCCCTTCCATCGTCTCGTTCAAGGACGGTGAGGTCCTGGTCGGCGAGATCGCCAAGCGACAGGCGATAACCAACCCCGACCGCACCGTTCGCTCCGTGAAGCGCCACATGGGCACGGATTGGACCATCGAGATCGATGGCAAGAAGTACACGGCGCAGGAGATCTCCGCGCGCATCCTCATGAAGCTGAAGAGGGACGCGGAGGCCTACCTGGGGGACACCGTCACCGATGCGGTGATCACCGTCCCCGCCTACTTCAACGACGCCCAGCGTCAGGCCACCAAGGAAGCCGGCCAGATCGCCGGGCTCAATGTCCTCAGGATCATCAACGAGCCCACGGCGGCCTCACTCGCCTACGGGCTGGACAAGTCCAACGACCAGACCATCCTGGTCTTCGACCTCGGTGGCGGCACCTTCGACGTGTCGGTGCTGGACATCGGGGACGGCGTGTTCGAGGTGAAGGCGACGTCCGGTGACACCCATCTCGGTGGTGACGACTGGGACGACGCGATCATCGAGTGGCTGGTCGAGAGTTTCAAGAACGACCATGGTGTCGACCTGTCCAAGGACCGCATGGCCAGCCAGCGGCTCAAGGAGGCTGCCGAGAAGGCGAAGATCGAGCTGTCTTCGGTTCTGGAGACCGAGATCAACCTGCCCTTCATCACCGCCACCGACGCCGGGCCCCTGCACCTGCAGTACAAGCTCACACGGTCCGAGTTCGAGAAGCTGACCGAGCATCTGTTGGAGCGGACCAAGGGCCCGTTCCACCAGGCGATCAAGGACGCCGGGATCAAGGTCGAGGACATCGACCACGTGGTCCTGGTCGGTGGTTCCACCAGGATGCCCGCCGTTCAGGAGTTGGTGAAGGAGCTCACCGGCAAGGAGCCCCACAAGGGAGTCAACCCCGACGAAGTGGTGGCCGCCGGTGCTGCCATCCAGGCCGGTGTGCTCAAGGGCGACGTCAAGGACGTCCTCCTGCTCGACGTCACCCCTCTGACCCTGGGTATCGAGACCAAGGGCGGGGTCATGACCCGGATGATCGAGCGGAACACCACCATCCCCACCAAGCGGTCCGAGATCTTCACCACGGCTGAGGACAACCAGCCGGAGGTCGAGATCCACGTGCTGCAGGGTGAGCGAACGATGGCTGCCGACAACAAGAGCCTCGGCAAGTTCCGTCTCACCGGCATCCCGCCGGCGCCGATGGGTGTCCCCCAGATCGAGGTCACCTTCGACATCGATGCAAACGGCATCGTCCACGTCAGCGCCAAGGACCTGGCCACCGGCAAGGAGCAGACCATGACCATCACCGGTGGCACTGCCCTGGCGAGGGACGACATCGATCGGATGATCAAGGAAGCCGAGGCCTACGCCGAAGAGGACGCCAAGCGGCGTGAGGCGATAGAGACCCGGAACCAGGCCGAACAGCTCGTCCGGCAGACCGAGAAGCTCCTCGAGGAGTCTGGCGAGCAGATGACCGAAGAGGAGAAGTCCACGGTCGAGAAGGCCAAGAGCGAGCTGAGGGAGCTACTGGACGACCCGGAGGCCTCAACCGAGGACATCCGCGCCAAGATGGACAGCCTCGTCTCGGCGTCCCAGGCGATGGCCTCCCGCCTCTATCAGCAGGCCGCACAGCAGGCGGCGCCGTCCGGTGGCGGCACCACGGAGGACGACGAAGTCGTGGAGGCCGAGATCGTCGATGAGGATGAGTGAGAACCAGCCCGAGACCACCGAGGAGGTGGTCGAGGCGCTCCCCGTCGAAAAAGAACCGGTTCCAGACCCACACTCGCTGGGTCTGGAACTGCCTGACGACAAGGATGCCGCCATCGAGATGCTGCTCGTCGAGCTGGCCAGGGCGCGCGACGAGGCGACCGCCTATCTCGACGATCTGCGACGGGTGGCCGCCGACTTCGACAACTACAGGAAGCGGACCACCCGCGAGGGAGCCGCCATGCTCGATCGCGCCACCGAGAAGGTCGTCATGGGTCTCTTGCCGGCGCTGGACAGCTTCGATGCCGCACTTGCCACCGAGCCCAGGACGGAGACCGAGAAGAGTCTCTACATCGGGATGCTCAACATCCGCGAACAGATCCTCGACTATCTGAAGACGGAGGGTCTCGAGGTGATCCCCACCGTGGGCGAGCTCTTCGACCCGGCCCTGCACGAGCCGGTGAACGCACCGATCGGTGACGGCCCGCTGATCGTCGCCGAGGAACTGAGACGTGGCTACCTGCTCAACGGCAAGGTGCTCCGGGCCGCCCTCGTAGCACTCGAGGTGGAGTCGCCGGAGACATTTGAGGAATGAACCGGGACTGGCTGGAGAAGGACTTCTACGAGGTCCTCGGCGTGGCCGAGACAGCCACGCAGGAGGAGATAAAGAAGGCTTACCGCAAGCTGGCGCAGACCCATCACCCTGACGCCAACCCGGGAGACGAGAGCGCAGAGGAGAGGTTCAAGGAGATCTCGGAGGCCTATGCCACCCTCTCCGACCCGGAGCAGCGGAAGGAATACGACCAGGTGCGTCGTCTCGCCGCCAGTGGCGGTTTCAGCGGCTTCGGATCCGGCGGACCCGGTGGCTTCGGCGGGTTCGGCGGCCAACAGGTCCGGGTCGAGGACCTCCAGGATCTCCTGGGTGGGTTCGGCGGGTTCAGCGACCTGTTCGGCTTCGGATCACAGAGGAGCCGAACCGGGCCGACCCGTGGCGCCGACCTCGCCACCGAGCTCACCATCGGGTTCGAGGACGCCGCCTTCGGCGTGACCACCGACGTCGTGGTCGAGGGCCCGGCTACCTGCTCCAGATGTGGTGGCTCGGGGGCCGAGCCCGGCACCACCGTGACCACCTGCCCCACGTGCGGGGGTCGCGGCGTGGTTGCGCAGAACCAGGGCTTCTTCTCCTTCTCCCAGCCCTGTCCCCAGTGTGGAGGCTCCGGCAGGCTCATCGAGCAGAGATGCAGCCAGTGCCGGGGCACGGGCACCGAGACCCGGCGCCGCAACGTCAGGCTGAAGGTGCCGGCGGGCGTGAAGGACGGCACCACTCTCCGGTTGCGGGGCAAGGGAGCCCCCGGTGCATTTGGTGGCCCTCCCGGTGACCTTCTGGTCAAGGTGCGGGTGGCGCCGAGCCGGACCTTCGGGCGCAAGGGTAACGACCTCACCGTGAAGGTGCCCATCACCTACTCAGAAGCAGTTCTGGGCACCAAGGTCGACGTGCCCACGCTGAACGGCGCGGTCAAGGTCAAGATCCCGCCGGGGACTCCCTCCGGAAAGACCTTCCGCGTCCGGGGCAAGGGGATAGTCCCCGAGCGGGGACGACCGGGCGACCTGCTGGTGACGGTGGAAGTGGCGGTGCCCAAGAAGGTGAGCAAGGAAGAGAGAGAGCTTCTAGAGCAATTGGCCGAGTATGAGACCGAGGACATCAGGTCTCATCTGAGATGATGGACATGACACGATGACTGACAGCACACGCGCCGTTTTCGTCATCTCGGTAGCAGCCGAGTTGGCGGGCATGCACCCTCAGACACTGAGGATCTACGAGCGCAAGGGTCTCATCGATCCCTTCCGGACTCCGGGCGGGACCCGGCGCTACTCCCAGGAGGACATCGAGCGTCTCCAGCTCATCCAGGAGATGACCGCTGAAGGGATGAACCTCGAAGGGGTGCGTCGGGTGCTGGCGCTCCAGGAGGAGAATCGTCGTCTGAAGAAGAAGCTGGACCGGCTACGCGACAAGATCGAGGAGATGGAGGAGGCCGCCGAGCAGGCGGCACGTTCCGCCGACATCCTCCTGCGCAGCCAGGTCCGCTCGCTCTACGGACGCGATACGTGATGGCCGACTCCTACGAGGGGCCAATCCGGATCAAGGGTCAAGACGGGATCCTGCTCACCACCGGCCAGGCGAAGCTGGAGGCGGATCCCGAGATGGGCAACTGGAGGGGTGTCCTCCAGACGCTGCGCGGCACCGCCGTGGCCGGCAAGGCCCTGGTCGTCGAGCTGGAGACCCCTGACGGCCGCCGGGGCCAGGCCCAGCTGATCCCGCTCGGCGAGGTGGGTGAGTACGCACAGTCCAGCGTGGTCGGCTTCGGCGAGCCTCCGTTCTCACCCAAGGCGTAGGGTGGTCGGGCAAGCCCCCGACCGTTAGGAGCCAAGATGGGGTTCAAAGACTGGTTCAAGCGCGGCCAGAAGATGGCCGCCGAGAACAAGGACGCGGTCAAGGAAGGCGTCGACAAGGCCGGCGACTTCATCGACGAGAAGACCGGCGGCGCTCACGCCGAGCACGTGGACAAGGGCCAGGACATGGCAAAGGACTACATCGAGAAGCTTCCCGAGGAGTGATCCGCGGGGGCTCGACCCCCCTCTCTCGGCCCCGACCTGTCAATCGCAACCTGTTCTGCACTCTCCTTCGCTGCGTCTTGACATATTCCGATATGGGAATATATGGTGGACCTCGATGGCCAGAGCCGCAACCACCCTGGACCCGTTCAACGCTGTCGCCGAGCCACGCCGACGGGAGATACTCGACGTCCTCAGCGAGGGAGAACGGGCAGTGAACGAGCTGGTGGCCAGACTCGATCTGCCACAGCCCCAGGTCTCCAAGCATCTCCGTGTGCTCAAGGAGGTAGGGCTGGTGAGATCACGGAGCGCAGGCCGTCAACGCCTCTACCGCCTCGAGCCCCTGGCGCTCAAACCCATCCACGACTGGGTGAAGGACTACGAGCGGCTTTGGAACGAGAGACTGGATCGTCTCGACGGGTATCTGCGTGAATTGCAGGAGAAGGAGATCTCATGACCACCATCGACCGAACCGGAAGCGCGCAGCTGACCCTCCCCTCGGACCACGAGATACTCGTGACTCGCAAGTTCGATGCCCCGGCCGAGCTCGTGTTCGACGTGTGGACCAAGCCGGAGCATGTGCGCAACTGGTGGGGTTGGGAGAGGGACCCGATGATCGTGTGCGAGATCGATCTGAGGGTCGGTGGCAAGTGGCGCTATGTGTCACTCCACCCCGAGCACGGGGAGGTCGACTTCTACGGTGAGTATCTCGAAATAGACCCGCCGAATCGTCTCGTGGCCACCGAGGTCTTCGCCCCGTACCCCGACCATCCGTCGGTCAACACATTGACCATCGAGGAGGAGGAGGGTGTGACCACCGTGACGATCCTCAGCCGTCACGACGGCAAGCAGAGCCGCGACGCCGTGATCGCGTCAGGCATGGAGGGCGGGCTCCAGCACAGTCTCGATCGCGTCGACCGGGTGCTGGCCCAGGAAATGGAGAAGGTCTGATGGTGGACATGCGTCTCGAGGTGGTCATCCTCCCGGTTTCCGACATCGATCGTGCCAAGGCGTTCTACGAGCAGGCCGGATTCGTCCTCGACGTCGACCACGACGCCGGCGAGCAGTTCCGGGTGGTCCAGTTCACCCCGCCCGGATCGGACTGCTCTGTGACCTTCGGGAGGGGGTTCGAAGGCGTGCCGACGGCTCCGCTCACCGGTCTCCACCTGTGTGTCGCCGACATCGAGGAGGCCGTGGCCGAGCTCAACGAACGTGGCATCGAGACCGAGCCGATCCGGCACATGGGTCCCAACGGGTGGGAGGCCGGCCCCGACCCGGACCGACGCAAGTACGGGAGCTACTCGGGGTTCACCGACCCCGACGGCAACGGCTTCGTCCTGCAGGAAGTGGGCCGGACCGTCACCCGCGACGAGCGTCACTGACGAGGTCAGGAGAGGACGAGCTCCCCGTCCTGGACCGACACCTTGACGGTGTCGCCCTCTCCGAATCGGCCCTCCAGGATGGCGGTGGCTATCGGGTCGGCGAGCTCCCTCTGCAGGACCCTCTTCAACGGGCGCGCCCCGTAGACCGGGTCGTACCCCCGCTCGGCGAGCAGATCGAGCGCCTCGTCGGTCGCCACCAGGTCGATGCCTCGGGCATGCAGTCTCTCCCGCAACGACTCCATCTGGATCTCGACGATCTGACGCAGGTCCTCCGGGCTCAGCTTGTCGAACACCACCACGTCGTCGATGCGATTGAGGAACTCGGGCCGGAAGTGCTCCCGGACCGCCGCCATGACCCTTTCGGCCACCACCTCACGAGGCAGGTCCGGGTCGATGTACTGCGACCCGAGGTTCGAGGTCATGATCAGAACCACGTTGGTGAAGTCCACGGTGCGCCCCTGACCGTCGGTGAGACGCCCATCGTCGAGCAGCTGCAGCAGGACGTTGAACACCTCGGGGTGGGCCTTCTCGACCTCGTCCAGCAGCACCACCGAGTAGGGACGTCGGCGAACCGCCTCGGTCAGCTGACCGCCCTCCTCGTAGCCGACGTACCCGGGTGGGGCGCCGATGAGCCTGGCGACCGAGTGCTTCTCCATGTACTCGGACATGTCGATGCGGACCATGGAACGCTCGTCGTCGAAGAGGAACTCGGCCAGGGCCCGGGCCAGCTCCGTCTTGCCGACACCGGTCGGGCCGAGGAACAGGAACGACCCCACCGGGCGGTGCGGGTCGGACAGACCGGCCCGGCTCCGACGCACCGCGTTGGCCACCGCCTGGACCGCCTGCGTCTGATCGACGACCCGCTGGTGGAGATGCTCTTCGAGATGGATCAGCTTCTCGGTCTCGCCTTCCATCAGCTTGGAGAGCGGGATGCCGGTCCAGCGTGAGATCACCTCGGCGACGTCCTCGTCGGTGACCTCCTCGGACAGCATCGATCCCTGCTCGTGGAGTCTGGCCAGCTCCCGTTCCTTCTCGCCCAGCTCGTTGGTCAGCGCGGTGATGGTCCCGTAGCGCAGCTCGGCGGCTCGGCCCAGGTCCCCGTTGCGCTCGGCGAGATCGGCCTCGGTCCTGGCCTCTTCGATCTGGCCCTTGAGGCTCCGTATGGCGCTGATGATCTCCTTCTCCTGCTCCCATCGGGCGGTGAGAGCGCTGATCTCCTCGTTGAGCTCGGCGATCTCCCTGCGCACGCCTTCGAGACGTTCCTGGGAAGCCTTGTCGGACTCGCGCTTCAGCGCCTCCTGCTCGATCTCGAGCTGGATGCGACGACGGGTGAGCTCGTCGATCTCCTCGGGCATGGAGTCGATCTCGATTCGGAGCCGGGAGGCGGCCTCGTCGATGAGGTCGATGGCCTTGTCGGGCAGGTAACGAGACGTGATGTACCGGTCGGAGAGGACGGCGGCGGCGACCAGCGCCGAGTCGGTGATGCGAACCCCGTGATGCACCTCGTAGCGCTCCTTGAGCCCGCGCAGGATCCCGATGGTCTCCTCCACCGTGGGCGGCTCGACCAGCACGGGCTGGAAGCGCCGCTCCAGGGCGGCGTCCTTCTCGATGTGCTTGCGGTACTCGTCGAGCGTGGTGGCGCCGATGAGACGAAGCTCCCCGCGGGCCAGCATCGGCTTCAGCATGTTCGAGGCGTCCATGGCGCCCTCGGCGGCGCCGGCGCCGACCAGGGTGTGCAGTTCGTCGAGGAAGGTGATGATCTCGCCCTCCGACTGCCTGATCTCGTCGAGGACCGCCTTGAGACGCTCCTCGAACTCACCGCGGTACTTGGCGCCTGCGACCATCGAGCCCAGGTCGAGGGCGACGATCCGCTTCGTCTTCAGACCCTCGGGGACGTCGCCGTCGGCGATGCGCCGTGCGAGACCCTCGACGATCGCTGTCTTCCCAACCCCGGGCTCCCCGATGAGGACCGGGTTGTTCTTGGTGCGTCTCGACAGGATCTGGATCACGCGCCGGATCTCGTCGTCGCGGCCGATGACCGGGTCGAGCTTGCCCTGACGGGCCAGCGCAGTCAGGTCACGCCCGTACTGCTCCAGGGCGTTCATGGTCGACTCCGGGTCCTCTGTGGTCACCCGGCGTCCGCCGCGGATGTCGTCGACCGCGCTGCGGAGCGCGGTGGCGTCGATTCCCAGAGTGTCGGCGAGGGCGATCAGGAGATGCTCGACCGACAGATAGTCGTCGCCCATCGAGGAGCGGAGCCGGTCCGCCTGGTTGAGCAAACGCGACAACTCGTTGGAGGTCGTGATCTCGGCGTCGCCGAAGACCTTGGGTTGGGCGTCGAGAGCCGCCTCGAGTTGGCGGCGCAATTCCAGTGCGGACACTCCGAGACGATCCAGCAGGGGGTAGACGATCCCCTCCTGCTGACCGAGCAGGGCCAGCGCCAGGTGCTCCGGCATGACCGCGGAGTGGTTGTGGTCTCGAGCCAGGTTGGTCGCGTTGACCAGAGCTTCTCTTGTCCGGGAGGTCAGCTTGTTGGGGTCCATTTATCACATCATAACAAAAAAATATGAGTGTTGTCATATCAAATCTTGCTGACCAACCCCGGCCGGGTCTTGACACTGCCCTGCCTCATCCGGTACTATGCAATGCATGGTATCTGGGACTACCGGACAGAGTCACACGACTCAACTGCTCCATGGTGTCCTCGACATGTGTCTGCTCTCCCTCATCGAGGAGGAGGCCACCTATGGCTACGAGATGGTGGCCAAGCTCAGGGGCCGAGGTCTCGATCTCGCCAGCGAGGGCTCGATTTACCCCCTCCTTTCCCGATTGCAGAAGCAGGGTCTCATCGAAGGGTATCTCATGCAGAGCAGTGCGGGCCCGGCCCGCAAGTACTACCGGATGACCGCCGAGGGGCGGGCCACGCTGGATCAGTGGCAGAAGGAATGGGAGCAGTTCCGGACCGCAGTCGACTCCGTGCTCGGAGGTGAGTCATGAGTGATCGTGACCGTGTGATCGCCGAGATCGAGCGCTACTGGCTGGAGACGGGTCTCTCCCCCGACACCGTGGCCGACATGCGCGGCGAGCTCGAGCAACACCTCGTCGAGGCCGTGGCCGACGGGAGGACCGTGTCCGACGTGATCGGGGACAAGGCCGCCTTCGCCGAAGGATGGGCCGCTGCGCGCAAGGGCGGGGCCGTCGCCCCGTGGACCGATGTGCTGAGCGGGAAAACGAAGAGACACAGACAGGCCCGACGGGACCTGTTCCTGTACGGGACGGGAGCGGTGGCTCTGGTCGCCGCCGTGGCCGTTGCATCACAAGGAGGTAACGACGTGGACAACGAGGTGTGGAGATGGGTTTGGACGATCTTCGCCATCGTCCTCGCGATCGGTGAGATGTTCACCGCCGGCTTCTTCCTGCTCCCCTTCGCCATAGGTGGCGCCGCCGCCGCCGTCCTGGCATGGATCGGGGCCAATGTGGTGGCTCAGTGGCTGGTGTTCTTCGGGGTCTCCACCATCTCCCTGGTGTACCTGCGTCGCTTCATCGGGCGTCAGGACCAGGGAGAGCAGCCGAGGGTGGGGGCCAACCGCTGGGTTGGCCAGGAGGGGGTCGTCCTTCAGGACATCGACCCCCGGACCGGGTCCGGCATGGTCCGGATCCTCAACGAGGAGTGGCGGGCCACGGCCCTGGGGAGGATCCCGGCCGGCTCGAAGATCGTCGTGTCCGCCGTGGACGGGGCACGTCTCATCGTGGAGAAACTGGAGGACTGAGCCCGACCACGGTCTGGCTCCGGATTTAGGAGAAAGGAAAGGAACCATGGATCCAATCGTGATCCTCTTTGCGATCCTGGCGATAGCGCTGATTGCGGTGGCCGCCGCCGGGTTCAAGGTGGTCCGCCCGTTCCAGAAGGGGCTGATCGAGTTCCTGGGGCGGTATGAGCGGACCGTCGACTCGGGTCTGCGCTGGGTGATGCCGTTCGTGAAACGGCTCACCAAGGTGGACATGCGGGAGCAGGTCATCGACGTGCCCCCGCAGGAGGTGATCACCAAGGACAACGTGGTGGTGACCGTGGACGCGGTCATCTACTACGAGGCCACCGACCCGGTGAAGCTGCAGTACAACGTGGGCAACTTCATCCTGGCTGTGACCAAGCTGGCCCAGACCAACCTGAGGAACGTGGTCGGGGATCTCGACCTCGACGCCGCCCTCACCTCACGTGAGGTGATCAACGCCAAGCTGCGGCAGATTCTCGACGATGCCACCGACAAATGGGGTGTGCGTGTGGTCCGTGTCGAGATCCAGCGCATCGAGCCCCCGGTGGACGTCACCGACGCCATGCACCGTCAGATGAAGGCGGAGCGTGACCGGCGTGCCGCCGTCACCGAGGCCGAGGGTCTGAAGCGTGCGGCCATCCTCAGGGCGGAAGGTGTCAAGGAGTCCCAGGTGCTCGAGGCTGACGGTCAGGCAGAGGCGATCAAGCGGGTCGCCGACGCCGAGAAGTACCAGAAGCTCACGGTGGCCGAAGGCGAGGGTCAGGCCATCGAGCGGGTCTTCGCCGCCATCCACAACGGCGACCCCACCCCGGACCTGATCGCCATCCGCTATCTGGAGGCGCTGCAGGGTGTGGCCGACGGGCAGGCGACCAAGATCTTCCTGCCCCTGGACACCTCTGGTGTCCTCGGTGCCGTGGCCGCCGTCGGGGAGCTCTTCAAGGAGACCCGGACCGAGGCGGCGGCAGGGCCGGGAGCACCGGCCGGGCCCGCCCCTCGTCCGTAATCAACAAACCACTGTGCAGGCAGCCACCCAGACGGTGGCTGCCTGCACGACGGATCATCCGCCGACCCGGTTCATCTCCTGGAGCACCTGCTCCACGTCGCTCGGGCTCCACGGCGGGTAGAAGACCATCGTGTAGAGGTCGCAACGCTCCCCCGGCGCCTCGTACCACCCGACCACCCAGGTCCCGTCGGGATGAGGCCCGGCCACCGCTGCCGTTCCGTCGATGTCGACCTCCCCCTTCTCTCCCGGCCAGTTCACCGGGGGCAGCGTCCCTCGGACCAGGGCGATGGCGACCGTGCCGTCGTCCCGGGGCACGAAGGTGGTGTGCGTCCCGGCGACAGAGGTCCAGACATCCGGCTCGAGACCGGCTGTGTCCACGTCTCCTTGTCCCACCCCCACCGGGAGGAATGGCATCTCATAGGGCGCCTCAGGGCATTCCGGGGGCGGTGTCGTGATCGTGGTCGCCGGTGTCGTGGTTGTGGTCTGGGCCGCCGTCGACGTGGTCGTGCTCGCCCCTGCGCCGGCACCCGAGCAGGCGGCGAGCAGCACCACCAGGACCCAGATCCGACGCATCTAGCGGATCGCCCTCAGGTAGCCGTCACGGGATCCGAGATACATGGTCCCGTTCCAGATCGCAGGTGTCGCCTCGAGACACGACTCGCCAAGTGAGACCGACCATGTGCGTTGTGGCGCCCGGGGGTCGGCAAGGGAGTAGCCGCGCAGATCGCCGGCACAGGTGGCCACCACCAGGGTGTCGTCGACCACCGACGGCGAGGACCAGGAGTGCCACCCCACCGTGTCGTCCCGCCACACGATCTCGCCGTTGACGGTGTCCACCGCGATCAGCGAGCCGGTGTGGGTGTTGGTGTACAGCATCCCGTCGTGCAGCGCCGGGGTGGCCCAGAGCCCGGAGTCCTCGGCGACGGCCACGTTGATGCCCCACACGAGTGGATCGCCGTCGGTGTAGGGGTCGAGCTTGAGGAGTTGGCCCACTTCTTGCTGCCGGTTGATCTCGATGCTGGAGCCCATCTGCGACGGCTCGTACTCGATGGAGGCGTAGACGTAGCCCTCCTCGTCGACGACGAGGGTGGCGTCGACGTCGCCGCCGGCCCAGTAGTCGAACACGATCGGGGCATTGCCGTTGCGCACGTCGGATACGTCGAGCCCGATGATCCGGCCCCCTGAGTTCCCGAAGTAGACCCGGTCCTCATAGGCGACGGTCGAGTTCTCGACCGACACCTCGACATCCCCGAGATTGTCGAGCTGCTCCTGGTTCCAGCTGCGCATGGAGAACTTGACCTCGGGGTTGACCGTCACGTCGCCGTTGGAGTCGTAGCCCCGGTTGAGCTGGTAGGCGAAGAACCAGCCGTTCTCGCCACCCTCGTACATCATGTCGTCGATGATGAGCGGGTTGGCGTCCCAGTCGTCGTTCCAGATCCCGTCCACGGCATAGGCGTCGAGTGACCACAGCTCTGTGGGTGTCTCCCGATCGAGGGCGATGATCCGGAGTTTGTTGTCCCGGGATCCCGTGTAGAGCAGTGGGAAGCCGTCGGGGTCGATGGTGACGCTCCCTTTGATCAAGTCACCGGTCTGGAACTCGGGCCGGGTCTCCTGACCGGTCTCGGCGTTGACGAAGTGGACCGCCCCGTCGTAGGCCCCGAAGATCAGCTCGGTCACCCCGTCCTCACGCTCCCAGACCGCAGGCTGTCCCGTCCATCCCATGCCACACCAGACGGTGGTCTCCCCCTTGTTGGTCGACTCCAGGCACATGCCCGACTCGGGATAGGTCCAGGCCACCTGGGGCGCATCGGAGATGGGCCCGGTGCCGTAGAAGGTCCGGGTCGGATTGCCCCGGAACATGGTGAGCCCGACCGTGGTCCCCCATGGTTGACCCACGGTCCAGCCGGGAATGGTGTTCGGCTCCCGTTGCTGACCGTCAGGGCCGGCCGTCGTGGGTGTGCCCTGTGTCCCGGGAATGGTCGATCCGGTGGCGTCGGTGGGGTTGGTCACCGCCCCACCGTCGTCCGGTTGGACTGTGCCCTGTCCCGACACCATCTCGCCGCTGGCGTCGCGCGGGCCCACGAGGAGAAAGGCGACGAACCCGAGCATCGCCCCGAAGACGACGATCAGGATGATCGGCCCTGTTCTGTCTCGCATCGTGGTCCTAACGTCTCGGCCCGCACTCCGGTTCGCCGGTCAGCACCGGCTGACCCGGGCTCTCGATGAACGCGGGGATCAGGCAAGCCTGGATGCTGCCGTCGGGATCGATCACCGCACGGGCCACCGCCGTGGTCGCTCCCGCCGTGGATTGTCGCGGCCATACGAAGTTACCGAGACCCCAGAAGACTGCCGCGTCATTCACCATCTCCATCGGCTGGAGACGATGGGCGTGATGGCCGAAGATGACGTCGGCGCCTGCGCCGATCATGGCCCGGGCCCGCTCCACGTCCTCGGGCCGGGGCTCGGTGTCCAGCTCGACACCCCAGTGGATCGCCACGACGACGATATCGGCCACTTGGTCCGCAGCCTCGACGGCGGCGACCATCGAGGGGATGTCGTCGCCGTCCCGCATGCCGGGTTGCTGCTCGGTTGCGACCCACCCGTCATGCGGTCTGACCCCTCCGAAGCCGACCACTGCCACGGTCCACCCGTCGATCTCGAGAACTGCGGGGCTTCCGGCCTCGTCGGCGTCGGCACCGGCGCCCACCGGCGCCACCCCGGCCTCGATGAGCCGGGCGCGACCGTCGACCAGCGCCTCCTTGCCGTAGTCACCACTGTGGTTGTTGCCCATGTTGGCCACTTCGATCCCGGCCGGCGCCAGCGAGGCCAGCGACTCGGTGGGGCATCGGAACACGAACTCCTTCGGCTCGGGCTCGCCCCGATCCGACGGGGCGCACTCGAGGTTGATCACCGTGAGGTCGTCCTCGCGGAACAACCCGTCGAGACCGGCCCAGGCGTGGTCGAAACCGTTCTCGGCGAGGGCGGGGATGTAGTCCAGATCGAGGTTCACGTCCCCCGTCCCCTGGATGACCAGGGTCCCCTTGGGGGGCAAGGTGGTCGTGGTCGTCCCGAGCGTGGTCGTGGTGCTGGCGGAGGAGGTGGTGCTCGTGCTGCTCGACGTCGCGGGCGTCGGGATCGTCACCGAGGTCCCGGCGGACACGCCGGTCCCGGCACAACCCGCCAACAGCAGGGCAAGCGGGAGCGCATTCGACTTGAGGAGGAACCTGGGCACGGCGGCGCTCAGGGTATGACGACACTCCCCCAAACCGGGCAACCCGGGCTCGTTTGGCTCAGAGGATCTGGCTGAGGAACAGTTTGGTCCGCTCCTCGGTGGGGTTGGTGAAGAAGTGCTCCGGCGGGCCGACCTCGACGATCTGGCCGTCGGACATGAACACGATGCGGTCGGCGACGGCACGGGCGAAGCCCATCTCGTGGGTGACCACGATCATGGTCATGCCGCCCTGGGCCAGCTCGACCATCACATCGAGCACTTCCTTGATCATCTCCGGGTCGAGGGCCGAGGTGGGCTCGTCGAACAGCATCACCTTTGGCTTCATCGCCAGGGACCGGGCGATGGCCACCCGCTGCTGCTGGCCGCCCGAGAGCTGCCCGGGGTACTTGTGCGCCTGCTCGGGGATTCCGACCCGCTCCAGTAGCTTCATCGCCTCCGCTTCGGCCTCGACCTTGGGCACCCGGCGCACCTGGCGGGGCGCCAGCGTGATGTTGTCGAGCACCGTGAGATGGGGGAACAGGTTGAACTGCTGGAACACCATCCCAGTCTCTCGACGAACCTCCTGGATGTTCCGGATGTCGTCGGACAGTTCGATGCCGTCGACCACGATCCTGCCCCGGTCGTGCTTCTCCAGCCGGTTGATGCATCGGATCAGCGTCGACTTCCCCGAGCCAGAGGGGCCGATGACGACGACAACCTCCTGATGACCGACCACCAGGTTGATGTCCTTCAGCGCCTGGAAGTCACCGAAGAACTTGTCGACATGGCTCACCTCGATGAGCGGGCTGCCGGTGGCGGCCTTGGTGGCGTCCGCGAACACCTCGGGCTGGGTCATCTCTCACCTACTCCTATCTTGCGCTCCAACCTCTGACTCTCCCTGGACATCGTGAATGAACCGACCCAGAAGAGGAATCCTACGAAGACCAGTGTCTCGATGATCAGACCCTGGCCCCGGAAGGCGGGCTGCTGGGTGATCACCTGGGCTGCACTCAGCATGTCGAGTATGCCCAAAGCGAGACCGGCCAGCGTCGTGTCCTTGAACAAGGAGATGAACTGGCCGATCTGGGCGGGTATCACGTTTCGCAGCGCCTGAGGGAGCACTATGAGCAGCATCGACTTGAAGGGGCTCAGCCCGAGGGCAGTGGCTGCCTCCTCCTGACCCCGGGGCACCGATTGCAGACCTCCCCGGACGATCTCGGCCAGATAGGCCGCGGTGAACAACGTGAAGACTGTGATCGCACGGACCACCTTGGACGGGGCGATCGCGGCAGGGACGAAGAACTCGAGCGAGACGTTGGCCATGAGGAGCAGGACGAACAACGGTGCCCCGCGCACGAACTCGATGTAGACGATCGACATGCTCTGCAGGAGCCTGAGACGGGATCGCCTGGCCAGGGCGAGGAGCACGCCCAACGGGAAACACAGCAGGATGCCGGCCATCGCTGCGGTGATGTTGAAGAAGAACCCCTCCCACGCCGCGAGCGGGACCGCCCTGTTCAGATAGAAGAACACGACGAAGGGGATCGCCACGATCAGCAGGGCTCCCAGCCTCGTCACCCATCTGGGAAGGAACCTGCTTCCCAGCCACCCGCCCACGAGACGACCGACGACACCGGCAACCAGCGTGGCGATGGCCATCGTCCAGGGCCCGGCGGTGTCGGTGAGGGCCAGCAGGAGGAGCGCGGTTCCGATCAGGAGGGAGAACCGACCGGCGAGGTCGGCCAACCGGCTGCCGATCGAGGGTCTCACGGCAGTCCCCGCCCTGACCTGTCGGCCACGAACCAAACCGGCGACGAGACCGATCAGGAGCCCTGTCATCGCAACCGCGACCGCGATGGTGGTGAGCTCCTCGGACGGCCACCTGCCAACCATCAGCAGCTTGAGATTGACCTCGATGATCTCCCATCGGGCGTCGACGAACACGAAGACGATCGCCCGTGCCAGCACGTAGAGGGCAAGCGCCCCAAAGACCACGGTGAGAACCGTGTCGTACCAGGTGCGGAACAAGTTCCTGCGCATCCACTCGCTTGGGCCGGAGCGGGACGGGGGGCGCATTGCATCCGCGCTCATCGCTCCACGACCTTGAATCGACGGTTGGCGATGTTGACGATGGCGGAAGTCACCAACGAGAGGACGACGTAGAAGAGCAGGGTGAGGAAGAACGCAGGCACCGCCGGAGAGCCGTTGCCCACAGTCACCTGTGTCACGTTGGTCAACTCGAAATAGGCGAAGCCTGCGCCCAGCGAGGAGTTCTTGATCAGGTTGAGGTACTGATTCCCCAGGGGCGGGATGGCGACCCGCATTGCCTGGGGCAGGATCACGTACCACATCCGCTGAAAGCCTTTGAGTGCCAACGCCATCGCCGCCTCGCTCTGACCCTTGGGAATCGCCTGGATGGCCCCTCGGACGATCTCGGCGATGTGACTGGCTGTGTAGACCGAGAGGGCGATCAGCAGCGCGAAGAAGGAGGGATCGACCCGAATCCCGCCGGCGATCTGACGCCCGTCGACGGCGGGCAACGTGATGCCCCCGCCCAGGGCGACCCACCCGAGCACGAGAGCCAGGACGAAGAAGCCTCCCCCGAGCAGCACGCCCCGCGATGGACGCCCGGTTCGCTCGTGGACCTTCCGACGCCAGCGGGCGATGAGCCACCAACCCAGGCCGCCCACGGCCACCAGGCCCACCAGCGACCATCCACTGATGCCGTCGTACCAGGGGACTCCGATCCCGCGGTTCGAGAAGACGAACCAGCCCAGGGGCGTCCAGGAATCGGCGATTGCGGGAAGAAACTGCAGGACCACGCCGAGGAAGATGAAAGTGAGCAGGACCAGGAGCGGGAGATTGCGGAACAACTCCACGTAGACGGTGCTGAGACGGCTCACCACCCAGTTCTGGGCGAGTCGTCCGATGCCGACCAGAACCCCGACGATCGTGGCGAACACGATCCCGACGATCGAGACCCGCAACGTGTTGATCAGACCGACGATGTAGGCGTTGCGCACCGGCTCATTGGGCGAGAAATCTGCCCCAGGGATACTGAAGGTCGTCGGGTTGCTCAGGAAGTCGAAACTGGTGGGGATACCGCTGGAGGCCGTGTTGCGTCGGAAGTTCCCCCAGAGCCAGAGCCCTACCGCGGCCACTACCGCGAAGACCAGGAGCTGAAAGGCCCAGGTCAGGATGCGGACGTCCCGGTAGAAACGTGGCCGGGACCGAACGGTCGTTGTCATACGTGGTCAGACCCCGGGGCGGCCATGCGGCCGCCCCGGAATCGATCGATCACGGACGGTAGGGCGGTGCGTACATCAACCCGCCATCAGTCCACAACGCGTTGACACCACGCTCCAGGCCGAGCGGGGCCAGGTGTTCTTCGAAGATCTCCCCGTAGTTGCCCACCTGACTCACCACCTGGTAGTTGAAGTCGATCGGCAGGCCGAGCTGCGGGTCGAAGGTCGTGATGTTGCCCTCCTCGTCCTCGAAATCCTGTCCGAGGAAGCGGCGGACATTCACATCGTCGGACTCGAGCATCTCGTCGACGTTCTCGGAACTGATGCCAAGCTCCTCCGCCTGAATGGTGGCGAGGATGGCCCAGTCGACAGCCTGTGCCCAGGCGGTATCGCCGTCGAGCACGGCAGGCGCCAGTGGCTCCTTCGAGAAGACCTCGGGCAGGATGGTGAGTGCATCGGGCCCATCGGGGTACACGGACCGGAAGCCGGTGAGCTGGCTGACGTCCGAGCTCCACCCGTCGCACTGGCCGGCGATGAACGCCTCCTGGAGGAGGTCCGTGTCCGGGAACGGGCGGACTTCCCAATCGAGGCCGAGCCGGGCCGCCTCGGCGGCGGCGTTGCCCTCGGTGGTGGTGCCGGTGGCGACACAGACGACGACGCCGTCCATGTCGGCGACGCTCTCGAAGTCTCCCGTGTTCACCATCATCCCCTGCCCGTCGTAGAACGTCGTGGTCAGGAATGTGGCGCCTTGTTCGCCGTCACGGCCCGCGGTCCAGGTCGTATTGCGCACCAGTACGTCGATCTGACCCGACTGGAGGGCAGTGAATCTGTCCGCTGTCTCGAGATCGATGTGTTCGACTGCCTCCGCATCTCCAAGCACGGCAGCGGCGATGACCCTGCAGAAGTCCGAGTCGAATCCAATGTGCTCGCCGTTCTCGTCGAGAACCGCGAACCCGGGAAGGGCGTCACGGGTGCCACAGTTCAGCACCCCGCGATCCTGCACCACATCGAGAAGCGATTCGCCGCTCTCCTGACCTCCCTCAGCAACAGTGGTGCCAACCCCATCCCCTTCGCCAGCGGTGGTCGTGGTGTCCGCTGCCTCGGTACAGGCAGCAAAGATCAACGCCATGACGGCGAGCAGTGTCAGTGACTTGATTCTCTTCATCGGTCCTCCGTCAGATAGGGAATCGACGCGGATCGAATCCGCTCTGGGCCGTGACCCTAACGGCATGTCCCCAACGATGTCTTTTTTCGGGGACGCCGGGCCCCACAAAGGGAGCCCACTACTCGAGGTTTGCGGTTCCCGGCTGGCACAGGGGGTTTGGAGCATTACGCTCCCCCTAGGTCCTTTACAGGAGGAACCCAAAACCATGAAAAGAATGACGCGTGTTATTGCACTGATGGCCGCATTGGCGATCCTGGTCGCAGCGTGCGGCGACGGTGGTGGGGGCGGGGACACGACCGTCCCCGGGTCTGACACCACCGGCGGCGCCGACACCACCACCGGCGGCGAAGGCGGGCTCACCGATCTGGGCGGTGCCACCGTGACCGTCGGGGTCGAGAACGCCTACCTGCCCTTCAACTTCATCCTCGCGGGTGAGACCGAGGGCCAGGGTTGGGACTACGACGCCTGGAACGACATCTGCGAACGGCTCAACTGTGTGCCCGAGTTCGTCGAATCGGCCTGGCCGGCCGTGATCGATCAGGTGGCCAACGGAGAGTTGGACACCGCTGCCGATGGCATCTCGATCACAGACGAGCGCAAGGAGATCGTCGACTTCTCCGAGCCCTACATGGTGGTCCAGCAGAAGTTCATCAAGCAGCTCGATGACGACCGATTCACCTCCGTCGACGACGTGGTCGACTCGGACGCCATCGTCGGCACCCAGGTGGGCACCACCAACTTCGAGCTGGCGGCCGAGTTGGTCGGCGAGGACCGGATCGAGGCGTTCGACCAGTTCGGTCTGGCAATCCAGGCGCTCATCGCCGGCGACGTCGACGTCGTGATCATCGACGATGCGGCAGGTCTCGGCTACATCGGCGAGAACGCCGACCAGATCGAGACCATCGACGACCCCCTCCAGTCCGATCCTCTCGGGTTCATCTTCCCGAAGGGGTCCGATCTGGTGGCGCCGGTGAACGCGGCCATCGCCGCCATGCGTGAAGACGGCACCATGGAGGAGCTGGGTGTGAAGTGGTTCGGCCCGGACTTCGACATCACCTACGAGGACATCGAAGACGTGACCGCCACCACAACCGGCGGCTGATCCTCAGCCACACGACCACGAAGCGCCGGGTCACGCGACC
>DASSVE010000138.1:0-3857 GCA_035706345.1 Acidimicrobiia bacterium
GAGCTCGTGATCGCTCTCGACGGCGACGGTTGCTTCCAGATGACCTTCCAGGAGCTGATCACCGCCTCGACCGAGAACATCCCGGTCAAGGTCGTCGTGTTCAACAACGGCGGCTACGGCATGGTCAAGCAGTGGCAGAACCTCTTCTACGGCGGGCGTCTCTCCGCCGTCGACCTGGGCACCACCATCCCCGACTACCCGAAGCTGGCCGAGGCGCTCGGCTGTGTCGGTCTCCAGGTCGACAACCCGGGCGAGGTCGATGCTGCCATCGACAAGGCTCTGGCGGTGGACGACCGTCCGGTCCTGCTCGAGGTGGTCACCGACACCGAGGAGATGTGCTTCCCGATGGTCCCTGCCGGGGGCTCCAACGACCACATCGTGATGAGCAAGGCCGATCTGTGACCCAGCACACACTCTCGGTGATCGTCGAGGACAAGCCGGGGGTCCTGGCGCGGGTCTCTGCCATGTTCTCCAATCGCGCCTTCAACATCCACTCCCTCGCCGTCGGGCCTACCCACGTACCGGGCCGGTCGCACATCACCGTCGTGGTCGACGCTCCCGAGATGGAGCAGCTGAAGAAGCAGCTCCACAAGCTGGTGAACGTGATCAAGGTCACCGAGCTCGAGCGCAGCGATGCTCTGGAGAGCGAGGTGATGATCGCCCGGGTCGCCTGTGGTCCCGCCGAGCGGGGCGAGATCGGGGACACCGCCGGTCTGTTCGGGGCCCGGATGATCGATCTCGCCCAGAACTCGATCACCTTCGAGCTGGCCGGGACCCCCGAGCATCTCGCCTCGTTCATCGATCACATGAAGCCATACGGGGTAATGGACCTCGTGAAGTCCGGCCGTGTGGCCATGAAGAAGCTCTCAGATGTGGCGCGCACGCCGGTAGGACAGGCGTGACGGGCAACAACCAAAAGACCAGGACGAAAGCAAGACAATGACAAGGACAATCACAGTCGACACCACGAAGAAGGAGGGCGAGCAGCGCGCCGCCTTCAAGAACGCCATGGACGACATGGGGGTGACATTCACCTCCGATTCGTCGTTCGAGCGGGCGTTCGCCCGGGCGAAGGAGGCCGCCGGGCGCAACGGCGAGGTCAGGGGCGATCGTCTCCAGGCGATCGTGGATGAAGCCGAGACCGGGATGGAGATCTTCCAGGGTGTTGCCGACTCGTACCGATGAGTAGCCATCGGATCGCCGTCGTCCCCGGCGACGGCACCGGCCCCGAAGTGATCACCGAGGCCCTCAAGGTCCTCGAAGTCGCCTCTGCCGGTTACGGGTTCGACCTCGACCTGACAACCTACGACCTCGGTGGGGAGCGTTACCTGCGCACCGGGGAGACCCTGCCCGGAGAGGTCCTGGATCGGCTTCGCGAGTCGGACGCCATCCTGTTTGGCGCAGTCGGGCATCCCGAGGTCCCGCCCGGGATCCTGGAACAGGACATCCTGCTCCGTCTGAGACGTGAGCTCGACCAGTACATCAACTTGCGCCCGGTCAAGCTGCATCCCGGGGTTCACTCCCCCATCGCCAACGTCGCACCCGAGGAGGTCGACTTCGTGGTGGTCAGGGAGAACAGCGAGGGTCTCTACGTGGGAAAAGGGAGTTTCACCGCCAAGGACTCCCCCTTCGAGGTGGCGGTGCAGGAATCGGTCAACACCTGGCACGGCGTGGAGCGATGCGTCCGGTATGCCTTCGAATTGGCCATGACCCGTCCCAGGCGGCATCTCACCATGTGCGGCAAGACCAACGTCCTCAAGTACTCGTGGGATCTCTGGCAGCGGGTCTTCGATCAGGTGGCCGAGGAGTTCCCGGATGTGGAAACGGCGTATGCCCATGTGGACGCCACCTGTCTGTGGATGGTGGAGGATCCGGGCCGCTTCGACGTGATCGTGACAGACAACATGTTCGGCGACATCATCACCGACCTGGCCGCGGCCATCCAGGGTGGGCTCGGCATCGCTGCCGGGGGCAACGTGAGCCCCAACGGTGTCTCCATGTTCGAGCCGATCGGGGGGACGGCGCCCGGATTCGAGAGGACCGGGAAGATCAACCCACTGGCGGCCATCGGGGCCGCAGCGATGATGCTGCAGGAGTTGGGCGAGACGGAAGCGGCGAACGCCATCGAGACCGCGGTGGCGACCGTTGCGGGCTCGCTCCCCTCACTCCGGGCAGGTGAGATGGGGGCCACCACCACGGAGGTAGGCGATCGCGTGGCCGCCCTGGTAAAGGAAACGGCGAAGGTACAGGCATGAGCGGGCGGACCATGTTCGAGAAGATCTGGGACGACCACGTCGTGGTCGGCGGCGATCCAACCCTGCTCTATGTCGACCTCCACCTGGTTCACGAGGTCACGTCGCCCCAGGCCTTCTCCGCCCTCGAATACGAAGGAAGGAAAGTCCGCCGGCCCGATCTGACCCTGGCCACCGTCGATCACGCCATCCCCACCACCGGCAGGGCGCTCGGAATCAGGGACCCGCAGTCGAAGAAGCAGGTCGACACCCTGAGAAGGAACACCGAGAAGCACGGGATCACCTTCTTCGGGCTGGACGACCCCCGTCAGGGTATCGTCCACGTGGTTGGGCCGGAGAACGGCTACACCCAGCCGGGGAAAGTCATCGTCTGCGGCGACAGCCACACCTCCACCCACGGCGCCTTCGGCGCTCTCGCCTTCGGCATCGGCACCTCCGAGGTGGAGCACGTACTGGCCACCCAGACTCTCTGGCAGAAGCGTCCCCGGACGATGGCGGTCCAGTTCGACGGTGAGCTCCCCCCCGGAGTGACCGCCAAGGACCTGATCCTGGGAATGATCGCCCAGTTGGGCGTCGGTGGCGGGGTCGGTCACGTCATCGAGTACCGCGGTGACGCCATCCGCGCGCTCTCCATGGAGGAGAGGATGACGATCTGCAATATGTCGATCGAGGGTGGGGCCCGGGCCGGGATGATCGCTCCCGATCAGACCACATTCGACTATCTGGAAGGCCGACCACAGGCGCCCAAGGGCGCCGACTGGGACGCAGCCGTCGAGTACTGGTCGAGGCTCGAGAGCGACCCGGATGCCAGCTTCGACACCGTCCATCACATCGACGCCGCCAGCCTGGTCCCCCACGTCAGCTGGGGTGTCAACCCGGGCCAGACCGCCCCGATCACCTCCAAGGTGCCCGATCCTGAGGCCTACACCGACCCGGTGGAGCGCGATTCGGTGATCCGGGCCCTCCAGTACATGGATCTTCGTCCCGGCACCCCGTTCGTAGAGATCCCGGTGCAGCATGTCTTCCTGGGCTCGTGCACGAACGGGCGTATCGACGACCTGCGTGCCGCGGCGAGGGTGGTGGCGGGCCGACGGGTGGCCGACGGCGTCAGCGCCGTGGTCGTCCCCGGGTCCATGCAGGTGAAAGCGCAGGCGGAGGCCGAGGGTCTCGCCCGGATCTTCGAGTCGGCGGGCTTCTCCTGGCGTGAGGCAGGCTGCTCCAGCTGTCTGGCCATGAACGACGACGTCATTCCGTCCGGGGAGCGGGTCGCCTCCACCTCGAACCGCAACTTCGAGGGCCGTCAGGGGCGGGGGGCTCGGACCCATCTGGTCAGCCCGGCAATGGCGGCCGCCGCCGCCGTGGCCGGCCATCTGGTCGATGTCAGGGAGTGGTCGTGAAACCGGTCTGCACCGTCACCGGGACGATGGTCCCGCTCCCCCAGTCCGACGTCGACACGGACCAGATCATCCCGAAGCAGTTCCTGACCCGAACCGAGCGAACCGGCTACGGCGGTTACCTCTTCTACGACTGGGCCACCACCGAGGACGGCACACCCAGCTCGGACTTCGTCACCAACGACCCGGCCCGGGCCGGGGCGAAGGTCCT
>DASSVE010000139.1:0-2863 GCA_035706345.1 Acidimicrobiia bacterium
GAATGCGCGACTCGCCCCAAGCCGAAGGCCTGCTATGAGCAACGGCAGCGAGGCGGGTAGAGCGATCTTCGCGAACATGCGCCGGCCGGTCAGCCCGTATGACTGAGCCATTTCCACCAGCTGTCGATCGACACCACGAAATCCTTCGAAGGCCGATGCAGTGATGAGTGGGAACGCGAACGACACCACAACACCAACCCGGGAAGGAAGTCCAAGACCGAACCAGATGACGAAGAGAGGCACGAATGCCACGGTGGGAGCAGCGAGCATCATGTCCAGATAGGGATTGGCAATGCGCTCGACAACTGGATACCGCGCCATCAACATCGCAGTCCAAAGGCCAGCAATAACGGAGAGCACGAAGGCAATCGCAAAGGCCTGCAGGCTCACCATGAAGGCCTCAAATAGCTCACCTGATGAAACGATTGTCCAGAGGGCCTTGAGTACTCGACTGAGCGGAGGAAAGAGGAGGCGCTCATCCATGCGACCGAACACTTCCCATGCCGCGATCAGGGCGACGACTGAGACCGTGCGCCACAACCACTTCGATGCCAGCACACTCGAGGGCGCTTTCGGTTTGTGGGTGGTGGAGGCGATGGACACGAGGTGTTGTACCGGCGGGCGGAATCGCAATTCTAGTGAGTGAAACGGACTGTAAAGGGTCTCGACTTTGCCGTCAAGGGGCTCGAGCCGACGACAGCGCGATCCGCGCCTCGCCTTGAGCACCCGACCGTGATCGCATCGGTCAGCTCTCGCCGTGTCTCGTCGAGCTCGACGGTGCGGTGCGACAGCTCAGTCAGCAGGTACGGGCTCGGCCGTGGGTGCAGATCGCCCACGCCGCTGGCGAGCGGTGGCTATCGCGTCCGAACGTCTGTCTGACCACTCTGGACTGCGCCATGCTGTGATCCTCGTGCTCCTCACCTCACCGGCGGGGATCTTCTCCAACTTCGTCAGAGAGCTGGGACCCCGAAGGGAGAGCCTGGATTCAGGAGAGCTGCCCCCGGCCAGCCTCTAGGCGGTCGCCGGCTGCTTGGTGAAGGCGGCGATCAGCCGGATCACGCCGATGGCGATCATCCAGATCCCGGCCATGACCGCGATCACGAAGAGGGTGATCCCGGGCCAGGCGATGGCGATAACACCGGCGGCGACGGAGAGAAACCCGGAGACGAGCTCCCAGCCCCAGTTCCTGCCCCGCTCCACGATCGACTCGATTACCTCGATCAGACCGCCGACCACCCAGAACACCGACAACACGATCACTATGACGCCGAGGTTGCGCAACGGCTGGAGGAACAGGGAAGTCCCTGCGATGAGAGCGAGGACGCCGAGGATCACCGCCAGGAGCCGCCCCTCGCCGGTCTGGAAGGCGTTGACCATGAGCATGATCCCCCAGATGAGGATGTCGATGCCGAGCAGGATCACCAGGACCAGGATGGTGATTCCGGGCCATGCCAGCGCCATCGCCCCGGCGACCACGGAGATCAGGCCGAACACGATCAGCGCCCATCGGGGCCACTTCAAACCGGAAACACTGTCGAACACTTCGGCAGACACCTCGAACTCCTCGCTGTGGTCGTTTTCGAGACTAACGCCTCGACCCTACGCCTGACCCTCGTGCTGGACACCGAGCGCCGCGTCGATCAACTCCGCCTGTTCGGCGAGGTGGACCTTGGTCAGACCGGTCGCCGTCGATGCCGACGCCTTGCGGCCGGCGTACTCGGGCATCCGTCCCACGATCTTGGCGAGCTCGGGACCGATGAATCGGTAGGCGCCCTGGTTCTCCGGCTCCTCCTGGCACCAGATCAGTTCGGCGCCCGGATGTGCCGCCACCGCCGCCGCCAACTGGTCCGTGGCGACCGGGTAGAGCTGGGCCACACGGATGATCGCCACGTCGTCGATTCCCAGCTCCGCCCTCCGGTCCACCAGGTCGTGATACACCTTGCCTGCGCAGAGGATCACCCTGCGGGCGCCCTCGGTCATCTGGGGGTCGGGCAGGACCGGCTCGAAGCGGCCGTCGGTGAACACCTCGGCGCTCGAGAAGGACGCTCTGGTGCGCAAAGGGGTCTTCGGGGTGAAGATCACCAGTGGCTTCTTGACCGGTGCCAGCGCCTGACGTCGGAGGAGATGGAAGTACTGACCGGTGGTCGAGGGAACGGTGACCCTCAGGTTGCCCTCGGCGCATAGCTGCAGGAACCGCTCCAGACGACCCGAGGAGTGATCAGGCCCCTGACCGTCGTGACCGTGGGGCAGCAAGAGCACCAGCCCGGAGGGCTGACCCCAGCGCGCCTCGCCAGATGCGATGAACTCGTCGATGATCACCTGGGCGCCGTTGGCGAAGTCGCCGAACTGTGCCTCCCAGATGACGAGGCTGGAGGGGGCAGCGATCGAGTAGCCGTACTCGAATCCGACCGCGGCGAACTCGGAGAGGAGCGAGTCCCAGATCGCCACCTTCCCGTATCCCTCCCCGGACAGCTCGGCGAGGGGCATCCACCTGGCCCCGGTCTCGTAGTCGACCATGGCCGCGTGCCGGTGCGAGAAAGTCCCCCTGGTCGAGTCTTCGCCGGCGAGACGGACGTCGATGCCTTCCTGGGCGAGTGTGCCGAAGGCGAGTGCCTCCGCGGTCGCCCAGTCGACCCCCTCGTCGAGGGCCTTCTTTCGGTGCTCGAGCAACCTGGTCAGCTTCGGGTGGACGACGAAGCCTTCCGGGGGTGAGGTGATGTGCTCAAGGATTGGATCCAGACGCTCCCGTGGGACCTTGGTCTCGACGTGGATGTCGGCAGAGAACGGGGGGTCGGGAGGTGCAGTCGGCCTCGACGACATCTGGGTCTCGGCGAATGCGGCGCGCAGGATCTCCTGGAACTCG
>DASSVE010000140.1:0-3159 GCA_035706345.1 Acidimicrobiia bacterium
TGATGGCCAGGTCCCGGTAGAACGTCCCGGGTGTCTGCGAAGAGTGCTTGCCCTTGTTGGTCATGAGACTGCCAGCCCTGTTCGTCTCGGTTCTTCGATGAGCGCCAGCACTCGTTTAGTTGTCAGTGGGTCGTATGCAAAGGCGGCGGGGTCGAAGACCAGGTGGCGCAGACGCTCGTAGTAGTCGGCGGCGAACAGACCTAGGCTCATCTCGATCGCCTGATCCTTGGGTCCTGGTTGCAGCCAGTGGGCGCGTTCGAAGTCGAGGATCGCCCTTTCCTCCTCAGTCAGCATCGCTAAAAGGGTAAGGCCGACCGTGTTTCCGACGGTGTATTTGGGCGATGCAGGCTTCGGTTGGATCGAAGCCTGCATCGGCCTCACCGCTGGTCAGGACTTGTCGTCGCCGTCTCTTTGACGGTCCCGGTCCCTCTGGAGCTCGCGTTCGTGTCGTTCGTGCTCGGCGCGCCGTTCCCGCTCGTGCCGCTCGTTGGCTTCGAGCCGCTCGCGTTCATGACGTGCGGCCCGTTCTTCGTCGGTTTCTGGCGAGGTGCTCACTCTTCGGCCTCGATCCCCAACTCGGAGAAGATCCGTTGACGCTCCTCGTTGTACTCGTCGGTGGAGATCTCCGAGGCCTGGTACAGGGCGCTCAGCCTGGCGAACTCCTGCATCAACGAGTCCTCTTCCGACTTCGACAGCGCGGTGTCCTCGTCTGGCGGACTATCGAGACGCTTGGCCCGCTTCTCCGCTTGCTTGTCCTGTCGCGCCCGCTCGCGCGCTCGTTTCTGGAAGCTCTGCTGGCTACGTCTGGCCATCGACCAACCCTGGGACGCCGCCTATCGGCGTGCCGTCCTCGGCTTGGCGACATTGACCGTGATGTTGCGACCGTCGACTTCGGTGCCATTGATGGCCGTGATGGCGGCCTGGGCCGCGTCGGAGGTGGCCATCTCGACGAAGCCGAACCCGCGGGACTGCCCGGTGTCGCGGTCGGTGATGACCTGGGCCGAGGTGACCTCGCCATACTCGGCGAAGAGGTCACGGAGACGACCCGTCGAGGTGTTGAACGAGAGATTCCCAACGTAGAGGTTGGATGACATTGCTTGCTCCTTTGAGCTGAACCGTCGTAACTGCACCGAGCGCCGAGGATCGGAAGACCCGATACCTGGCTGCCTGTCCGACGGTCGGAACGAGCAAGAGCAAGGCGTAGACGCGTCTTCGCGTCTATTCAGGAACCACCCTAGCGGAGGATCTGTGCCAAACGGACGGGGTTCAGGCTGGTCGGGCGGCCCGGACCCTTATCTTGCGACCCGCCAGCAAAGAGCCGTCCAGCGCTCTGATGGCGATCGCCGCGTCTCCGGGCGGCATGTCGACGAACCCGTAGCCCTTGGACCGTCCTGTCCCCTTCTGACGTCTGATGGTGGCGCCACCGACTAGACCATGGTCGGCGAACATCTCGATGAGATCGTGAGCCTCGGTGCTCCAAGGGAGGTTCCCGACGTAGATGGTCGCCTCCCCGGCGACCGGCGCGGCGACCTGGGGCATCCCGGACGGTTTCGTGCCCCGTGGTCGGGGTGACGTCAGCAGATCCAATTTCGGCTCGCCTATGGGAGTGCTCAGACCGACAGCCTTCTGGAGACGTCTCACTTCGCCTTCCTGGCCCGCTGACACCAGGCTCACCACCGCGCCCCGGGCGCCGGCGCGGGCGGTTCGGCCCGATCGATGGGTGTAGTCCTTGTGGTCGCCGGCGGGGTCGAAGTGAACGACCACGTCGACGTCCTCCACATGGATGCCGCGGGCTGCCACATCCGTGGCGATGAGAGCGCTCTTTTCGCCGTTGGTGAAGGCACTCAGGGCCCGGGTCCTCTGGCTCTGCGACCGGCCGCCATGCATCGCCACGGCTTCCACGCCCTCCCGGGCGAGTTGCTTCGCCAACCGATCGGCGCCGTGTCGCGTACGGGTGAAGACGATCGTGCGTCCAGTTGCATCGATGATCTGTGCCGTGTGCCGGACCCGATCGGAGTGGTCGACCCGCCAGAAGTGGTGGACGACATCCGACTTCTCGCCGCCCTTGGGCTCGGCGACCACATGCACGGGATCACGCTGCTCCTCCCTGCTGAGGACGGCGACGTCACCATCGAGCGTGGCCGAGTAGAGCAGGGTCTGGCGAGGACGCCTCGTTCGAGACAGGATCCGCCGGACCGCGGGCACAAACCCCATGTCAGCCATGCGATCCGCCTCATCGAGGACCACGAGCGTCACCTCGCTCAGATCGAGGGCGCCCTGTTCGATGAGATCCTCGAGACGGCCCGGTGTAGCCACCAGGACGTCGACACCCCGATCGAGCGTCTTCTTCTGCGGTCCGTAGGCCACCCCCCCGAACACGGCGGACACCCGACGGTCCACGGCCCGGGCCAGTGGTTCCAGGTCACGTCTGATCTGCTCCGCCAGTTCGCGGGTCGGGACCAGTATCAGGGCACGAGGAAGGCGTCGTGTGCCGCGCCCGATCTGCGACAGGAGCGGCAGACCGAAAGCCAGGGTCTTCCCGGACCCGGTGGGAGCGCGACCCTGTATGTCCCGGCCGGAAAGGGTGTCGGGGATGGCGTCGGCCTGGATCGGAAATGGAGTGGTGATCCCTTGTCGGGACAGGACAGCTATGAGCTCGGGCTCGAGGCCGAGCGATTGGAACGTGACGGACATAGTGGAGGTTCTCCCTCGATTTGTGTGTGGCCGATCTCAAGTCGATGGCACGCTCTGGTGAGCGATACGTCGAGATGCGGCGGAGAGAGGTAGATCCGTCCGAAGTTGAGAGTGCCGTGGTTCATCGGGAATGCGACTGTGTCGCCAACCTCACCCGATCTGGCTTCACTCAGACTACCGGCAACCGTCGCGATACCTCACATCGGGAGGTTTCCCCAGGTCGTCGG
Source organism: Acidimicrobiia bacterium (assembly GCA_035706345.1). Classification (GTDB taxonomy): domain Bacteria; phylum Actinomycetota; class Acidimicrobiia; order Spongiisociales; family ZC4RG35; genus JANQRA01. Next base: position 2,922 of record DASSVE010000140.1, read on the forward strand.
GTGGGTACCGATTCGCTGTCGGAGAACCGAAACCTCCCCTTCGGCGACAACGAGAAGAACCCCCGGGCGCTAAGCACGGGGGTTCTCCTTTTGAACCTTGGGCTTCCGGAGCCGCGTGCCGGAGTCGAACCGACGACCTGCTGATTACAAATCAGCTGCTCTACCAGCTGAGCTAACGCGGCTTGACGCCTAACGCGAGCGTTAGGTTGGAGAAATTACCTCCCGCCTGAATGTCGAG
>DASSVE010000141.1:0-29478 GCA_035706345.1 Acidimicrobiia bacterium
CCTCGACCGGATCCTGGACATGCGGCGCTACCTGACCCTCATGGAGTCCGAGTTCCCCACCGAGTTGGGGAAGGCGTTCGTCGCCATGGAGAACCAGTCCAACCCCTGGGGATTGAGCCAGCAGAACCGGGCGGACTGGACCTCGGAGCTCGACTTCCCGGTGCCGATGCTGGGCGTGGACGGCAAGAACAGCGCCGAGTACTTGTGGTTCGTCGGTTGCGCCGGGTCGTTCGACGACCGTAACCGGGCGACGTCGGTGGCTCTGGCCCGTCTCCTGCACAAGGCCGGGATCGACTTCGCGATCCTGGGCCAGCGCGAGGTGTGCAACGGCGACCCGGCCAGACGGGCCGGCAACGAGTTCGTGTTCCAGCAGCTCGCCCTGCAGAACATCGAGACCTTCAACGACCTGGGCGTGAAGAAGGTCATCACCCAATGCGCCCACTGCTTCAACACCATCGCCAACGAGTACCCGCAGTTCGGGGGTGACTACGAGGTGGTCCACCACAGCCAGCTCCTCGCCGAGCTGCTGACCCAGGGCCGTCTGGCCGAGCCGACCAAGGCGAACGGCGAGAGGAAGAAGATCGCCTACCACGACGCCTGCTACCTGGGCCGCCACAACGACGTGTACCTGGCCCCGCGTCAGGTGGTGGGCGGTTCCGGCAACAACGTGGTCGAGATGCCACGACACGGCACGCGGTCGTTCTGCTGTGGCGCGGGCGGTGCCCGATTCTGGACCGAGGAGCACACCGGGAAGAAGGTCAACAACGAGCGGGCAGAAGAGGCTCTGGCCACCGGCGCCGACGAGATCGCGGTCGCCTGCCCCTTCTGCTTCGTGATGCTCGACGACGGGGTCAAGGAACTGGGCCGGGACGACGTCCCGGTGCGCGACATCGCCATGATCCTCGCCGACGAGCTCTGAGCAAACGTCGTCTTGGAACAGCGAACGAAGGTCATCACCGCGCTGATCACATTGCTCGTGATCACCGGATGCGTGGCAGGCGCTAGGGCGCCCTCGCCCACAGACCCGCACGGGATCACCACCACGACCACCATCGCGACCACTTCAACCACGGTCACGGTCGAGCAGGGGCTGGCCGCCTACCGGGAGTGTCTGGCCGCCGAAGGGCTGACCATCGGCGAGATCCCGATAGACGGGCTGGGGCGTCCCCGCATGGCCGAGGCGCTCTCCGGGCTCGACCTCGGCGACCGCGCGGTGGTCGACGCACTGGAGACCTGCGGGCATCACCTCACCGTCGGCCCGCTGCGGGTGCAGCCGGACCCTGAGTTCGCCGACCTGCTCAGGGTGCAGCTCAACCAGTTCGCCGAGTGTGTTCGGGCCTTGGGGGTCGAGGACTACCCCGACCCGGACCCCGACTTCGACGGGATCGGGTCTCCATTCCCACCCAACCGGATCCCGTGGGGCGATCCCGACCTCCAGTCCGCCGTCGACAGCTGCGCCGGAGAGCTGGCCGGATCGGCAACCTAAGGTAGAGGGTCAGCCCAGCGGGCGGACGGTCGAGATGTCAACACACCCAGCACCAGTCATCGTCCCTGACACCGACGAGCATGTCGACGTCGACGAGCCCTGGCAGGTGGTCGTCTGGAACGATCCGGTCAACACGATGACCTACGTCGTGTACGTCTTCCGCAAGCTCTTCGGGTACGACGAAACCAAGGCGACGGAGCTGATGCTCCAGGTCCACCACGAGGGGAGAGCCATCGTCTCGGACGGCCCTCGCGAGCAGGCGGAGCTGGACTGCTTCCGGCTCCACGACCATGGGTTGTGGGCGACCCTCGAGAAGTGACCCACTTCCGGACCACCAGGAAGGGCATCGAGGTCCGGCTCACGCCGGAGGAGAGACTGTTTCTGGGCGACGTCATCCCCCTCCTTGCCGGAATCGGCGCCCCAGGATCCGACCCGGCGGCCGACCGTCTCAACGTCCCCGTGTACCTGGACGACCCTGACGCCAGCCAGGAGTGGTGGCGTCTCATGGGACCCGATCTGGATGCGTCGAGACGGGCGGACCGGGCCGTCTTCCAGCGGGTGGTGAGCGGGGATCAGACCTCCCTCGACGACGAAGAGGCGAACTCGGTGCTCCGTGTGCTCAACCTGGCCCGTCTCGCCCTCGGGGCGAGGTTCGGCATTGACGTCGAGGAGGATCACGACCGGCTCCCCGAGGACAGCCGCCAGGTCCTCGACTACCTGGGGTGGATCCAGGAGGAGCTCACCATCGAGTTGATGCGGGCCTTGTGACGACTCCGGTCGCCGGTGTGTAGGTTCGGCGCGGACGCCACCGTCAGGACATCTCGGAGGTCCACTTGGAAGGCGACCGCATCGCCGATCTGAGAAGCCACACCGGCTCACTCGTCTCCGTCTACGCCGCCCGACCGAGCCCCGGCGGTTACGCCGCTCTCCTGTCCGAGTTGCTGAAGCCGATCCGGGAGCGGGCCGATGGGATGGACCGGTCGGTCCAGAAGAGTGTCAGGAACGACGCAGAGCGCATCCACGCTCTGGCGGATCGGTTCGAGGTGGAGCCCACCCCGGGCTACGCCATCTTCGCCTCGGATTTCGACGGGATCTTCGCCCTGGAGCGACTCGGTCACACCGTCCCCAACGTGTCCGCCATCGGGCCCCGCCCCTACCTGAGACCGCTGAGGGCTTCGCCACGCCCCCTGCGCAGCTCGCTGCTGGTCGCCGATCGGTCCGTGGCCCGGACGTTCACCGCCGTGGAGGGGATCGTCGAGGAGATCGGCGACCCGATCGGGGCGGATGTCGGGAATCGAAGCTGGGGAGGCTTCTCCGGCTACGACGAGCAGACGGTCCGGTCGCGGGCCGAGGAGATGACCGTGAGAGTGTGGCGGGAGGCGGGAGAGCGGCTGCTCGACCGTCACGTGCGCAGACCCTTCGACTACATCGCCATCGGCAGCCATGAGGAGATGGTGGAGGAGATCGCTCGCACCCTGCACCCGTATCTGGCCCGCTTGCCACGCGCCTCCTTCGTGGCCAGTCCTCAAACCGTCGGCATCCCGATGCTGCGCGCCGAGGTGGGTGCCCTGAACGGCCGGATCCTCCACGAGCAGCAGAGCGAACTGGCCGAGCGGGTCTGCGACACGGCGTGGAGCGGTGGCAACGCCGTGCTCGGTCTGCAGGAGGTGCTGGACGCCGCCAACATCCAGGCGATCGACACCCTGGTGGTGGCCGGCGAGTTCACCAAGCCGGGTGTCCTCTGTGACGTCTGCGGACGTCTGGCCCGCGAGGGTGTCACCTGCCCGGTCTGTGGGGCGACCATGTTCGAGATCGACGACATCGTGGCCGCGGTGATGGAGGCAGGGGTGGCCGCCGGCGGCACGGTGACTCAGGTGTCGGTCGCCTCACCTCTGGACCGCTCCGGTGTCGGCGCTCTGACACGATTCCCGGTAGTTGCCCTGGTCTGAGCCACGACGGCTGCGCTGGCTACATTCCCGCCATGTCCACAGCCGCGGTCATCCTCGCTGCCGGAGGCTCCAGACGTCTCGGCCGCACCAAGCAGCTCGAGCCCTGGGGCAGCTCCAATCTCCTCGGCCACGTCGTGGCGAGGACGCGGCAGTTCCCGGTCGACGAGATCTGGGTCGTGCTCGGTCACGACGCCGAGCGGATCATGGAGGAGACCGATCTCGACGACGTCTACATCGTCGAGAACCTGGAGTGGGATGAGGGGATCGCATCCTCGCTCCGCGTTGGACTCGATGCCCTGACCCGTCTCTCCCGATGCGACCAGGCGCTCATCGTCATCGGGGACCAGCCGGACGTTCCCGCCGAGGTGGTCCGCGAGCTGCTGGCCTCCCACGAGAGGAGCACGAAACCGGTGACCATCCCCAAGTACCGGTACAGCTGGGGCAATCCCGTGGTCGTCGACCGCTCCCTCTGGCCCCGGCTCATGTCATTGGAGGGGGACGAGGGGGCACGACGTCTCTGGCAGGCCCACCCGGAATGGGTCAACGAGGTGTGGTTCTCGGAAGCGGCACCCCGGGACGTCGACACCGACGCCGACGTCGAGGAGATGAAACCGCGGCATCCGGCATGATTCGGTGTGCCCCGGTTTGTCTATATTCGGATCTTCGATCAGCTGCGGTGTAGAGAAGGGCGAGATGGCGCGGATCGATCAAGTCGCTGGCATCGGTCATCGGGAGGCGACGAAGCTTCGCAAGGTGGGGATCCGTACCAGCAAGTCCTTGGTTGAGCTGGCATCGACCCGCCGGGGACGCACCGAGCTGGCCAAGAAGACGGGTCTGTCACCGAAGGACTTGCAGATGTGGGTTCATCACGCCGACCTCCTTCGGGTGAGGGGAGTCGGCGCCGAGTACGCCGCCCTCCTGGTCGAGGCGGGAGTGGACACGCTCCGGGATCTGAGGAGGAGGAACCCCACGGCCCTGCTGGCCAAGATCATCGGTCTCAACGGCTCGCAGAAGGTGGTGGAGCGGCTTCCGACGGAAGCCATGGTGTTGAGCTGGATCGCCGCCGCCACCGAGATCGACCCCTCGATCAACGCCTGACCGGGCGGGCGGTAGCTGTCGGGCGACCGGCGTCTGTTCGAGTGAGCCAGAAAATGTACGTCTGCAGATTCCCCTTGGCCCCCTGGGCGGCGATCGCCTCAGGCCGTCGGAGCCGGACACTCGAAGTCGCCCGACCATCAATACTGTCACCGGACCAAGATCAATGAAAAGGGGGCCCGTAGGGCCCCCTTTTCGGTGTGAGGAGGAGTGAGCTCAGGAGTTCGACTTGGCGGTCGAATTCGCAGAGCTCGTCTTCGCAGCCGGAGACGACTTGGTCGTCTTGGCAGCCGAAGTCTTGGTGGCCGGCTTGCTGGCAGCCTTGGCAGCCGGCTTCTGGGTGGCGGGCTTGGCGGGAGCGGTCTTCTCGACCTTCTCCGCAGCCGTCTCGGCCACCTTCTCGGGGCGGAAGGACTGACGCCAGGTGGCGAGCATGTCCTCGAGCTGGTCACGAAGCTTGCTGACCTGCTCCTTGGCCTGATCGAGATCGACCTTCTGGGAGATCTCCTCGACGACCTTGCCCTCGCGGATGCCGGCGACGACCTTCTCGCCCTCGACAGCCCATTCGTCGATCGCCTTCTCGGCGACCTTGGTGTAACTGGCGGTCTCCTCGGAGACGCGCTCCTTGAGGACACTCATCTGGCTGCCCACCTTGCGGGCGACCACGACGGGGGCGCCCACTGCGGCATACAGAACGTTTTTCGCCTGCATCTTCTTACTCCTGTTCGTCTGACGTCGTTGCGTTGGTCCGGGCCAGTGCCCGGTACATGTCGAGCAAGACCTTCTTGTGCTCACCGCTCAATCTGTCGTCGTTGTCGATTGCCTCGAACACCGACGGCGGTGGCATTTCCTCGTCGATCAGTCCGGCCCTGGTGTAAAGGGTGTTGGACGAGATCTCGAGGGCACGGGCGAGATTCTTCAGGATCTCGGCCGAGGGCTTGCGAATCCCCCTCTCGATCTGGCTCAGATACGGGTTTGAGATACCCGCGCTCTCCGCCAGTCTCCGAAGAGAGAGATTGGCACGCTCTCGTTGGGCTCGGATGAACTCACCCAACTCACCATGCTTGCTCTCGTTCATCTACTGCAAGCATACAGCTATCTGCAAACTTTTGCAAGCACTATTTCTTCTTCTGCTAACTAGGTGACGGTGGCGCCGAACATGCGGCCGATCCCCCAGGCCAGGAATCCTCCGACCCCGGCCACCACCAGATTCTCCAGACCCGATTTGATCCTGGGGGTTCGGGCCACGGTGGCCTTTACCCACCCGACCACGAAGAGACCCCCGAGAGAGAGGGCGGTCGCCACACCCAGGGCCGGACGGACAGCTTCGATCAGGGCGAAGGGGACGATCGAGGGCAGGGACCCGGCCAGGAAGAGAAGACCCGAGGCGGCCATGGCCCGGAAGGGGGAGCGTCGCTCGGAGTCGACCACACCGAACTCGAGAGCGCCCATCGCGTTGAGCAGTGCCTCGTCGTTGTCCTCGAAGGCGGCCATGACCCCGGGGAGATGACGCTCTTCGACACCCATGTCTGCGAAGAAGCCACGGAGCTGTGCCAACTCCTCCTCGCGGAACTCGGCGATGTGAGACCTCTCCAGGGCCAACTCGGCCTTGAGCACTTCGTCCTGGGACTTGGTGGCCAGATACTCGCCGGCAGCCATCGAGATGGCTCCTGCGATTGCACCTGCCACTGCGGTGAGGAGGACCTCTTCACGGTCGAACCCGCCACCGACCACACCGACGACCAGGAGGAACATGGAAACGAGCCCGTCGTTGACGCCGAGGATGATGTCCCGCCAGTACTGGCGGGTCTCGCCGATGTGGGGCGTGTATCCGGGTGGCGGGGCAACGGAGGAGGCCACACTGTGATCGTAAACCTTCGGCCAGGTCCCACCCGGTTCTCACTGAGAGGTGAGACCGAGGAGAGCGGCGGCCCCGCCGTGGATCCCGACCGGGATGGCCTCCTCGTTGAGAGAGAACGAAGCCGAGTGCAGGTCGCCACCCCCGGAGGCCGCTCCCAGCCGGAAAAGCGCACCTCTGGTCTTGGTCAGGTAGCTGGAGAAGTCCTCACCGCCCATCGAGGTCTCGGTCGGCACCACGGTTTCCTCGCCCAGTACGGCCGTGATCGCCCTGGTGGCGACGTCGACGACACGATCGTCGTTGACCACCGGGGCGATTCCCTGCTGGTGGTCGAGGGTGTATCCGGCGCCGGTCAGGCTGAGGATCGCCCCCAGGCTCTTGTCGACCAGGGAGGGCAGGACGTCCCACAGCCCGGTGTCGAGTGTGCGCACCGTTCCTCGCAGGATGACCTCGGTCGGGATGACATTGGGGGCATCGCCCCCGTGGATCGCCCCGAACACGGTGACAACAGGCGATCGCTCGTCGAGCTCGGCCCGGATCGCCTCCGGCAACTCGCTCACCACCCGCGCCGCAGCTGCCACCAGATCGACTGTGCGATGTGGTCTCGAGGTGTGCCCCCCGGGGCCGTGGAGAACGATGGTGAGACTGCCTGCCCCGGCTGTGATCGGGCCTACCCGGCTCCCGATCCGTCCGACGCGAAGAGTCGGGTCGACATGAAAGGCGAGCAGGGCCTCGATGTCGTCGACGATGCCCTCCTCGACCAGCTCGGATGCGCCACCAGGAAAGCTCTCCTCCGCCGGTTGGAAGATGACCCGCACCGGTGGTGGCGGGTCGAGCGTGGAGAGCGTCAGCGCGATTCCGGCCGCGACGGCGGCGTGGGCGTCATGCCCGCAGGCGTGCATCCACCCTTCGAACAGAGAACGGGGGTCGTTGTCCGTCGGCTCGGTTATGGGCAGGGCGTCGATGTCTGCCCGGAATCCGATCACCGGATCGGGACCGAGATCGACCCAGCCACCCGTCTTCGGCTGCCGATCGTGGAAGCTAAGACCGGCATCGGCGAGGAAGTTCGAGATCAGGTCGGTGGTGACGAACTCGCGGTCGGACGGCTCAGGATGGCGGTGGAGCTGACGTCGGAGCTCGACGACGCGAGGGGTGACCTCTCTCACCAGCCCCGCCAGCTCCTCAGGGCCGGACATGACCGGCGAGCCTAACCGGAGTGACTCAGTCGTAGAAGAGACGCTCGAAGCTGCGTCGGGCTCGACGCGTGCAGCGCCGATACTCCTCGCGTAGCTCGCCGACACGATCGAACCCGAGTGAGATCGCCAGGCGGGCGGTGGCCTCCGGGCTGGTGGGCAACGAATCGGAGACTCGCCCGCTCTGCAGGTGGAGCCGGAGACGGGCCCGGGTGCAGAACAGGTAGGCGTCGTGCAGAGCCTCGTAGTCAGGCTCTGGGAGGATCCCGGCGTCCCTGAGGGCACGGAGGGCGGGGAAGGTCCCCGTGACCCGTAGCTCCGGCAGCTCGCCTCCGTGACGGAGCTGGAGGAGTTGGGTCACGAACTCGACGTCGCTCAGGCCCCCAGGCCCCAGCTTGAGGTGGAAGTCGGGGTCCTCGTCGACCGGGATCCGCTCCGACTCGACCCGCGCCTTGATGGACCGGATCCCCCTCACCACTGCCTCGGGCAGGCTCGGTTGCCAGACCACGGGCTCGATGAGGTCCATGTATTGGTCGAGGAGGTCGGGATGACCGGTCGCCGGGCGCGCCTTGACCAGGGCGAGAAGCTCCCAGGGCTCCACCCATTGCTCGTAGTAGCGGCGGTAGGAGTCGATGGATCTGGTCAAGGCGCCCTTCCGACCCTCGGGACGCAGCCCGGCGTCGAGCTGATACCCCTCACCGTGGCGGTCGGGTCGGGAGAGGATCCTCTCCATCTGGGCGGCGAGCTGGGTACCCCGCTCGGCGGTCACGTGGTCACCGTGGACGTAGATGAGGTCGATGTCCGACCCGTATGAGAGCTCCCTCCCACCCCACTTCCCCATGGCGATCACCGCGAAGGCGGGCTCGGTGCTCGAAATCATGTGATACGCCCCGGTCACGGCCGAGTCGGCAGTGTCAGACAGGGCGAGCAGGGTGGACTCGGGGCTGGCCTCGAGGAGGATGTCGCGGGCGGCGATGCGGAGCTTGCGACGCCGGATGAACCGCCGGATGGTCCCCACCTGGGCTTCTTCGTCGAGGCGGCTGTCGAGAAGACCAATGAGACGCTCCGTCGCGTCGCGGCCCTCCCTGATGTCGGCGATCTCCGACTCGTCAGCCAGCCGGGGGATGAACTCGGGGATGCGATCGATGAGGTCGCCGACCAGCTTCCCGGTGCCGAGGAGGGTGCAGAGCCGCTCGCCGGCGACCGGGTTGTTCTGGAGCAGGGTGATCAGGGCGGCGTGGTCGGCGGTGCGGGCCAGCAGCAGCCGAAGCTGGGACAGACCGAGGTCGGGGTCGGGGGCACGCGAGATCCAGTCCAGCATCAAAGGCAGTACCTGCTGCATGACACGGGAGCGACGGGTCAGACCCGAAGTGAGCTCGGTCACGGCCCGGGTGGCCGCCATCACATCGCGGAAACCGAGCGCTTCGAGCCGCACCGCGGCCGCCTCGGGGTCGAGCCGGGCGTCCTCGAGGCCGACCAGCGCGTCCAGGATGGGTCGGAAGTAGAGCCGCTCGTGGAGGTCACGCGCCGTCTCCCGCACTGCGGCCAGACGGGTCTCCAGTTCTTCTACCGGGTTCTGGGTGAACCCGAGACTGCGGGCCAGACGCTCCCGGTCCCGTTCCGTGGTGGGCAGGAGGTGGGTCTGCTTCAACTCGTACAGCTGCAACCGGTGCTCGACGTCACGCAGGAACCGGTATGCCTCGGCGAGACGGTTTGCCTCGTCTTCCTCGATGTAGCCGTGGGCGCTGAGCGCCTCGATGGCGTCCAGGGTCGACGGCGAGCGCAGGTCCCGATCGAATCGACCGTGGACGAGTTGCAGCAACTGGACGGCGAACTCGATGTCGCGGATCCCGCCCCGGGATCGCTTGATGTCGAGACTGGGGGCCTCTGACTCGACCCTTGCCTTCAGGGCCCGGATCGAGCGCAGGGCATCGGCGTCGAGACCTTCCTCCCATACGATGTGATCGCACATGGCCCGGAACTTCTCGCCCAGCCCTGGATTCCCTGCGGCGGGACGCGCCTTGAGCAACGCCTGCAGCTCCCAAGCCTCGCTCCACCGCTCGTAGTAGCCCAGGTAGCCGTCCAGGCTCCTCGACAGGGGGCCCCTGGCGCCCTCGGGGCGCAGGTCGGCGTCGACGTTCAGCACGGGCCCGTCGTAGGTCTGGGCGGAGAGTGTGGCCATCAGACGGCTGGCGAGGGCGATGGCCGCGGCTCTACTGCCTGTCTCGTCGCCCGGGACGGGCTCGTGCACGAACATCAGGTCGAGATCGGAGTAGTAGTTCAGCTCGCGCGCCCCCCATTTGCCCATGGCGATGACCGCGAACCCGATCTCCGCGGCCAGCGGGTTTCGCTCCGCCAGCGAGACCCGCGCCTCCTCGAGCACCTCGCTGACCAGGTTGTCCATGGCGTCGGAGAGCCGGGCCGTGATGACGGCCAGATCGAGGCGCCCCTCGACGTCGGCCAGGACGGTCTCGATCAGGATCGCCTGTAGGCGGAGACTGACCGAGTCTGACCGTTTCGGGCCTTCCAGCAGGTCAGGGCGGCGTCGCACGGCTTCGGCGAGAGGCGGGCTGACGTCCTCCAGGACGGCGGCGACTCGTTCGATGTCCCTCACTTCGGGTTCAGGCTATGACGAACCGAGGGGGGAGGGCGTAACGTGAGGCACATGGGGCTGCGTGTGGCCGGTGCCCAGCTGAATCTCACCGTGGGGGACATCCCGGGTAACGAGGCGAAGATCGCCGCCGCCATGACCCGGGCGGCCGAGGCGGGGGCCGACGTCCTGTTGGTTCCGGAACTGGCGCTGCCGGGCTACCCACCCGAGGACCTGGTGCTGAGACGGGACTTCGTCGAGGCCAACATCGCCGCCCTCCGGCGTCTGGCCCGAGCCTCGACGCGGCTCACCACTGTGGTGGGTTTCGTCGACTTCGCCACGGGCAAGTCGAGTGGGGCCGAGGATGCCGAGCCGCGGGCTGTGGCGAATGCTGCCGCGGTGATCTCGGATGGCCGGGTGCGTGGGGTCTATCACAAGGTGCTGCTGCCCAACTACGGGGTATTCGACGAGGACCGGTACTTCATCGAGGGGGCCCAGCCCGATCGCATCTGGGAGATCGAGGGGGTCCCGGTGGGGGTGTCGATCTGTGAGGACATCTGGCGGGCCGATGGCCCACCGTCCCAGCAGGCGGCCCGGGGCGCCCGAATCCTGCTCAACATCAACGCCTCCCCGTTCCATCGCGGGAAGGCCGCCGACCGTGAGGAGATGCTCTCGGCACGGGCACGGGCCGGCGGCGCCTCGGTGGTCTACCTGAACATGGTCGGCGGTCAAGACGAGCTGGTCTTCGACGGCGCCTCGGTCGTCATCGGCCCCGACGGGGAGCTGCTCCACCGCTCCCCGCAGTTCGAGGAGGACTTCTTCGTCGTGGAAGTCCCGGTCGGGGAGGAGAGACCGGGTCAGGGGTCGATCGCCTCGCTGCTGGAGCCGACGGAGGAGGTCTACCGCGCTCTGACCACCGGTCTCGCCGACTACGTCGCCAAGAACGGGTTCGGGGGTGTCGTGATCGGTCTCTCCGGGGGAATCGACTCCGCAATGACCGCCGCCATCGCAGTCGACGCCCTGGGCGCCGACTCGGTCTGGGGGGTCTCCATGCCCTCCCGCTTCTCCTCGCAGCACTCGATCGACGACGCCCGCCAGCTCGCCGAGAACTTGGGGATTCGCTTCGACCTGATCCCCATCGATGGCGTCTTCGCCGCCCAGCTCGATGCGCTGGCACCGGTGTTCGAAGGGACCGAATTCGGTCTGGCCGAGGAGAACCTGCAGGCCCGGGCCCGGGGCGCCATCCTCATGGCGATCTCGAACAAACACGGCCCGCTGGTGCTGGCCACCGGGAACAAGTCGGAGATGGCGGTGGGCTATGCCACCCTCTACGGCGACATGGTCGGCGGGTACTCGGTTCTCAAGGACGTCTTCAAGGGACTTGTCTACGAGCTGGCGAGGTGGCGCAACAAGGATCACGAAGTGATCCCCCAGAGCAGCATCGACAAGCCGCCGTCTGCGGAGCTTCGACCCGGCCAGAAGGACTCCGACTCGTTGCCGCCGTACGACATCCTGGACCCGATACTGGAGCGCTACATCGAAGAGGACATGGGTGTGGCCGAGATCGTCGCCGATGGCTACGACGCCGAGACCGTGCTCAGCGTCGCCCGACTCGTCGACCGCAGCGAGTACAAGCGAAGACAGTCGGCGCCGGGTGTCAAGATCACCACGAAGGCCTTCGGAAAGGATCGCAGACTGCCCATCACCAACCGATACCGCCCCGAGATCCGATGATCACCAAGGTGCTCATCAACGGTGAGGTCTCGGACGGCAGGCTCGAGGTCACCGATTCCGCCGTGCTGCGGGGTGACGCATGCTTCGAGGTGATCAAGAGCTACGGAGGCCATCCCTTTGCCCTGGAGGAGCATCTGGATCGTCTCGCCAACAGCGCCGCGGCGCTCCGAATCGAATTGCCGGAGCGGAGCCGGCTCGTCGACTGGATCGAGCAGACGAGCCAGTCCCTCGGCGAGGGTGCGATTCGGGTGGTGGTGACACGGGGATCGACAGTCCCAGGGGTGGACGACCCTTCCCGGGTGATCGTCTTCGGTCACACATGGGAGCAGGACGACTCGCCCGCCCGTCTGTTCCCGGTGGTCGCCCCCTGGCACGCCGCCGGCGTCCCCTGGGAGCTCGCCGGGGCCAAGATCACCTCGTACGGCCCCAACCTGGCCGCCGGCCGCAGGGCGCAAGAGGAGGGGTTCGACGACGCTCTTCTCCACACCGTTGACGGGGTGATTCTGGAAGGGCCGACCTTCTCCGTGGGCTGGGTGGTGGAAGGGGTCCTGGAGACGCCAACGCTGGCGTTGGGGATCCTCGACTCGATCACCCGCCGTGTCGTCCTGGAGGCCGCTCTCGATTTGGGCATGGAGGTGTCCGAGGGCCGCTTCGGCCTGAGCCGTCTCGAGGAGGCGTCCGAGATGTCGGCCTGGTCGACGATCCGCGAAGTCCAACCGGTGGTCAAGGTCGGCGACCGTTCCCTGCCCCCCGGCCCTATCACCGCCCGCCTGGCCCAGGCCCTGCAGGACCGGGTCCGGGACGGCAAACCGACTTCCTAATGCTTGGGAGCCGAAATACCGGCTCTACGCCGTCGAGAAAGGTCATGGCCGGTTTGCAGCACCGGCCCGACGGTAGGCACCCGTTAAGGAACCGGCCGGCACTAGCGTTTCGTTTGCTTGTGATGAGATCCAGATGGCTCGCCCTGTTCGCCCTGCTGACGCTGGCGCTGGTCGCCTGCAGCGGGGACGATCCGGAATTGAGCACCGACTCCACGCAGCTGGTCGGTGGCACAGACCCGGCCACCCCGTCCGACTCTCCCAGCACCACCACAGGCGCCGGCGGCGAGAGTGGCTCTCCGTCGACCTCCCTGGTGGGCCAGACGGTGGCCGGGTACGAAGTGGTCCAGGAGATCCCCAATGAGAACGGTGTCACCCAGCTCATCGTGATCCCGGACGGGGCGTACACCGACGTGGATCTGGAGAACTTCGTGATCGATCTGATCGAGGGCAACCCCAACCTCTACGGTGCCGAGATCTTCGGCGATCAGGCCGCCGTCGATGCATTCCTGGTGCCCGAGGCCGAGCGGACCGAGGAGCAGAACGCCGCCCTCGAAAGCGACTGGTATGTGACCCTGACCGGTCGGGATCGAATCGACTACCGCGGCCCGTTCTCGGAGTTCCCCGGCGCCGCCATCGGCAGCTGATCGCTGCTCGCTCAGAGCAGCAGGTTCGCCAGGAGCAGGAAACCCCCGAAGCCGACCGTGTCCGTGATCAGGGTGAGGAATATCGAGGACGCCAGCGCCGGGTCCAGCCCCAACTTGCGCAAGAGAACCGGGATGGCGCTCCCCGCCAGCGAGCCGACGATCAGCACCACGAACGCCGACAGCCCGACCACGCTTGCCACCTTCACCGGCTCCGACCTCGTAGGGAACACGCCGACTTCGATGAGGAAGAAGCTGAGCAGAGCCGAGATCAGCCCGAGCGCCACCCCGTTGAGAACCCCGACACCGGTCTGACGGGTCAGGATCGCGGGGACCTGGGCCGAGGGCACCGAGTCGGATGCCATGGAGCGGATCATGACCGCAAGACTCTGATTCCCTCCGTTCCCGCCGAGAAGGGCGACGATCGGCATCAACGCGGCGAGGACCGGCTCCTGGCTGATGATCCCGGTCTGGTGCTCGATCACGAAGGCGACCACCATGGCGAGGACGAGGTTGACTGCGAGCCAGGGCAGTCGCACCCGGAACGACGAGGTGACGTCGGTGTACACGGTCTCGGCGACGCCGGCGCCGACCGCGGCGGCGAAGTCCTCGGCGGCCTCGTCCTGGACCGCCTCGATGACGGCATCCGTGGTCACCATCCCGACGAGGCGGGAGTCGTCGTCCACCACCGGGATCCCGAACAGGTGATAGCGCTGCACCAGCTCGGCCACTTCCTGCCGGTCGGTCATCACATTGACTGCCACCGGGTCGGCGACCATGACGTCCGCAAGCGGTGCGCCAGGACGGCTGAACACGAGGTCACGGAACGAGATGACCCCCTGCAGCCGGTTGTCGTCGTCGACGACGTACACGTAGGTCAGGTCCTCGTACTCCTCACGGAGCTGGCGGATCCGCTCGATGGCCTCCCCGGTGGTCAACCCGAGGGGAAGGGCGGCGATCTCGGTCGTCATCAGACCACCGGCGGTGTCGGGCGGGTAGGCAAGGAGATCTCGCACGTCGTCCTCGGCCTCGTCCGACATGGCAGCCAGCACGTCCTCGGTGACTTGGTCGTCCAGCTCGCCGATCAGGTCGGCGGCGGCCTCGCTGGGCATCTCGTTGAGGGCGGCGGCCAGGTCGGCGAGCGGGTACTTCTCGATCAGCTCCGCTGCCAGCTCGGGGGAGATCTCCTCCAGGATCTCGGCCGCATCCGACGGGGGAAGCTCTGAGAGAAGCTGTGCGGCGTCTTCCTCGTCGAGCTGCTCGATGATGTCGGCGGCATCGCTGGGGGTGGCGAGCGCCAGCGCCTCCCAGGCCTCCCGATTGGAGTCGAGGTAGTCGGCTACCTGCTCATGGTCACGGCGCGCCACCGCGAGCAGCTGTCTGGCAAGTTGGCGGGGGCTCCTAAGTCGAAGTCTCACCCTGTCACCCCGGATGCGATGGACCGGGTCAGGCTACAACGTCGACCTGTCGCCTCCGAACCTCCGCTCAGGGCGAGGAGATGACGTTCAGCTGTCGTAGGGGCGGACGGCGGTGATTCGCACCGTCATGGTGCCGGCTGGCGCCTGGTAGGCGACCTCGTCGCCGACGGCATGGCCCAGGAGGGCGGCGCCCAGCGGGCTGTCCGGGGAGGCCAGCACCAGACCGACGACCTTGTTCTCGAGATGGGCCACGAAACACTCCATCTCGTCGCCGTCTGAATCGACGATTGTGACCACGGAGCCGATCTCGACCAGTCCCGTGTCGGCCACCTCGCGCACCTCCGCCGTGTTGACGAGGTGCTCCAGCTTCCGGATGCGCGCCTCCATGAGGCCCTGATCGTTCTTGGCCGCGTCGTAGTCGGCGTTCTCGCGTATGTCGCCGTGCGAGCGCGCCTCGGCGATGCGCTTCTCGATCTCCTCCCGGCCGTTCGTCTTCAATTCCTCGAGCTCGCGCTTCAGCTTCTCGAGGGCGGCAGGTGTGAGGAAGGTGCTCTGTTCGGTCATTGGAGCCGCACAGGTTATGTCACGGTCATGCTTATCCGAGATCGTCGGTCGCCGCTTTATCCTCGCCGGGTGACCGATACCCGTCTCACCGAGTACAGCCACGGCGCCGGCTGTGCCTGCAAGCTGAGTCCCGCCGAGCTCGCCACGATCATCGACCCGGTCCGCGGGCATGCCGCCCTCAGTCACCCGGAGCTCTTGGTGGGTCTCGGCACCAGTGACGACGCCGGGGTCTATGCGATGGGCGACGGCCGGGCCCTGGTCCAGACGGTCGACATCTTCACACCGGTCGTCGACTCGGGTGGTGATTGGGGCCGGATCGCCGCGGCCAACTCGCTGTCGGACGTCTATGCGATGGGTGCTGTCCCCCTCACCGCCCTGCAGTACCTGGCCTGGCCCAGGGACAAGCTGGACTTCGCCCTGGCCAGCGAGGTCCTCGAGGCCGGTATGGACGTGATGGCCGCCGCCGGCTGCACCGTGGTGGGCGGTCATTCGATCGACGGCCCGGAGCCGACCTACGGATTCGCCGTCACCGGGACGGTGGCTACCGAGGACGTCGTCACCAACGCCGGCGCCCAGCCCGGGGAGGTACTCGTGCTGACCAAGCCGCTCGGTATCGGCATCGTGACCACGGCCATCAAGAGAGGCGCCTGTCCCCCCGAGCTGGCGAGCAAGGCGATCGAGCAGATGGCGTCGCTGAACGACCGGGCCGGAGCCGCCCTGAAGCCACACCGGGCCTCGGCTGCCACCGATGTGACCGGCTTCGGTCTCCTCGGCCATCTACGCGAGGTCTGCCGGGCTTCGGGAGTGGGGGCGGACATCGAAGTCGCGAAGGTGCCGGTACTGGATGGCGCCACCGACCTGCTCGCCATGGGGATGTGGGCAGGAGGCTCGCAACGCAACCTCAAGTGGATACAGCCCGAGATAAGCACCGAGCTCGACGTCGAGACGTGGAAGCCGCTGATCGACGCCCAAACCTCGGGCGGGTTGCTGGTCTCGTTGCCCGAGGACCAGGTCGACGGCTATCTCGAGGCGGTGCCCGGTGCGGCGGCGGTAGGACGGGTAATCGAGACCGAGGGGATCCGTCTGGTCTAGGTGCAGTTCCGACAAGGGCAGCGGGGTTGCTTGACTGGTTGCGTGGACCCCGACGAACGGCTCTCCCGGATAGCCGAGGCGCTCTCGATACCGAGAGTGCAGCGTCACATCTTTCTCTGCGCCGACCAGACCAATCCCAAGTGCGCTCCCCGTGAGGAGACCACGCGGCTGTGGGCACACCTCAAGACGCGGCTCAAGCAGCTCGATCTGGCCTCGGCCCCGCCCAAGTGGCAGGGAGACATGGAGCACGACCCGGAACCGGTCCTCCCCGGCACCGGAACGGTCCTCCGCACCAAGGCCGACTGTCTTCGCATCTGCGAGCAGGGCTGTGTCGCCGTCGTCTATCCGGAGGGCACCTGGTACGCCCGGCTCGACGAGGAGAAGCTCGACCGCATCATCGACGAGCACCTGGTGGGCGGGAAGCCGGTCGAGGACCTGATCTTCGCCGTCGGGGACCTGGGCCGATGAAGTGGCTGAAGCGAATCGCGATCGTGGCCCTGTTGTGGCGTGTCTTCGGGCCCCGGCTGCAACCCGAGTTCGACCCGCCCCAGGAACACCCGCTGCGGGTCCCGGGACGGACTGTCTTCGTCGGCGACGACGAATACCTGGTGCGTGAGATGGGGTCCCGGGAGGGAGTCCCCCTCGTGTTGGTCCACGGTCTGGCCGGCGCCTCGCTCACGGAGTGGTATCAGGTGGCGCCCAAGCTGGCGGCGGATCGTTGGGTGATCATGGTCGATCATCGTGGCCACGGTCTGTCTGCCCGCGGTGACACCCGCTTCGACGTGGCCGACGACGCCGACGACCTCATCGGCGCGCTCGATGCCCTCGGCGTCGGGGTTGTCGACGTGGTCGGCTACTCGATGGGCGGGGTGATCGCCCAGGCGATGGTGGCCCGAAACCCGGGCCGGATCCGCCGGCTGGTACTGATTGCCACCTTCGCCACCCACTCAGAGGGATACCGGTGGGCCCGGCGGATCGGGGCCTGGCTGGCACGGGGCTGGGAGCGAGTGACCGGGTTCGGTACTCCCGAGATAAGAAGCGGTTACCTGATCGCCCGCGGGGCCGTGCAGAAGCGGCACGCCCGATGGATCTGGAGGGAGACCTCCCGCCGCGACGTGGAGAGCGGGGCGCAGGCCACCTTCGCTCTCCTCCGTTTCGACTCACGGGACTGGGTGGGCCGTCTCAACGTGCCGACCCTGGTGATGGTCCCGCAGAAGGACTTCCTGGTCCCTCCGCGCTGGCAGCTGGAGCTGGCCGACGCCATACCCGATGCCAAGGTGGTGGAGATCGAGGGGGCCGGCCACGAGATCGTCTGGTCCCACCCCGATCTGGTAGCCGAAGAGATTCGGGGCTTCCTCGGCTAATCGGTCTCTGTCGCCGGCACCAGAGTGAGGGTGTCGACGGCAACCTCCTCGACCCGATCACGGGCGAAAGGCATTGCGCCGTATTGGCCGTCGACCCACATCTCGATCATGGAGTCGTAATTGGGATGGAAGGGGTGGCCGGACTGGCCGGTGGTGTGGACGAATCTCGACGCCTCCACGTCGCCGAGGTCGACCACCATGCGCTGGGACGGGACCCAGTCGACCTCGTACCCGACACTGGTGTCCCAGCCCACCGCGTTGACCAGCGACTCGCTACCCCCGACGCGGTCGGGGGCGGTGCGGTTGAACAGCCATTCGATCGGTGCAATTCCCGACTGCCCGAAGGTCTGGTTCTCGAACCGGGCGATGTGGAGCTTGCCCCAGGTCCAGTCGCCCGGATCGTCGCCGAGCAGGTCGGTCAGCTCACCATGACCGTCGCGCATTGCCTCGGCCAGGATCATGTCTCTGCTCTCGATCTCCGGCGTGGTCACGTCGTCCCAGAACGGATCGTCGGGATTCTGCAGGAGCCCCGCCATCACCTGGAACCACCGGTCGCCACCCGCCGGCCAGTAGCCCTCCGGGACCTGGTCGTGGAAGGTGTTGGCGAGGAGATGCCGCCACACCGCCATGTACACCGCGGCACCGACCGACCTCCCACTGGCCTGCAGAGGGTTCGCCCCGGAGGACCAGCCCTGGAGACGCTCCTGCACGGCCTCCACCACCGCGTCGCCCTCGGCCGGCACCGCTAGGAGGTGCGGTATCACCACCGCGGCGCCACCGTCCCGGGCGTCCAGCTGCATCCTCTGGATCGACTCGACGTCATGGGTCTCCGACGCCTCGATCATCTCCACGATCCGGGCGGCCCGGTATCCGTAGGCGCCGTCGGCTGAGAAGAATGGTGTGCGGCCGGGCCGGATGATGGGTTGATTGGCCGTTTCGATGTATCCCTCACCGGGGTTGAACAGCACCGGCTTCTCCTCCTCGGGGACGGTGCCGATCCACTCGTGGTCTTCGGTCCAGCCCGGGACCGGCAGTCGCCCGTCACCTGTGGCGCGCAGCGGGATGGCGCCTGTGGGGTGATAGGCGATGTTCCCCTCGACGTCGCCATAGATCAGGTTCTGAGGCGCGATGTCCCAGAGGGAGACGGCCTCCACGAACTCTGCGTACGTGGTGGCCGTGTTGATGCCGACGAAGGCCTCCACGATGGTGGAGGGCTCCAGTGTCTTCCACGCGAGGGCCACAACGTAGGGCTCCGGCGTCTCCACGACCGACGAGTCGTCGAAGTGGTCCTCCTCGAGGTACGTCCCCGAGATGACCGGTCCGTGCCGTGTCGACCTCACCTCGAAGGTGACGTCGTCGCCTCCGGCAACGCTGATCGTCTCGGTCCGGGTGACGAACTCGACCCACCGCCCGTCGGCCTGGTACCGATCCGGGTTCTCGGGGTCGACCATCTCGATGAACAGGTCCTGGGTGTCGGCGGCTTGGTTGGTCACTGCCCAGGCGTGATGGGCGTTGTGCCCGATGACCACAGTCGGCGTGCCGGCGAAGCTGTAGCCGATCACCTCGAAGGGACAGTTGGCTGAGACGGTGAAGCAGTGCAGCCCGTTCTCGTACCAGATCGAGGGCATCTGGATCGAGAGGTGGGTGTCGTTGGCCAGGATGGGCAGCCCCGAGGTGGTCCTGTTCCCTGCAATGACCCAGTTGTTGGAGCCGATGCCATCGAAACCGCCACCGGTCACCTCCATCACACCCGAGACCAGGCTCCCGGCCCGTGCCAGGGCCGGGACGGCCTCGTCAGGGATCCGGACCGTCACTGAGGCCTTGGCGTTGCCGCCACCTTCCACGATCACCGGTTTGTCCTCGGGGAACGGAGGAAACAACTGATCGACCTGCTCCGAGGTGAGATAGCGGCCCAGGACCACCCGCTCGATCTCGTCGAGCATGTTTCCGCCCAGGTCCCACGACATCACCTTCGGCCACATCAGCGTGTCGGTCGGGGACCAGGGCTCGATCTCGTAACCGGAGTTCTGAAGGGGGAGGATGGCGTACTCGAGACTCACCGCAGCGGCGGCCCGTTCCTCCAGATATGCGTTCACACCGTCGGCGTAGGCCTGCAGGATCTCCCGGACCGGCGAGTCCGACGTCTCCCACTCCTGCTCGGCGAGACCTTCGAATCCCAGTGAGCGCAGGAACATGTCCGTTTCGACCTGGTCCTCGCCGAACATCTCTGCGAGACGCCCTGCACCGATGTGTCGCCAGAAGTCCATCTGCCAGAAACGGTCCTGGGCGTGGGTGTAACCCTGGGCGAAGAAGAGGTCGTGTTGGTTGGAGGCGTAGATGTGGGGCACCCCGAGCTCGTCCCGGAGGATCTCCACTCGATCCGTGATGCCGGCGATGGCCAACTCTCCGGAGACCTGGGGGAAGGACCGTCGCACGGTGAAGACGCCGTAGGCCACGGCTGCCAGCGCCAGGATCAGGAGGAACACCAGCACTCTCTTCACCCAGCGCACCGCGGGGACATTAGGGGCGATTGAGGGATTGGCCCGGCCATGTCCTACCGTCCCGTCCATGGCGAAGAGGCTCTCCAGCCTGGCTCCGGCGCTGGCGCTGGCGTTGGCGGCCTGCGGCGGCACCGGGGCCTTGACGACCACTTCGCAGACCACTTCGACGTCCACAACAGCCCCGGTCTCGACCCCGACGAGCGAAATGGCGGCTCCGAGCACCACTGCCCCTGCCGCCACCACCACGACCGGCCAACGCATCGACGTCGAGTTCCGCGGCGGTGACGTGAGCGGACCGGCCGCGATCCAGGTCCAGCTGGGAGAGACGGTCGATGTCTGGGTCCTGTCGGACGTCTCCGACGAGGTGCATGTCCACGGCTACGACCTCACCTTCGAGTTGGTCCCCGGTGTCCCCAATCAGATCAGCTTCGTGGCCGACGTGCCCGGGGTGTTCGAGGTCGAGTTGCACGACGCCAACGCGGTGCTTTTCAACCTCGAGGTGATCGGTTGATCCTGGCCCATGGCATCGGGGGGAGGACCGACCTCCCGATCCCGATCGCCGCCCTCATCGCCGGAGCGGCGACCGTCCTGGTACTGACCTTCGTCACCCTGAACTTCCTGTGGACCACGCCCCGTCTCCAGGACGGTCCCCGCTATCAGGGCGACGGGGTCTCCATGCCGACCCGTGGCTTGCTTGCGACCCTGGGGCTCCTGGGGCTGTTCCTCGTGATCGGCCAGGTCGTCCCACCCCTGCTGGGAGCGGAGACCGAGAGTGTCCGGCCCACCATCGCACCGGTCCTGGTCTGGGTCGTCTTCTGGCTGGTGGTGCCGTTCGTCTCGGCCCTGGTCGGCAACTGGTACACCGACATCAACCCGTGGAGGTCGATGGCCGGGGCCTTCGGGTTGGGGAGGATGGAGCGGATCGGGCTGCCCGCCACGGTTGGTGTCTGGCCCGCCGCCTTCCTGTTCGTCGCCTTCACCTGGCTGGAGCTGGTCTACCCACGCTCCGGGGACCCGGTCGTGCTCGGCACCGCTGCTCTGGTCTACACGGTCGGTCTGCTGGTGGCGATGGCCCTGGTCGGTCGGGAGACGGGTTTGGCGGTCTTCGACCTGTTCACGCCGTACAACCGTCTGATCTCGGCGATCTCCCCGTTGGGCCGCAACCCGGCGGGCCGGGTGGTGTGGCGAGGATGGCTGCGCTCCCTGACGGTGCTTCCCGAGTGGCCTGGGCTCTGGTTCTTCACGGTGGCGATGATCGGGACGGTCAGCTTCGACGGGATCACCGGCACCGCATGGTTCCGATCGATCACCGGCCCGCTGGGTGACACCATGACCGCACGGACGTTGCTCCTCGTCGGGACGGTGGTGATCGTGGCTCTGGGCTATCTGGGGGCATGCGCGCTGGCGGCGGCCCTGTCCGACGGCAGGTGGTCGACCGTGAGAGTGGCGCAGCGCTTCGCGCACACGCTTGTGCCGATCGGTCTCGCCTACGCCGCGGCCCACTACATCACACTGATCCTGTTCGAGGGCCAGCAATTCCTCGCCGCCGTGTCCGACCCGTTCGGGATGGGTGGAGATCTGTTCGGCACCGCCGACAACCGGGTCGTCTTCTTCATCAGATCGTCGACCCCGATCTGGTTGCTCCAGGTGGCGTTTATCGTCGGCGGGCACCTGGTTGGCGTGGTTCTCGCCCATGACCGCTCGCTGCAAGACTTCGGTCGGAGGGCGGTGCGTTCCCAGTACGCGATGCTGGGACTGATGATCGCCCTGACCAGTCTGGGATTGTTGATTCTCTCCGGATGACCGAGTTACACCGACCCGCCTCGATCGAGATCGCCCCCGGGACCAGGACCCGGCTGGCCGCCTATGTGGCTCTGACCAAGCCGAGGATCATCGAGCTCCTGCTCATCACGACGGTTCCTTCAATGGTGCTGGCCGCGAACGCCTGGCCGGGCACCTGGCTCGTCATCGCCACGCTCGTCGGTGGCTCCCTCTCCGCCGGCGGTGCCAACGCGCTCAACATGTACTACGACCGGGACATCGACGAGATCATGCGTCGCACCCGCGCCCGGCCATTGGCCCGGCACGAGGTGGCGCCACGCAACGCCATGATCTTCGGCATCGCCCTCGGTGTGGCCGGTTTCATCTGGCTCTGGGTGTTCACCAACCTGCTCGCTGCCCTCGTATCCACCGCCGCCCTCCTCTTCTACGTCCTGGTCTATACGAGGGCCTTGAAGCGGGCCACCGTGCAGAACATCGTGATCGGGGGCGCCGCCGGCGCCGCGCCGACGCTGGTGGGCTGGGCCGCCGTGACCGGGACAGTCGACGTGCCCGCCTGGGTGCTGTTCCTCATCGTCTTCTACTGGACGCCGCCTCATTTCTGGGCGCTGGCGCTGCGGTACAAGGACGACTACGCCGCGGCCGGAGTGCCCATGCTCCCGGTTGTGGCCGGTGTGGAGGCCACCACCAGACGGATCCTGCTCTACACCGGGCTCATGGTCGGGGTCTCGCTGCTCCTGGTCCCCCTCGGCGGCATGTCGTGGATCTACCTGGCGGCCGCACTCATCCTGGGGGCTTGGTTCCTCTGGGACACCTGGCGGGTGGTGCGTCGCCCCGAGAACGCGATGCGGCTCTTCACCACCTCCACCGTCTATCTCTCGGCTCTCTTCGCCTCGGTGATGCTGGACGTGTTGATTTGAGGCGGGCCGCGGTCCTGTTGGCGGCGCTGGCCTTGGGGGCCTGTTCCGGTCAAGACGTGCTCGGACAGGTGGCCTCGAGTCCCGGATCCATCGGCACCGGCGAGCAGCGGGTCATGGTTGCCGTGGTCGAGCTGTCCTCCGGCGCCATAGTGACGGACCCGGACATCACACCGGTGGCCCTCCTGCGTGACGAGATCGGCTCCCCGATCGGCGAGTACGAGGGTGAGTTCGTGTGGACGATCCCCGACGAGGTCGGGCTCTATTCCTTCAGGTTCGACATCCCCGGGCCGGCGACCTACCAGTTCACGCTGGACGCGGGCAGTCTCGGAGAGATCGGCCCGATCGGCTTCGATGCCGTGGAGGACCCGGTGCAGGTGACGGTGGGCGAGACGGCCCCGCTGTCCGAAACCCGGACTCTCGAAGACGCCCCTATCGAAGATCTCACCTCCGACACGTCGCCAGAGGAGGCCTACTACGAGATGACGGTCGCCGAGGCGATCCAGTCGGGACCGTCCGTGATCGTCTTCGCCACGCCGGCGTGGTGCACGTCCCAGTCGTGCGGGCCCATGCTCGACCAGGTCCAGGCGATCGACTCGGAGTACCCGAACCTCAACTTCGTGCACGTCGAGGTGTACGAGAACATCCACGTCACCGATCGAAACGACCTCGTGGTCGTTCCCGCCGTCGGGGAATGGGGGATCCCGTCGGAGCCCTGGCTCTACGTCGTCGACGGGGGCGGCACCGTCACCGCACACTTCGAAGGAGCCGTCTCCGACGAGGAGTTGAGGTCGGCTCTCGACGCGGTCGCGGGTTGAACCCTGCCCCGGCATCAGGCCTTGGGGTTCGTTGCCGCACGATGTTTATGATGCCTCCCCGATGGCCTTGATCCGCCGACGCGCCCTTCGTCTCGCCGTTCTGGTGGGCTCGGCCCTACTGCTGAGCGCCTGTGCGGTCGTCGAGGTCGGCGGCGACAAGCCGATGACCACCTTCGATCCGGCCGGTCCCTTCTCCGAGCGGATCGACAACCTCTTCTGGCTCGTCTTCTCGATCGCGGCGGTCGTCTTCGCCCTGGTGATGGCGGCCCTGCTGATCGTCGTCTTCTTCTTCAGAGATCGGGGCGGTCCGGACGAGAAGACCCCCAAGCAACTCCACGGCAGCCCCAAGCTGGAAATCGTGTGGACGGTCATCCCGGCATTGATCCTCGCTGCCATCGCCGTGCCCACGGTCTCATCGGTCTTCGACCTGACCGAGTGTGGCTCCGACGCCATGGAGATCGAGGTAATCGGTCATCAGTGGTGGTTCGAGTACCACTATCCGGAGGCTGACATCTACACGGCCAACGTCATGGTGATCCCCGTCGACCAGGAGATCTGTGCCGTCATGACCTCCCACGACGTGCTGCACAACTTCTGGGTCCCGGCCCTGAACGGCAAGCGTTACCTGATTCCCGGGCAGACCACCGAGCTGCGCCTGCAGGCCGACGAGGAGGGCGAGTACTGGGGCCAGTGCGCCGAGTTCTGCGGGCTCTCCCACTCCCTGATGCGGGCCCGGGTGCAAGCAATGAGCCAGGCCGACTTCGACCAGTGGCTCGAGGGTCAGGTGGCGCCGGCGCGACTACCTGTGGAAGGCGACCCCGAGTACGAGGGCTATCAGGTCTATCTGAACAAACAGTGCGTCCAGTGTCACCAGGTCCGTTTCGACGACCCGGATGCGTCGGTGATCCTGGCACCCGAGGCCTTCAACGGGCCCGAGCTGACCCACTTCGCGTCGCGGGATGTGTTCGCCGGGGCCACCCTGCCCGAGGAGGGGCAGACCTGGGAGGAGGCCCTCAAGGAGTGGCTGGCCGGCCCGCCGGAGGTCAAGCCGGGCAGCTACATGCCTGACCTGGCGCTGACCGAGCAGGAGATCGATGCGCTTATCGTCTGGTTGAAGAGCAACGAATGACCGCCACCGCCGAACGCCCCGCCACCACGATCTTCCGTCGACCCAAGTCGCCCACGGGGATCTGGGCATGGATCACCACCGTCGATCACAAGAAGATCGGGATCATGTACGGCTACGCCGCCTTCTTCTTCTTCATCATCGGCGGCATCGAGGCGCTGTTGCTGCGAATCCAGCTCGCTCAGGCCAACAGCGAGTTTCTGACCGCAGGCGCCTACAACGCCCTCTTCACGATGCACGGGACCACGATGATCTTCCTGTTCGTGATGCCTGTCGGCGCCGCGTTCATGAACTATCTGCTCCCCCTCCTCATCGGGGCCCGTGACGTCGCCTTCCCCCGGCTCAACGCCCTGAGCTGGTGGATCTTCCTGTTCGGGGGCATCCTCCTGTACAGCACCTTCATCTTCGGCACCTCCGCGCCTCCGGTCTCGCCCGACGGGGTCAACTTCGGGAACATCGCGCCGGGTGGAGGCCCCGGATCGTTCAACTTCCTGGCCGACTCACCCGACGGGGGGTGGTTCTGTTACCAGCCCAACTGCGGGCCCTTGTACTCCCCGGGCACGGCCATGGACTACTGGTCAGCCGGTTTGCAGATCCTGGGTCTGGCGTCGCTCGTCTCCGCGGTCAACTTCATCGTGACGGTGCTCAACATGAGGGCCAAGGGGATGCGTTTGCTGCGGATGCCGGTGTTCGCCTGGATGACGATGATCACCGCCTTCCTGCTCCTCTTCTCGCTCCCCATCATCGCCACCGCCCTGTTCATGGTGACGTTCGACCGTCAGTTCGGGACGTTGTTCTTCGACGCGTCCCAGGGTGGCGACCCGATCCTGTGGCAGCACCTGTTCTGGCTGTTCGGGCACCCGGAGGTCTACATCCTGATCCTGCCCGCAATGGGAATCGTCTCCGAGGTGATCCCTGTGTTCAGTCGGAAGCCCTTGTTCGGTTACTCGGCGGTGGTGTTCGCCGGAGCCGCCATCGCCTTCCTCGGATTCGGTGTGTGGGCCCACCACATGTTCTCCTCGGGGATCACGCCGGTGGCGCAGGCCGCCTTCGGGCTGGCCACGATGACCATCGCCATCCCCACCGGCATCAAGATCTTCAACTGGCTGGGGACGATGTGGGGAGGGCGGGTTCGTCTCTCGCCACCGATGCTGTTCGCCATGGGCTTCGTCGCCATGTTCACGATCGGAGGTCTCTCCGGTGTCACCCACTCCGTGGTGCCCTCCGACTGGCAACAGACCGACACCTATTACATCGTGGCCCACTTCCACTACGTGATCTTCGGCGGCGCCGTGTTCGGGATCTTCGCCGGTCTCTACTACTGGTTCCCCAAGCTGACCGGCCGGATCCTGAACCCCCGGCTGGGCAGGGTCCACTTCTGGCTCCAGTTCATCGGCTTCAACCTCACCTTCGCCCCGATGCACTGGCTCGGGTTGCAGGGCATGGTCCGGCGGACCTGGAAGTACGCCCCCGAGACCGGTCTGGAGACGTGGAACGTGGCGGTCAGCATCGGCGGGTTCGTGATCGCCCTCTCGGTCCTGGTCTTCATGTACAACTGGTACCGGAGCCGCCGGCACGGGGAGCCGTCCGGTCTCGACCCATGGGATGCCCGGACCGTCGAGTGGACCATCCCCAACCCCACTCCCGAGTACAACTTCGCCGAGCCCCCGGTGGTCACCCGTCTCGATCACTTCTGGCACATGAAGTACGACGAGGACGAGGAAGGTCGTGCGGTGCGCCGGGCGGATGCCGACCAGGTCCTGGCCCAGCTCGAGCACGACGGCCTCAACCCGGCCAGCCCGATACATCTTCCGGCGCCGTCCTACTTCCCGATCCTGGTGGCCTTCGGGATTCCTCTGGTCTTCTACGGCGTGATCTATCACACGTCGGCGGCGGGGAAGGCCCTGATCGCCATCGGTGCGCTGATCACTCTCTCCTCCCTCATCGGCTGGGGCATCGAGCCTCTCGAGGAGCCCATGGAGCACGGCGACGATGACGAGCTCATGGAGATCGAGGAGGATCTGGAAGAGGTTCTCGATGAGTGACCTGGCTCACGAAGCGGTCGTGGACCACCACGAGGAGCACGAGTCCACTGGCATCGAGAACCGGAAGCTGGGCATGTGGCTCTTCCTCAGCTCCGAGTTCCTGCTGTTCGGTGCCCTCATCACCAACTACCTCCTGTACTCGAACCGTGGTGGGTTCCCCGGCCCCTATCCGGCGGAGCTCTACGACATCCCATTCACGTCGGTCAGCTCATTCGTGCTGCTGATGTCGTCGCTGACCATGGTGCTGGCGCACAACGCCCTGACCCGCGACGATCAGCCCGGCGCCAGAACCTGGTTGTTCGCCACGGCCGCTCTCGGCTCGGTGTTCCTGGGCGGTCAGGTGTTCGAGTTCACCGAGTTCATCGTCGAGTTCGGGATGACGCTGTCGACCAACCCGGCCGCCTCCGCCTTCTACATGCTCACCGGGTTCCACGGAACCCACGTCGCCATCGGGATCATCATGCTGCTGTCCCTGTGGGGGATCTCCCGTCGCCAGGGTGGCCTGAGCGAGAAGAAGGGCCTCAATCTGGAGCTGGTCGGGCTCTACTGGCACTTCGTCGACATCATCTGGATCGTCATCTTCACGGTCGTCTACCTGTTGTCCATCCCACCCGCATGAGCACAGAAGAGCACCACCCCCATCCCACTCCGGGCCAGTACTGGAAGATCGCCGGTTTCCTGGCCGCGGTCACGGCCCTCGAGGTGGCGATGTTCTACATCGACCGCCGGCTCGGTCTGGGGGCCCTCAACTCTGCGGTCCTCCTGGCCGCCTCTGGGATCAAGTTCCTCGTGGTGGTGGGCTGGTTCATGCACGTTCGCTTCGAGAAGCCGGTGATCGCCCGTCTCTTCACCGCCGGTTTCGTGCTGGCCTGCGTCCTGTACGCGGTCGTGCTCACCGCCCTGACTGCGGCCCTGATCAACGACGCCTGAGCAGGTCGATCCCGTCAACTTCGCTCCCCGGGGATCAGCCTCATCTAGGGACAATTCGAGTCGTCTGGTAAAACACACCGGATGATCCACCCCCTGGAGCCGGGTCGTTTCTTCCTACCCGGCCCGACCGAAGTCCACCCCGATGTCCTCGCCGCCCAGAACGGGCAGATGATCGGGCACAGGGGGAAGGCGATCCAGGAGCTGCTCGCCTCGATCGACGCCGGTCTCAAGCCGGTCTTCCAGACCGACCGGGCGGTGATCGTCTCCACCTCTTCGGCGTCGGGTCTCATGGAGGGCGCGGTGCGCAACGGTGTCGTCGAGGGCCGGGTCCTGAGCCTGGTCAACGGGGCATTCTCCGACCGTTTCGCCAAGATCGCCCTGGCCTGTGGTCACGACGTGGAACGTCTCGAGGTGGAATGGGGGCAGGTTCACGACCCCGAACAGGTCGCCGAACGTCTCTCCAAGGGCGGGTACGACGCCGTGACGCTGTCGCACTCCGAGACCTCCACCGGCGCCCTCCAGGACCTGGAGTCCATCGCAGACGTTGTGACCGGGTTCGAGGACACCGTGCTCCTGGTCGACTCGGTCACCGGGATCGGCGGGGTGGAGACCCGCACCGACGACTGGGGGATCGACTTCATCCTGACCGGATCGCAGAAGGCGCTCGCCCTACCCCCGGGTCTGGCGTTCGGGGTCGCCAACGAGGCGATGCTGGAGCGCTCGGCGAAGGCTCCGGCCAAGGGGTGGTACTTCGACCTCGCCGATCTGTATGAGCAGATCACCAAGTACCAGACACCCGCCACACCAGCCATTTCTCTTCTCTATGCGCTCGACTTCCAGCTGAACCGGATCGCGGAGGAGTCGATCGAGGCCCGGTGGGAGCGCCACCGCGCCATGCAGGAGCGCACCATCCAGTGGGTCGAGGACACCCGGGAGCGGGGTGTCGACGTCGGCGTCTTCGCTGTGGCCGGCCATCGCTCCCCGACGGTGACCTGCGTGACCAGCGATCGTCCCGGCGAGATCGTGGCCGCCATGTTCGAGCGTGGCTGGGTGATCGGGGGCGGCTACGGGAAGATCAAGGACAGCACGTTCCGTATCGGTCACATGGGTGACCACACCGTCGACGAACTGGAATCGCTTCTCGAGGTACTCGACGAAGTGGTGGCATGACCCATCGGATCCTGGTGACCGATGCGGTGGCTCTGGCCGGGCTCTCCCCCCTGACCGAGCACGCCGACTTCGAGCTCGTGCAGGTCGACGACTCTTCCAGCGAGGAGTTCCGCACCGAGTTGGCCGAGGCGGAGGCTCTCATCGTGAGGAGCTCCACCAAGGTGACCAGGGACCTCCTCGGGCTGGCCCCCCGTCTGCGTGCCGTCGCCCGGGCCGGAGTTGGTGTCGACAATTGCGACATCCCCGCCGCCACCGAGAAGGGTGTCGCCGTCTTCAACGCCCCCGGCGCCAACACCAATGCGGCGGCCGAGCTCACCATGGCCCTGATGATCTCGGTAGCGCGCAAGATCCCTTCCGCCGAAGCCTCGTTGCGTCGCGGTGAGTGGA
>DASSVE010000142.1:0-20520 GCA_035706345.1 Acidimicrobiia bacterium
TGCTCGTGGAGCACTCCCTCCGGGCCTTCCATGCCTTCCATCACGTGACTGGCCACGAAGCCGACCGCCAGACCGACCTCGAAGCCACGCTCAGTCATATTCGAGTGCGGCATGGATCAGCCCCTCCTGTCGTCGGTCGATGGCGTCGTAGGCATCGTCGGCGTTCTCGAAAGGGAAGGTGTGAGTGGCGAAAGCCGAAAGTGGCAGATCGTCCATGAGCGCGACCACGGCGCGCAGTCGTTTGTCTTTGTCCCACTGGGAGGCGAGGCGTTTCGGGATGGTGGACACCTGAGTGCTGGCAATGGTCAGCCGTCGTCTGTGGAACTCCTTGCCCAGAGGCAATGGGATCTCCCGGTTCCCGAACCACGATGCGACCAGCAGGGTTCCCTCGTGGGCCAGGGACCCCAGGCCGAGACCGACGGCTTCCGGGTTCCCGGACGCCTCGACGACCACCGGGACCGGTTCCCAGTCAGACGACGACACCGACTCCGGGTCGAGCGTGGTCAGACCGGAGATTCGGAGCCCACTCACGACCGAGCGGCGCCAACCGAGGGGGTCCACGGAGACCACTTCGACGCCCCGCCGTGCCAGGAGCACCGAGGTGAGCGCCCCCACCGGGCCCAGGCCGAGCACCATGGCACGCTGCCCGGGTCGAAGCCCGGTGTCGAGGGAGATCTGGAAGGCGGTCTCCACCAGGGGGAAGAGAGTGGCCTCTCTCGGGTCCAGACCATCGATCGGCATCACGTCGTCGGCATCGATGGCGAACCTGTCCTGATGGGGATGGAAGGCGAACACCTGGGTGCCCTCCGGTAGGAGGGAGCCGCGGCTGCGCTCGACGAGCCCGACCGCGCTGTACCCGTATTGGAACGGATAACGGAACGTGCCGCCAAGCGCGCCGATGGTCTCGTCCAGGGGCAGATCCGGATCGAGTTGGCCCCGGTACGCCAGCATCTCGGTGCCCGGGCTCATCCCGGAATGGGTGGTGCGCACCTGAACCTGGCCGCGTTTCAGCGTGTCGAGAGGGGCTGAACGGATCTCGACGAGTCTGGGCGCCGTGAACCAGAGGGCTCTGGCCTCGTGGTGCATGACGCAGTTTCCCCCAACAGGTGCGGGGGTAAACGGCCACCATGAACACAACCGAAGTCGTACGCGTTCCGCTGCCCACACCGGACGGGACTTTCGAAATCCGCGCCTTCGAGCGCGGAGACAACATCTATGTGGCAATGGTCCTCGGCGACGTGGCCGGGAAGTCGGACGTGCTGGTCAGGCTGCACTCCGAGTGCCTCACCGGCGACGCCCTGGGATCGCTCCGTTGCGATTGCGGGGTCCAGCTCCGGCTCGGTCTGCGCATGATCGGCGCAGCCGGCTCCGGCGTGCTCATCTACGCCACGGGTCAGGAGGGCCGCGGCATCGGCCTCGTCAACAAGCTCAAGGCCTACGTGGCCCAGGACAGCGGTGCGGACACCGTCGAGGCCAACGTGAAGCTGGGTCTTCCCATCGACTCGCGTGACTACTCCGAGGCCGCCGCCGTCCTCGACGAGCTCGGCGTGGCTTCGGTCAGGTTGCTCACCAACAACCCGCGCAAGGTGGAGGGTTTGACCGCCGCGGGGATGACCGTCAGCGAGGTGATCCCGATCCCGACCGCACCGCATCTTCGAAATCTCGGCTACCTGAACACGAAGGAGCGACGACTGGATCACATACGACCCACCGGGTCGCTCCTCGTCAACGATTCCGGATTTGACGCTCTGGACGCCACCACGCTGCTCGGCGACGTGACCGTCCCGCCCGACCGGCCATTCGTGGTGGTCAAGGCGGCACAGACCGTCGACGGGAGGATCGCCACCAAAGGTGGAGATTCGAAGTGGATCACCGGCCCGGGGGAGCGGCGGGTGACTCACGCACTGCGCGCTGCCTGTGATGCGGTGATGGTGGGGATCGGCACGGTCCTGAAAGACAACCCTCAGCTCACCGTGCGGGATGTCCCGGGAGCTTCGCCGCTGCGTGTGATCCTCGACTCCGATCTCAGGACTCCACACGACGCTCGCGTGCTGGACGGGGAGGCCGCAACGCTCATCTTCACCGGGCCGGAGTCCGATCCGGCGCGCCGGGAGGAGCTGCGCAGGAGGGGGGTGCGGGTCGAAGTCATCAACCGAGATCAGGAGGGCCTCTCGGTAGCCGAGGCCCTGCATCGGCTCGCCGAGATCGGGGTTGGTTCGGTCCTCGTCGAAGGTGGCTCGGGTGTCATCACCTCGTTTCTCGCATCCGGCTTCGCCGACCGCTTCATCGTCAGCATCGCCCCGACGGTGATCGGGAAGGGCACCGAGGCGGTCTCCGACCTGGGCACGGCGCGAGTCGCCGACGGCATCCCTCTGACCAACCGCAGCCTGCTCGCCATCGAGGACGACCTGATCCTGGCCTGGGACGTGGAGAACGAGGCCATGAGCCTGTCAGACCACGTCGTCGACAGGGAGTCGCGCGAGATCGCCGTCTAGCTCCGTTTCGGGAGGGCCAGATCCGGTAGACCCACTCTCCGCTCGATGAAGTCGAGCAGGTGGCGATCGAACTCCCAGGGCTGTTCCAACTGACAGGCGTGCCCCGCCCCAACGAGCGTCACCAATTCGGCATCGGGGAGGATGTCGCGGAGAGCGTGGGCTCGTTGATGGGCCGCATCCTCACTTCCGGTCAGGATCAGGACCGGTGTCTCCACCTCGGCGAACCAAGACGGATCACCCTGGATCAGCGCCTCGAACATGGCCAGGATCGAAGGGGCGTCGGCTGCTTCGTTGCGCTCGGACCACAAGTCAGCCATCCATTGTGCCAATGGGGTGGAACGGAACTCGGGGGAGAAGTCCTGGAGTGCGTAGTCGTGGCGATACTCGACGCCAATGCTGCCGTAGGCGTCGATGTGACGCTGCAGATGGGGCTTGTCGGTGGCGAAGGAGGCGCCTGAGACGACGACGGCGCACGTTCGCTCCGGGCGGAGATGCTCCATGTGGAGCACGACGTTGGTGCCGATCGAGCATCCCACCAGCATCACCTGGCCCTCCCCCTCGGCATCGGCGGCCTCCCAACACGCCTCGGCGAGGTCGAACAAGCTCACCCCCCACTGTGCCTTTGGCGAGCGGCCGTAGCCGGGGAGATCGACGGCGACGCATCGATACCAGGAGGAGAAGTGGGCCACCTGGTACATCCAGGCGGAGTTGTCCATTGGGTTGGGGTGCACGAAGACCATCAGCGGGGCGCCGGCCGGTCCGGTGACCTCTCGGTGGAGCGGTCCCTCGATGTGTGATGCCATGGGTCGGTATCTTGATCGCTCGCCGAGCACGGAGCCAGCCGTTGATCCCCGAGTCGAATCAGCCCTCCAGCCCTGGGTTGCTTCCCTGGTTGGTCGGGGCGGTCCTTCGGCTCACGCTGGTCTTCACACCGGCCCCCACCGTCTACCTGATTCGCCGGGTGTTCCAGAAGACCGGCGCCGTCACCGCAGCGAACCTGGAGCAGGGCGCCCCCGGAGATGTCGACGTGCGACGCGACCTCAGATACGGCGATGACGCCGCCGAGAGGTACGACCTCTACCTGCCCGCGGGGAAGAAGCCGCCCGGTCTCGTCTTCTGGATCCACGGTGGCGCCTTCGTCGGCGGAGCCAAGGAAGAGCTCAGCGGCTACCTGAAGCGGATCGCCCACGCGGGACATGCCGTAGTAGCGCCCGAGTACACGCTGGCCCCCAAGGGCCGGCACCCGACGCAACTCGGACAGCTGATGGCCTGTCTCGATCAGGTGTTGTCACCTACCTACCAGCAGATCGAAAGTCTGGTCCTGGCCGGTGACTCGGCGGGCGCCATGCTCGCCACACAGTTGGCCTTGACTCTGATCGACGGGGACTATGCGTCTCTGACCGGAGTGAACCCCAGTGCGAGGGCAGGAGAGCGACTGGTCGGCACGATCCTGTGCTGCGGCCCCTTCGGGTTGACCGAGTTCGGCCGCACTTCCGAGTTGGGGCGTCAGTTCGGCGACGCCGTCCTCTGGGCCTACTCCGGCAAGCGACGGTTCTCCGAGGACCGAGGTTTCGTGGACGCCATGTCGGTCATCGGACGGGTTGGGTCGTCGTTCCCGGCCACCATCATCACGGTCGGGAACGCCGATCCGCTCGCCGCCCAATCCGAAGCGCTGGCAGACAGGTTGGAGGCTTCAGGTGTCAGCGTCGAACGTCATTTCTATCCGGTGGACCGTGAGCCGGCTTTGGGTCACGAGTATCAGTTCGACCTCGGCACCGAGGAGGCAAAGGAGTTTCTCACTGCGACGATCTCGTGGCTGCGTGCCCGATCGGTCCCTGAGGCCGGTCCTCAGGCGTAACCGTTCCGGACGTCTTGGACCAGCTCCCCGTCGCGCACCTCGAGGATTCGATCGGTCATCTCGGCCACGACCCGGTCGTGGGTCACTATCAGGAACCCGGTCCCGCGTTCTTTGTTGACGTCCCGGAACAGTCGATAGACCGAGTCGGTGTTGGACGTGTCCAGGTTCCCGGTCGGCTCGTCCGCCAGGACGATCCCAGGGTCGTTGATCAGGGCACGCCCGATCGCCACCCTTTGCTTCTGGCCACCTGAGAGATCGTTGGCGTTCTTGTCCCCGAGACCTTCCAGCCCGAGAAGGTCGAGCAGCCCGTCAACTCGTTCTCGCTCCTCGTCACCGATCTTCTGACCACCGATCCGGAGCGGCATGGTCATGTTCTCGGTCACCGAGAACTCGGGCAGGAGATGGTGGAACTGAAACACGAACCCGATCGTCTCTCCCCGGAGCCCGGCACGCTGACGCCGATCGAGCTGGGAGGTGTCCTGATCACGGAGCATCACCCGCCCCTGGGTGGGGGTATCGAGCAGACCGAGCAGGTTGAGGAGTGTCGACTTCCCCGAGCCCGACTGGCCCACGATGCTGGTGAACTCGCCCTCATCGATGCTGAACGTGACCGATGTCAGGGCTCGGGTGGCAGTGTCACCCTCTCCGTAGGTCTTGTCGACGTCGTGAGCGGCCACGAGCTCAGGCACTCTGGATCACCTCTATCGGATCCAGTCTGGACGTCGACCTAGAAGGGATGATCGAGGAGGCCAGGGCGACGGCGATCCCGACGGCAACCGAGATCAGAATCAGGCCGGGACTGGGCCGGACCTCGAAGTCGACCGGGGCGAACGAGAACCCCCAGATCAGCACGTACCCGAACACGACACCCAATGCCACCCCTGCAACCCCGAGGATCAGCGCCTGGAGCAGGAAGATGCGGCCACTGGCGGCGTCAGTCATGCCCATCGCCTTGAGGATCCCGATCTGACGGGTCTTCTGCACCGCGTTGATCGCCAGGGTGCTGGCGATGCCCAAGGCGACCGCCACGAGGACGAAGGCCTGGATCATGATCGAGGACCCGGACTGAGCAGCCAGACCGCTGAGCAGCTCCTCGTTCTCCGTCTGCCAGTCGATCACCTCGATGCCGTCGGCCGCAAGGCGACCCGCCACCTCGGTGGAGGCGAACACGTCGTCCACTTGGATCTCGATCGCTGAGAACTCGTCCTCGCCCAGACCCAGGGCGTCGGCCACCGACCCGGCGTCGAGAAATGCCTGCCGGTCGTTGGCGGCTGCGGCTCCGAGGTCGAAGACGCCCGCCACCGTGTACTCGCCGCTTCCTCCATCGGGAAGGACCAGGCTGAGACTGTCACCCGGTTCGACGCCGGCGGTCTCGGCGAACCCGATGCCGACCAGGATCTCGCCATCATCGAGCGAGTACCGGCCGTCCACGATCCGCTCGCTCAGCCCGTAGATCGAGTCGACATCGACGGCATCCCCGCCGGTCACACTGAGCGGGAGGCTGTCACCCTCGACGTACAGAGCCGACATCCGGCGTACCGGGATGGCAGTCGTCACCTCGGGCTGGTCCATGGCGTCTTCGGCAACGGTCGCTGAGATCGGTTGGTCGTCCACGCCGACCAGGGTGATGTGTGGGCTCGATCCCACTGTCGACTCGACGAGGTCGTCCTGAAGACTGGTGATCAGAGATCCCACGAAGATCTGCACGGCGATCCCTACCCCGATCCCGGCGATGATCAGGGAGGTCTGGCCCGACGATGAGCGAAGGAATCGGGCAGCGATCGACAGGGCCAGCATCAGGCGGTCTTCGGGGTAGGTCTGGGGTTGCGGTGATCCATATGCGCGCCGTCGCCGCGCCTCGATCGGCGCGGCGACGGAAACCCGATCTGTCTAGCTGCTGGTCTGCGGCCGGGCGGTGGCGCCAATGCGCCTCTCTTCCCGGGTGAAGAGCCGGGCGATCACCCACACGCCCGCCAGTCCGACGAGGCCGTAGACGACACGGGTGACGGGATTCGTCTCCCCGAACTCCATCCCGAAGAGGGCGGCTACCAGATCGAACTCAGCCAGGGCCACCAGGCCCCAGTTGATGGCGCCGATCCCGGCCAGCACCTTGGCCGCAATGTCTATGCCAGTCATGTCGTAATCCTTTCGGTCGTTGTGGATGGGTTTCATCCATTACCCCCTGTATTCGGAGCACAAGCCTTCGACGGATGACGATTGGACCCGATTTTCTTCAGAGGACCTCCGAGAGGGTGTTCGACAAACGCCGCATGCCGTTCCTGATGCGGCTCTTCACCGTCCCCTCGGGCAGTTGCAGACGGCGGGCAACCTCGGCGTAGCTCATACCCTGGAGATAGGCGAGGGCGATCGGCTCGCGCTCATCCGGGGGAAGGTCGTCGATGGCTCGTCTCACCACCTCCGACACGGTGCGGCTGAGAGCCTCCTCCTCGACACTTGGGATCTCGGGATCGGGTGGTGGTCGCTGCTCCCGCCGCGATCGGGCCACTTCCGATCTGACCACGTCGATGGCACGACGATGGGCAACGGTGGTCAGGAACGACCGGAGGGAGCCTTGGTCCGCGCTGAACCGATCGGGAGCACTCCATAACCCGGTGAAAGTCTCCTGGACGACGTCTTCGGCGAGGACCGGGTCGCGTAGCACTCGTCGGGCGACCGACTCGACGGCGGAACCATGCCTATGGAACAACTCCTCGAAGGCCACCTCGTCGCCGTCGGCGACCCGGGCCACCAGCGTGGCGTCGGCACCGTCGCTCACGGTCACACCTGGCCAGACGCGGTCACCCGATCGATGGTATGACGCTGCCAACGTAGACCGTCCCTCCAAGCGGCCAATCGGCGTGATTCCGCACCGGGGTTAGATTCCGTGTAGCCAATGGACACCGAAACGACCGTTCCTGAAGCCCGCATCGCCGAGGCCCGACTGGCTGCCAGCGCCGCGGCCATCGCCGGCGACCCGGGCACGCTCTACCACCTCGTGTCCAGGCTGATGGGCGAGGGCATGCCGTTCGACGTGGTGCTCTTCGACGTTCTGGCGCCGCTGCAACGAGATGTTGGGGCCCGATGGCAGGCAGGCAGCTACCTGGTCTCCGAGGAGCATGCCGCCACCGCCACCGTCGAGACGGTCGTGTCCCTCCTGGCCGGATCGTTCGATCAGCCCGCGGACGGGAGACACGTCGTCGTCGCGGCTGCGGAAGGCGACCAGCACTCCCTCCCTGGCCGGCTGATCGCAGCCCACCTCGCCTACATGGGTTATCGCGTCACCTTCCTCGGGGCCAACGTGCTCGCGACGGACCTGCGCGAGTACCTGGAAGTGGAGAAGCCGGACGCTTTGGTCGTCTCGAGTGCGATGAGCGGGCATCTGTTGGGCGCCCGGGCCACGGTCCAGGCCGGCCATGCAGCAGGAACACCGGTGATCGTGGGCGGACGTGGCTTCGGGAAGGCAGGTGAGTGGGCCGAGTCAATCGGTGCCGATGCCTGGGCGGCAGACCTTCGCCAGGTCGCCGAGATCCTGGGATCGTGGAGCCCCGATCCCGGAGCTGCCGAGTCCGTTGCGATGGACCCGTCCCTGGAGCTCGCCGAGCTGTCCGGGCGCCGGGATGCCGTGCTCGGGGCAGCTCAGGGCCTGCTCGCCGATCGTTCGATCCTGCTCGACGCCCGGGCCCGCGACGAGCTGTCGATCCTGCTGAGTGCAGTGGAGGCCTCGCTCCTGGTCGGTGACGACGGGCCCGCGATCGACATCCTCGCCTGGCAGGCGACGACTCTGGCAGCCCATCGGCTCGTCCTGGCGGAGGCGGTCGCGGCCGCGTTGGAGACTGCGCTCGAGGTGAACCATCCCTCCGCCGCCTCTGTCCTGGCCCGCTCCCGGGTGCAAATCGAAAGGGGCCTAGCTAGCCCTCCTCGCTGACGATCTCCACCGCCGACAACTCCTCCGGGACGTATCCGGGCAGTCTCCGGGTCGGGAGGATCGACAACAACGAGATTCCCGCCACGATGAAGAAGGAGGCCTGCAGCGCCCGTCTTCGGGCGTCTTCGTGGATCTCGATCGCTACCTCCACCTGCTCCGGCGTGGCCGATGTCGTGGCGAGGAGTCTTCTCAGCTCTTCGTTGGTCAAGAAGTCGACGTCGTCGAAGACGGCGTTGCTTTCCAACTCGGTCGGGAGATCGGACTGAGTGAAGGCCGAAGCGAGGAACACGCCGAGGAGGCTGACCGCGATCACACTTGCGAAGGCAGCCCCGAGCGCGTTGGAGACGTTGTTCACCACGCCGCGCAGGGCCCCGACGTCGCCGGCAAACCGTTTGGGGGATGCCGATACCAGAACGTTGAAGAGCAGTGTGAGCAGGGTCCCCTCGCCGATGCCGGCCAGCACCAACCCCGCGATGACCGCGAAAGTCCCCCAGTCGTTGCCCACGGTGAACGCCACCATGACCAGGCCGATCGTGATCAAGATGAACGAGCCGACTCCGAGTTGGCGCGGCGAGTAACGGCCGTAGAGACGCACCGAGACGACACCAGCGGCCGCCACCGCGCTGGCATAGGGGAGTATCGCCACAGCCGAGAACAAGGGTGTCCGGCCCTGGACGATCTGGACGTACAGCGGGATGAGGAAGCTGATCGCCAGACTGAGCATGCCCGCGACCAGGAAGGCAACGACAGCGTTCTTCTCCTCGTCCGAATCGAGCACCTCCATGGCCAGCAGCGGCCGCTTGCCCCCGGCCACCCGCCGATGCGACCAGAACAAGAACGCCTGCCCGAACAAGATCGCGAGGATGATCAGGATCGGTGCCGGAGACAGCCCCAACACGGAGAACGGGGCGCCATCCTCTGCGACCAGGAGGCCCCACGTCTGGAGGTTGTTGAAGCCCAGCAACATGAGGGCGATCGCGATTGCAGAGAGGGCAAAGCCGACCAGGTCGATCTTGATCCCTGGCTGCCGGGGGATCGGCGTGAGCCGATAGCTCAGGGCGAGAACGATGACCGCGAGCAGGACGATCAGCCAGTACGAGTAGCGCCAAGTCAGCAGGGTGGCGAAGGCCCCGGCAACGAAGAAGGTGAAGACGCTCGAGACCGCCGGGATGCCCGCCAGCACCCCCAACGCCGTCTTCTGCTGCGTGCCGTGGTAGTTGGCGGCGATGAGCACCACCAATGTGGGCACCAATGCCGCGGCGGCGACTCCGGCGACCATCTGGGCGGTGTTCATGGTGTTCGCGTCTGTGCTGATTGCCATCAGAGCCATCGCGGCGCCGTGGGCCACGACACCGACCTGGAAGACCAGACGCTCGCCGAAGACCTTTCCGATCTTGGCGCCGAGCATCACGAAGGCGGCAACCAACAGCGAGTAGAGGAGGAGCGCGGTCGCCGTCACGGTCGCCGGCGCATTGAACTCGTCGGAGATGGGCCCTAGCGACACCGGTAAGGCGCTGACGTTGATCCCCATCTGAAGCTGGGCGAGGACGATGACGATCAGCGGCAGCCAGGGTGCCCGGGTCGGGCGTTCGTCATCGACGGCGGCGCCGACCTCGGAGCTCATGGCCTCGTGAACCTAGTCAGGTCCGATTCGGGTCAGTCCCTCAGCCTTGGCTCTCGATTGCGGAGAGTAGCCCCAGGTGGGGCTGCACCTGAACGGTACGGTTCCGGCGATGGACCACGTGATGCTGACCGTTGAGGGCCGTCGGGCTCAGTTGCGATTGGCCAGACCTGAACGTCGCAATGCACTCACCTCGGCGATGCTGAGGCGTCTCGCCGATCTCTGTGGGGAGATTCCGGAGGACGTTGATGTCGTGGTCCTCGAGGTGGAAGGCGACGACTTCTCGGTCGGCTTCGATCTCGACGAGCTCGGCGACACCGACGTGACCGACGGAGCTACCGAGGGGGCGCGGGCGGTGGCCGCCCTCCGCGATCTCGAGGCCGTGACCGTGGCTCGTCTTCACGGTTGGGTGGTTGGAGGCGGAGCCGCACTGGCCGCCGCCTGCGACTTCAGGGTGGGCGACCCCACCATGCGTGTGCGCATCCCCGAGGTCTCGCTCGGCATCCCACTGGGCTGGGGAGCGACCCCGCTTCTCGTGGCCGAACTGGGGCCGGCACTCACGAAGGACCTGGTGATGACCGGCCGCGACATGGGCGCCGACGAGGCCTTTCAACGTGGGTTCCTCACCCGCCTGGCCGACGAAGACCACCTCGACGCCGAGGTCGAGCGTCTGGTCTCACGGCTGCTCGAGGTGCCCCGGGGCCCGCTCCGGGCGACCAAGGTCCAGGTGGCTGAGGCGGCGGCGATTCTCCGCTCGGGTGAGTCCGACTCGCAACGGCTGATCGAAGCAGTGGAATCGCCCGGGTTCTCCTCCGTGTTCGCCGACTACCGGTCACGGATCAGGCGTCTGTCGAGTTCCTAGGCCAGGGCTTCCATCAGGGGCATCACCAGGGCGGTCACCACCAGCAACAGATGCGGGATGAGACCGAACCAGCCCTGACGCACTCCCGCTCTGACGGCCCGCACGCCGTAGTAGGCGCCTGCCGCGAACGGCGCGGCCAGGATCGATGCCAGGGGCAGCACCTGCCACAGCGGCCACGACTCCGAGAGGAACCAGCTGGCCGCAACGAACCCGACTACGGCACTGAGCGGGGCCCACCAGAGAAGCTGCAGGGAGATTCGCGCCCAGCGCTCACCTTCGTGCACCACCGGTGATGGGCGCGTCGTGAGGGTCATGGGTCACCTCGTTTCCACCACTCGCTTCCGACCCTATGGGGGCGGGACTTCGGGGAATAGAGCAGAAAGACCCTCTTCTACTTTCGCCGTCTACCGCCTTCACCCCTTGACGACACCAAGGGGCCGGGTCCGGGCGACCTTCGTGGCCAAGCGGGCCCGCTGGCAGACGTCGGCCACAGCCTCTTCCATAGAGGTGAGCCCCTTCGACCCGGACCATGATCGGTGTCGAGACGGGTCGCATCGCCGATCTGCTCACTTTGTTTCGAATCCTTTGCGCCGTGGTCATCGTTGTGGTGATCGCCGCCCAGGGCCCTGGCCCTTCTTTCCCCGCCTGGGTGAGCGACTTCCTGGACGGGCGGATCGCCCGGGGCGGCGGCGGATCGAGATTGGGTCGTTGGGATGTGATCGCCGACGGCATGGTCGGGGCTCTCTTCATCGCCGGGAACCTGACAGCGGGGATGCTCCTGCAGTTGACCGG
Source organism: Acidimicrobiia bacterium (assembly GCA_035706345.1). Lineage (GTDB taxonomy): Bacteria > Actinomycetota > Acidimicrobiia > Spongiisociales > ZC4RG35 > JANQRA01. Next base: position 11,554 of record DASSVE010000142.1, read on the forward strand.
CTCGTCCCCTGCTCTGGCTTGTTTGGAGCGAGCGTCCCACCCTCTGATGGCTCCCGTTCGTCGCGACGGTTCTCATAGGGATCTTCGACTGGAGGAAGCTCGTCCACGAGAGCATCCCGAACTTTCTGCGTGGGATGGCCGGCCGTTTCGAGGTGATGAGGTTGTGAGAGTGGGCCCACGTGGACTTGAACCACGGACCTCATCCTTATCAGGGATGCGCTCTAACCGGGCTGAGCTATGGGCCCCCGACTGGTAGTCAAGGACTGAAAAGTCTATCCGACTCGCGCGTTGATCAGAAAGCCGAGCCAAAAGGGAAGGGCCCCGTGTGAGGCCCTTCCGTCGAAGTGGTGGGTGCTGCTACTTGGCGCAGACCACGTAGGCCTGGATCTTCCAGCTCTTCTGACCGCTGAACCGCTGGCCGGTCACGGTCCACTCACGGGTGTCGCTTCGGTAGCTGGCGATGAGTCCAGCGTTCCCCTCACCGGAGATCCGCCCGCCGCCGCCAATGGCGGTCTCGCCCTGCTGGCAGGAAGCACTGGTGGTCTTGACGTCGCTACCTGAGACCTCGGAACCGGTGCGCACCGTGAACGAGACGCCCGAGTCACCCTTGTCGCCTTTCGGGCCCTGGGGGCCGGCGGGACCCTGCGGCCCGGTCTCGCCCTTGTCTCCCTTGTCGCCCTTCTCGCCCTTCTCGCCCTGCAGGCCTTGAGGGCCGGTGGCGCCGGTGTCGCCCTTCTCACCCTGGAGGCCCTGAGGACCCATCGGCCCGACCTCACCCTGCGGGCCTTGGAGACCCTGTTGCCCGGTGAGACCCTGGGGTCCGGCGGGACCTCCGGGACCCATCTCGCCACGATCGCCCTTCTCGCCTTGGGGGCCCTGGGCGCCGGTGTCACCTTTCTCGCCCTTCTCACCTCGAAGACCTTGGGCACCCGGGTCGCCCTTTGCACCGGTCGCCCCGGTCTCGCCCTTGGCGCCCGTGGCTCCGGTCTGACCCTTTGCGCCCGTGGCGCCGGTGTCGCCGTCTTCGCCCTTTTCGCCCTGGGGACCCTGGGGCCCGATCTCGCCTCGCGGACCGGCAGGACCCTGAGGGCCTTCATCGCCCTGGGGTCCAGCGGGACCTTGCGCACCGGCCGGTCCGACAGGGCCCGTGGGTCCCTGTGCGCTGAACGCGGTGGCTCCCGCCATGGCTCCGAAGAGGAGAACCAAGACCGCCCCGGCGATGATCGCTCGATAACGCTTCACGAATACCTCCATCGAGAGCCGACCTGACTCTCTCGTGGAGGCGCTATCGGCAGACACCCCACCTCGGGACGATGATCATTGGCTAGTCACTGACAGTGACTAGCCACGTGGGCCAAGCCTGCTTTTGAACATCTCCCGATTGAGCCCTCCGTTTTCTGGGTTAGTGTCTCCGCCCGTGGCGAACCGACCGGGGACTCGATGGGGCCGACGTCGTTTGCGACTCGTAGCGGGCTTTGCGGCTCTCGTGATGGTGGCACCGGGTCTGGCAAACGCGGCCGAAGAGACCACCACCACGACCGAAGCCCCGGCCACGACCATCCCCGAATCGTCTACCACCACCACCGTCGCGGAATCGTCGACGACCACGATCCCGTCCTCGACCACGACCAGTGTCGGGTCTTCGCCGACCACCACCATCCCGGGCGACTCCACGACGACCACGCTCGACCCTGAGATCATCCTCGAGCCCGACCCGCTTCCCCCGGATCCGGAGCCTCCGGCCGCGGACTTCGTCGTCGGCCACCGCCGCCCACCCGCCATCGTGTTCCCTCTGGCCGGGGAGCACTCATTCGCCAACACGTTCGGGGCGCCGAGAGACGGGGGACGGCGTCGCCACGCCGGCATCGACATCTTTGCGGAGAAGGGGGTGCCCGTGCTGGCCGTGGGCAACGGCGTCGTGGAGAAGATGGGCGTCGAGAGATTGGCCGGTCAGTACGTGGTGGTCCGCCACGACAACGGCTGGCGCTCGAAGTACCTGCATCTCAACAACGACACCCCCGGGACCGAGGACGGTCTCGCCCTCGGCTACGAGGAGGGCCTCGCGGTGGGCGACAGGGTGGTCGCTGGGACCGTGATCGGATACGTGGGCAACAGCGGGAACGCCGAGTCGACCGCTCCCCATCTCCACTTCTCGCTGCATCAGCCGGACCGACTGCCGGTCAACCCCTACCGGGCGCTGGTGGCGGCGCCCGAGGTGGCGCCGATCTACCCGAAGCCGGTCGTGAGCACCTTCAACACCGAACTGGTCGGGTTCCTCGACGCCGACCGAGCCGGATTCAACGCCGGCCTGGCCCTCGGTGGCGACCATGTCTTCATGGGGACCTGGGGCAACGAGCGAACCTGTCCCGGGACCGGGGTCAGGGTCATCGACGTGAGCAAGCCGAGCAACCCGCTGTTGATGACCCGACTCGCCACCGGGGAGGAGTACCCGGGCACCGCCACCGACAGCCTGTGGGTGGGTTATGTGGAGACCCCTTGGTTCGCCGGCCGGATCGCGGTTGTGGCGGTCAGGCTGTGCGACCCGCGTCGCACCACCGACGCGGGCGGCCGTTTCGCCGGTCTCCTCGTCTATGACGTCACCGCGCCCCAGAACCCGGTCCTACTCTCGAAGGTCCACTCCGGCGACGACACCAACGGCGTGAAAGACCTCGACGTGGTGGTCGACAACGGTGGCCGTGTTCTGGCCGCGGCCACGGTCCCCGGCTCATACCTGGGCAACCCGGACGGGATCGGTGACGTGCGGCTCTACGAACTCACCAACCCGCGTCTGGCCTCGCGTCTGTCGGACTGGGATCTGCGAAGGGATGCCCCTCTGCTGCTCGCCGAAGGGCTCAAGGCTCGTTTCGGTCTCGACGACCTCGACGCCACCACGGTGAGTTGGGCGGAGCCCGACCGGCTGCTGATCAGCAGTGTCGGCACGGGGCTGGTCACCCTCGACGTCGGCGAGCCGACCGCTCCGCGGTACCTGGGTGCCCTGTCGGCGCTCGACACCTACGACCTCGTCTTCGGTCCCCCCGACATCGATGCCCCCGAGCTCGACTCCGTGCACGGGTGGATGCTCGACGGCTCCACCCTGGTCCAGGACGACGAGCGTCTGGAGCAGGTGGGCGGCGATCGGGGAGGGAACTGGGGTCAGCAGGTCCTCTACGACATCTCCAACCCGGCCCGACCCTCGATCCTGGCCACATTCGGCACCGAGAGCTCGCACCCTGGTCTGGATGGGGTGGTCGAGCGGGACGGTCTCTACAGCCCGCGAGAGTCATCCCCGCTGGACGACGGGAGCCAGGTGGTGGCCTGGATGTCGGACGGGGCCAGGGTGGTCGACCTGAGCGATCCCGCCCATCCGGTGGAGACCGGGTACTTCGTCCCGCCCCCCAGGAGGGATCCGCATCGGTCGTGGGTAGCCCCCGACGGCTCCACCTCGTTCCCCCTGGCCTGGGACGTCGCCACCGACGGCGACTTGGTCTACATGGTCGACGTCAACTCGGGGCTGTGGGTGTTCCGGGTGACACAGCCGCTTCTGCAGAGCGTTCCCCGTCTCGAGTGACCTCACGTAGGGTGGGCTGATGGCGACCAACTGCGCGCGATCGCCATGTCGCTTCCCTAGGTCGAGGAACACGCCGACAAGGTCTCAGTGGACCGTGTAGTGCAGCACGGTGTCCTCGCGGTCGACGAGGAAGCGGTCGTCCTCGGGGTAGAAGACGGCGCGGTCCACGTCGTCACCGGCGAACCCGGCGACAGCCTCCATCGAGTCCCAGAAGCTGATGGTGAGGAACTCGGTCCGGTCCCCGTCTTCCCTGCTCACCAGATAGGCCCCCTGATTACCCGGTGAGGCCCGGTACTCGGCGATTCCGGTCTCGGTGATGTAGGCGGCATACGCCCCGGTGTCCTCGGGGCGGGTCCATCCCCGCCAGATGCGCATGATCACGGGGTCTCCTCTCGACGACCTCACCGGGGTGGCGACGGTCCGGTCTACCTATGATCGTCGCATCGTCACCTGGAAGGAATTCGCCGATGAGGCGCCCGGGATCGCGGAGATCTTCCGGCGCCGTCACGCTGCCACGGGGAATCTCTGCATGCTGGCCACCATTCGCTCCGACGGGTATCCCCGGATCAGCCCGATCGAGCCCAACATCTTCGAGGAGCATCTCGTGATCGTCGGGATGCCCAACACCACCAAGTTCACCGACCTGGGCCGGGAACCGAGGTTCTGCCTGCATACCGCGACCGTGGACACCTGGATCAGTGACGGCGACGTCAAGCTCTGGGCGAAGGCGGTGAATCTGACCGATCGTGACTTCCAGAGCCGGTTCGCTCAGGACCTGTACGAGCGGACCAAGATGGACCTCCGCAACGAGGTCTTCGACCCGTTCTACGTGTCCGACATCACCGGCGCCTCGTCGATCGAGCTGGAGGACAACCAGCTCAAGATCATGATCTGGAAGCCGGGGGAGGGCGAACAAGTGGTGTGGAAGACCTGATGCGCACGCTGGCTCTGGTCATGTGGTCGCTCACGCTCATCTGGCTGGCGCTGTCCATCATCGGCGCCCTCAACTTCCAGGAGCTGTACGGGGGTTGGTCGGGTGCGCAGGTGATCGTGGTCAGCGCCCTCGTCGGACTGGTGCCGGCAGGGATCGGCTGGTGGGCCTACCGCCGCAGCCTCTCCGAGGAGTCCCAGAGCTGACATCAGGCATGGAGTCGCAGCCCGACGAGACCGTTCACGACAGCCCGAAGGGCTGGGTGGCCGACCACATCGACGACTACGTCAGCAGCGGAGGGGAGAAGGGTCATCGATGGCGAGGTGTCGAAACCCTTCTGCTCACCACCCGGGGTCGCAAGACCGGGAAACTGCGCAGGACCGCACTCATCTACGGGAAGTCCGGCCCGGACTTCGTGGTGGTCGCCTCCTACGGAGGGGCACCGCGTCATCCCGAGTGGTACCTCAACCTGGTGGCGAATCCCGAGGTGAGGATCCAGGCCGGTCCCGACGTCTTCGACGGGGTGGCCCGCACCGCCACCGGTGAGGAGAGGTCCCGTCTCTGGGAGATGATGAGCCAAATCTGGACCGATTACCCCAGCTACCAGAAGCGGACCACCAGGGAGATCCCGGTGGTGGTCATCGAAATCGCGGACGACGCCGACCACGCCTGAGGCGCAGCCGGCGTCGTCGGACTGAGCTTGCCTACTTGGAGGAAGCCCTCTTGTAGAGACGGACTGAGATCGGGGCGAACACCGCCACCAGCACGACGATCCAGATCAGCGTGTACAGCTCCGCGTTCTGCATCGGCCAGACGTCCGGTGGCGGGTTGAGCGCGGAGGTGTTCCCGAACAGGTTCCGGGCCGCCTGGGTCACCGCCGACACCGGGTTCCACTCGGCGAACGTCTGCAACACCGGGGGAAGGGTGTCCGCCGGGACGAAGGCGTTCGAGATGAAGGTGAGCGGCATGATCACCATGAAGGCCGCGTTGTTCAGCACCTCGGGACTGGGGACCAGCAGACCGACGGTCGCCATCACCCAGGAGAAGGCGTAGGAGAACAGCAACAGGATGGCGAACCCGGCCGCCGCCTCCCAGAACGAAGTGTGGATGCGCCAGCCGACCAGCAACCCGGTGGTTGCCATGATCGTGATCGAGAGGATGTTGTAGACGATGTCCGCAGACGTCCGCCCGACCAGCACCGCCGGCCTGGTCATCGGGAGCGACTTGAACCGGTCGATGATCCCTTTCTGCATGTCCTCGGCCAGCCCCGCCCCGGTGTAGGTGGCCCCGAACACGACGGTCTGAGCGAAGATCCCGGCCATCAGGAACTCGCGGTAATTCATCCCGGGCACGTCGATCGCCCCGCCGAACACGTAGGCGAACAACAGCACGAACATGATCGGGGAGAGGAGGACAAAGACCAGGACCTCCGGCACCCGCTTGATCTTGATCAGGTTTCTCTGCGCGACGGCTGCGCCGTCCGCAACCAGCCATGCCAAAGCAGCCATCAGGCACTCTCCTTCAGCTCGATCTCCTCCGATCCGCCGTTCTCTGCGGCATGACCGGTGAGAGTGAGGAACACGTCGTCGAGGGTGGGTCGGCGCAGCCCGACGTCGAGAACCCCGATCGAGTTGGCGTCGAATCCGCGCAGCACCTCGGTGAGGACGCCGCTGCCACCGCTGACCGGGGCCACCAGGGTCCGGGACTGCTCGTCGACCACGATGTCACCCACTGCGAAGAAGGTGAGGGTCTCCCGGGCCCGGGCCAGGTCCTCCCTGGCTGCGATCACCAGCTCGACTCGCTCGCCGCCGATCTGGCTCTTTAGCTGGTCGGCAGTGCCACGGGCGATGGGGCGGCCGTGGTCGATCACGACGATCTCGTCGGCGAGACGATCCGCCTCCTCGAGGTACTGGGTGGTGAGCAGCAGCGTGGTGCCTGCCCTCACCATCTCCCGGATCACGTCCCACATCTCGGCGCGACCCCGCGGGTCGAGACCTGTGGTGGGCTCGTCGAGGAACAGGACGCTGGGATTGGCCACCAGGGCGCCGGCGAGGTCGAGACGACGTCGCATACCGCCCGAGTAGGTCTTCACAGGACGATCCCCGGCCTCGACCAGATCGAATCGTTCAAGCAACTCACGAGCTCGTTCCCGGGCACGGGCCCGGCCCAGGCGGTACAGCTTGCCGAACAGGTACAGGTTCTCGAACCCGGTCAGATACTCGTCCACGGCGGCGTACTGGCCCGACAGTCCGATACGGGAGCGGACATCGTTGGGGTTGGTCCTGACGTCGATTCCCGCCACGGTGGCCTGCCCCTCGTCGAAGGGGAGCAGGGTGGTCAGGATGCGCACCGCGGTGGTCTTCCCGGCTCCGTTGGGACCCAGCAAACTGAGAACACTTCCTTCGGGGACACTTAGGTCCAACCCGTCGAGTGCTCTCACCTCCCCGTAGTTCTTCACGAGCCCTTCGGCCCGGATCATCTCGTTCATATCTTCTCCTCGTTTGCGAAATCCTCTTGCCCAGCAACACAAGAACAGCGATGCTGAAGGGGAATTCCCCGATTGTAGAATGAATTGATGCCACTTTGTGACCTGAATTTCTAGGATCGTGGTCACATGGCCGACACCACCTCCCGGGCGCTGCGTCTCCTCTCTTTGCTCCAGTCCCGTCGGGTGTGGACCGGTCCCGAGCTGATGAGCCGTCTCGAGGTGAGCGAACGGACCCTGCGGCGGGACATCGACCGGCTCCGGGAGCTGGGCTACGAGGTGGTGTCGATGAGCGGTCCCGCCGGGGGCTACCAGCTGGAGGCGGGGACGGACATCCCCCCGCTGCTCCTGGACGACGAGGAGGCGATGGCGATCGCGGTCAGCTTGCTCACTGCCGCCGGTGGGTCGGTCCAGGGTCTCGAGGAGACCTCCGTCCGGGCGCTCACCAAACTGGAGCAGGTGCTCCCGCCCCGGTTGCGTCAGAAGGTGAGCACCCTGTCCACCGCGGTCGTGCCGCTGGTGCGGTCCTGGGTCACCGTCGACCCGGCGATCCTGACCACGGTGGCCCAGGCATGCCGCGACCACGAACGGCTCCGGTTCCAGTACACGACCCGTTTGGGGGACAGCACCGAACGACACGTCGAGCCCCATCAGCTGGTCTCCATAGGGCAGCGTTGGTATCTGCTGGCCTACGACCGGGATCGCGAGGACTGGCGCACATTCCGCCTCGATCGGATAGCGGAGCCCTGGCGCACCCGGATGCGGTTCCAACCCCGTCCGATCCCGGGTGGGAGCGCCGCCGACTACGTCGAGCAGTCTCTGCGCTCGATGCCCATGCGGTATCAGGTGGCGGCCACGATCCACGCCCCGGCCGAGGATGTGTCGGCGCGGATCCGTCACGGCGAGGGACGGGTGGAGCCGATCGACGACCGGACCTGTGTCCTTCACCTCCAGAGCGACGTCCTGGAGTGGATCGTGTTCACCCTCATCTGGCTGGGCGCCGACTTCGAAGTCACCGAGCCGGCCGAGCTGGTGGAGTTCCTGGCGACCCTCAACGACCGGCTCGCCCACTCCGTGGCGGGCGGATGAGGGGGTCGGGGCCGCTCGTTAGATTTCAAGTCCCAGACGAAAGGTGTGATGCATGGAGACCTGGGACGCCATTCGCTCACGACGCAACGTGCGCAGCTACGAGGACCGACCCATCCCCGAGGATGATCTGGAGCGAATTCTGGAAGCGGCGCGGCGGACACCGTCGTCGAGCAACGAGCAGCGTTGGGATTTCGTCGTGGTCCGTGATCGTGACCGCCTGCAGCAGCTGTCCCGGATCTGGCGTGGCGCCGGGCACATCCCGGGTTCGGCGGCCACGATCGCCCTGATCGGGCCCGATCCCGAGGAGTGCCCTCTCCGGGAGTCGATTGCCTACGACATGGGTCAGGTGACCATGAGCATCATGATCGCTGCCGCCGATTTGGGCATCGGCAGCGGCCATGCCTCAGCCCGGGACCAGGATGTGGCCCACGAGGTCCTGGGTATCCCCGACGGCTACCGGTGCTGGTGGCTGGTGGCGTTGGGCTATCCCGCCGACCGACCACTCCAGCCGATCCGGAACCCCAACCGTCGCCCGCTGAGCGAGTTGGTCCACTGGGAGACCTGGTAACCGACTGTCCGGTGGTGGCCGGCGACCCGTAGACTGTGAGGGGTCGCATAGGCCACGGGGACGTAGCTCAGCTGGAAGAGCACCGGCTTTGCAAGCCGGGGGTCGTGGGTTCGAGTCCCATCGTCTCCACAAGTTCACACCCTGCGGAAACGGCCAGAAATGGCCGCCTACCTGGGAAAACGGTCACTTGTCGTTTCTCTCGCCATCTCTCGTCGTCTCACCTGGTTTCTGCTATGAAGAGAACAAAATATGCCGCCATCACTTTGGCAGGGATCAACAACTTCTTCACTCAGGCGACCATGTGCGAGTATCTGGTGAACTGGACA
>DASSVE010000143.1:0-5787 GCA_035706345.1 Acidimicrobiia bacterium
TCACCTGGATCCCCCGGACGAAATGACGGTTCCAGATCGGCTCCAGGATCGTGTTGGAGAACCGAAACACCATCAGGTTCTGCACGGCCTCCTTCCCCAGGAAGTGGTCGATCCGGTAGACACGCTCCTCGGGGTAGTAGCGGTGGATGATCTCGTTGAGCTCGCGGGCACTCTTCTCATCCCTCCCGAAGGGTTTTTCGACCACCACCCGGCCCCGCTCGTGCAGACCCGCCGAGGCCAGACCCTGGATCACGTCGTCGAACAATTCCGGAGGTATGGCCAGGTAGGAGACGGTGCAGGCATTGCCCACCTTCTCGCCGATCCGCCGGAACGTCTCGGGATCCCGGTAGTCGCCGGGAACATGGCTGAGTCTCGAGGCGAGACGACTGAAGACTGCTTCGTCGACCTCGACTCCGGCGAACTCGAGCGACTCACGGGCACGCCGGCGGAGCGCCTCGTCGTCGTCGCTGGAACGACTCACCCCTATGACCGGGATGCCCAGGTCGCCGTCCTCCTCCAGTTCGTAGAGCGCCGGGAAGAGGCGACGTCTCGCCAGGTCTCCGGTCACCCCGAACATGATGAGGGCGTCGGCCTTCTCCCCAGGCTCGCGGTGGCGGGTCATACGCTGAACCTAACCTGCTTCTGGTGATCCACGACCAGAATCCGTTCGCCGAGGACCCCGCAGACCGGGACCCGGTGCGACGTTTCCGGGGCCGTCTCACGGCTCCGGTCACCGTGGTCACCTCGGGAACCGACACGGACCGGGCGGGTCTCACGGTCGCCTCGTTGATCGTCATGGAGGGCGAGCCGGGCCTGCTCGAGATGGTGGTCGGCCCCAGCAGCGACCTCTGGGGGATGATCTCGCAGACCGGGAGATTCGTGGTCCATGTGTGTCGGAAGACGGATCGTCATCTCGCCGAGGTCTTCGCCGGTCTTCGTCCCAACCCGGGAGGAGTCTTCGCCGGAGTGGCTGTCGAGGCGTCGGATTGGGGGCCGGTCCTGGTCGACGTCGGTGAACGCGCCTACTGCAGCCAGATCGAGCACGAGGAAGTGGGTCACACCGGTCTCATCAGAGGACGGGTGGACCGGGTCGATCTCGGTGACCTGACCGACCCCCTCGTGTATTTCCGGGGCCGTTACCACGGGCTTTCCTGACCTGAAGTCCGTGGCACAGGCTGCGAAAACCTGCGCCTGATACGCTCAACTTCGGAATATCATAGGACTCAGACCCGTTTCCCGAGTCTCCAAACCTTTAGGAACAACGACCCATGCCAGACACAACAGAACTGACTCTTCCCGTCCTCCCCCTTCACAACGGGGTGGTCTTCCCCAACATGGCGGTGACCATCCAGGTCACCACCGAGGAGGGGCGCATCGCCCTGCGCGCCGCCGAGCGAAGCAACGGCTTGATCCTGCTCGTCCCCCGTCTCCAGGGTCGTTTCGCCAGTGTCGGGACCATCGCCCGCATTCAGGGTGACGAAGACGGGCACGTGGTCGTCTCCGGCGAGAGCCGGGCACGTGTCGGCGCCGGCTCGGTGGACGAGCACGGGGCGCTTTGGGTCGAGGCCGAGGAGTCTCCCGAGGTCGACATCACCGACGAGGGGCTCGAGGAACTGGTCGCCGAGTACCGGGCGGTGGTCAGCGCCGTCCTGGAGAATCGTGGTCTGAGCCGGGTTGCCGAGCGTCTGCTCTCGATGGACAACCCGTCCCAGCTCGCCGACCTCGCCGTCTACTCCCCGGATCTCACCCTGGAACAGAAGGTTGAGCTGCTCGAGGCGTTGGACATCCGTCATCGTCTCGGGCTCCTCATCAAGTGGATGAGGGAGGTGCTGGCCGACCAGGAGCTGCGCCGCAAGATCCGTGAGGACGCCAGCGAGAGCATCGAGAAGAGCCAGCGCGACTACATCCTTCGCCAGCAGCTCGAGGCCATCAAGAAGGAGCTGGGTGAGGAGGGCGACGTCGCCTCGGAGTACCGCCTGAAGCTCGAAGAGCTCAAGGAGCGCAATGTCCCCGAAGCCGTGGTGAGCGCGATCGAGAAGGAGATCGACCGTCTCGAGAGGATGAGCGAGCAGTCGCCCGAGCACTCATGGATCCGGACCTGGCTCGACACCATGTTCGACATCCCCTGGGGTGTCACGTCTGACGATCGGCTCGACCTCGACGAGGCGTGGGCGGTGCTCGACGCCGACCACACAGGGCTCGAGGACGTCAAGGAGCGGATCATCGAGCATCTGGCCGTGCGCAAGCTGCGCGCTGAGCGCGGCCTGACCGAGGAGAAGAGCCGGGAGACAGGAGCAATCCTGCTCCTGGTCGGCCCACCGGGTGTCGGCAAGACCTCACTCGGCGAGTCGGTCGCCCGCGCCCTGGGGCGTGAGTTCGTCCGTGTCGCCCTCGGTGGCATTCGGGACGAGGCCGAGATCCGCGGGCACCGTCGCACCTACGTCGGCGCCAGACCGGGCCGTATCGTCCGTGCCCTCACCGAGGCGGGAACCATGAACCCGGTTTTCCTGCTCGACGAGATGGACAAGGTCGGGGCCGACTGGAGGGGCGATCCCTCCGCGGCTCTGCTCGAGGTGCTCGACCCTGCTCAAAACCACACTTTCCGTGACCATTACCTGGAGGTCGATCTCGACCTGAGCGACGTGCTCTTCATCGCCACCGCCAACGTGGCCGAGACCATCCCGGGCCCGCTGCTCGACCGAACCGAGATGATCCGGATCGACGGGTACACAGACCGGGAGAAGGTGGAGATCGCACGGGACCATCTGCTTCCGCGCCAGATCCGCTACGCGGGCCTGGAGCCAGAAGAGCTCGAGGTGACCGACGAGGCCCTGGCGGCCATCGTCGACCGCTACACCCGCGAGGCCGGGGTCAGGAACCTGGAGCGGGAACTGGGCAAGCTGGCCCGCAAGGTGGCCACACGAATCGCCAGCGGCAAGACCGGGGGCGGCACCGCCGTCGTTATCGACGCGGACGACATCGTCGACTACCTGGGCAAGCCAAAGGTCTGGAAGGACGAGGCTTCCGATCGCACCGATGTCCCCGGTGTCGCCACGGGTCTGGCGGTGACCGGGACCGGCGGCGACGTCCTCTTCATCGAGGCATCCGTCATGGAGGGTGAGCGTGGCCTCACGCTCACCGGACAGCTGGGCGACGTGATGAAGGAGTCGGCGCAGATCGCCCTCTCATACGTGCAGGCCCATGCCGAGGAGTTGGGCATCGACCCCAAGCGGTTGGAGACCGGGCGCTTCCACATCCACGTCCCGGCCGGGGCCATCCCGAAGGACGGTCCGTCAGCAGGGGTCGCCATGCTCACGGCTCTGGTGTCACTGCTCACCGATCGCCGTGTGAAGGACACCGTCGGCATGACCGGTGAGATCACCCTGCAGGGCAAGGTCCTGCCCATCGGAGGCGTCAAGCAGAAGGTGCTGGCTGCGCATCGGGCCGGTCTCAAGGAGGTCATCCTGCCTCGCCGCAACGAGCAGGACCTCGACGATGTGCCCGAGCAGGTCCGTCAGGACCTCACCTTCCACATCGCGGACACGGCCCAGGACGTCCTCGCTGCCGCCCTGGCCTAGGAGACCTCAGCGGGTTCCATGTACGGAACCCGCTGCCTCGTGAAACCAGCCGGCTACAGCAGCAAGGCGGCGAGGTCCCGGTAGGCCGGCACAGGGTCAGGTCCGAGAACCTGAATAGCTACATGGTCCGCGCCCGCCTCCAGGTGGGCGCGGATCCCTTCTGCGGCCCTTGCAGGCTCCCCGATCAGGACGACCTCGGCTAGGAGCTGCGGGCTGCCCCCGTTCTCGAGGTCCTGTTCGGTCCACCCTTCCCGGAGCAGGCTGTTCCGATAGTTGGAGAGCCTCAGATACCGCTGGGCGAAGGCGCGCGCGGTCTTCTCGGCACGATCGGGATCCGGGTCGATGACCACCGTCTGCTCCGGCGCCAGCACCACGCCAGGGCCGACGATCTCGCGGGCCAGCCGGGTGTGACGTGGGGTGGTGAAGTAGGGATGGGAGCCGATGGTTCGCTCGGCGGCCAGCCGCAACGCCCGCGGCCCGAGGGCGGCGAGGATCATGTGCTCCTTGGGAACACCGGCGTTGGCCAGATCGTCGAGGTAGCGGACCATGGTGTCGTAAGGGTTCCGGTACTCAGCTGTCGACTCCGGATGCCCGATTCCGACACCGAGCAGGAACCGCCCCGGGTGTCTCTCCTGAATGCGGTGATACGAGGCCGCCACCGTCCCCGCATCCTCACGCCACATGTTGACGATCCCGGTGGCCACCGTGATGTTCTTCGTGGAGGCGATCGCCTCCTCCACCTGGATCAGGTCTCCTGTCGGCGACCCACCGATCCAGAGGGCTCCAAAGCCCTGGTCCTCGGTTGTCTTCGCCAGGTCGGGAGGAGTCTCGGCCGACCGCCTCCACACCCCGAACTGTCCCAATGAGATGCTCATCCGTCCAACCTAGGCATCAATATCGGACTCCGGCCAGGGCCACCCGCCGCAGCAGGGGTCGACGGAAGATCCCCGCCACGATCAGACCGAACAGGAAGCCACCCACGTGCGCCTCCCAGGCGGTGTTGGTCCCGCCCAACCCGAACTGGGCGAAGAACCAGAAGGCCAGAAAGAGCGAGGCCGGAAGGGGGACCAGGAACCAACCGAGGAGAGTGAGGACGCGGTGAGCGGGGAAGAGGACCGCGTAGGCGCCCAAAGCAGTCGCAATCGCACCCGATGCCCCCACCAGGGGCACCGTCGAATCGGGATTTGCCAACACGAATGTGAGCGTGGCCACGACCCCACCGATGAGGTAGAGCAGCGCGTACCGGAAGTGCCCGAACGCCTCTTCGACGTTGTTGCCGAAGATCCAAAGCGACCACATGTTGAACAACAAATGGCCCAAGCCACCGTGGAGGAACATCGAGGTGAACACGGCTGCCCAGGGCTGCTTCTGGGGGAAGACCGGAACACCGTCCACGCCGCACTGCTGAAAGGCGATCTCCTCGCCGCTCAGGGGGCTTCCCTGCGTGATCTCACAGGCGATTGCCGCCGTCCGGTAGAGGAACGCCGTCTGCTGTTCCGGGCCTTGGCGGGTCTGTAACCCGAAGAAGACCACGACACATGCGCCGATGATCAGCAGCGTGACCCAGGGTGTGGTCCGGGTCGGGTTGACGTCGCGAATCGGTAACACGCCACGCCATCGTAAGCGTCAGACGGGCGTCACTCCCGAGGGAGTCACCCGCCAGGCGCCCGGCCCTACTGCCACGCCTACCAATACCGGGCACTCCACGTCGTAGAGCAATCGGGCCACCAGGACGCCCGTCACCAGGATCTGGTCGGGCTCGCGGAGCACGATCGCCGCCGGGCCGGTGCCAAGCCGCAGGCTCTCCGCGAGCACTGCCGATGACGAGCTGGAGCCCTTGCCGTGATCCATGACCACGATCTTCCCCGCCAGAGAGGTCCCATGTTGAGGATGGCTGACGTCCACGATCACCCCCTTCTCCGGGTCGTAGCCGCCCCAGAAGGAGAGGGGTGCCTCCAGGATCGCCACCTCGCCTTGTGCAGACCCCTCGACCAGCACCCTCATCGTCACCACTCCCCCACGATCACCCGGCCGGCGACCGCCGACTCCACACAGTCCTCCACACCAGCGAGGATGACCTCGACCCCCAGGTTTGCCGGGGCGTAGTACGCCCACTTGCCGGAGTTGGTCATCACCACACCGGGTCGGTCCTCCATGATCGGGGTGATGTAGGTGCACGTGTCAGTGACGAAGGTGGCCCCGAATCGCT
>DASSVE010000144.1:0-7819 GCA_035706345.1 Acidimicrobiia bacterium
CGATGGGCTCGGCCCGGCCCTGGTCGTGGAGGCTGTCGGTCAAGAGTCCACCCTGTCCCGTTCCATCTCACTGGCGGCGACCGGGGGCGAGGTCCTCGTGTTCGGGACCCTGACCGGTGGGGGTGAGGGCTTGCCCTACTACCAGCTGTACTTCAAGGAGCTCACGCTGCACAACCCGCGGGCCGCATTGATCGGTGACTACGCCGACGGGGTCGCCCTGGCCGCCGATGGAGTGCTCACCCTGGAGCCCCTGGTCACCGATGTCCTCCCTCTCGACCGGGCGACGCACGCATTCGAATTGGTCGAGGACCCCTCGTCTTTGAAGGTGTTGATGACGGTATGAGGTCGAGGCACGAACGTGGTGAGTTCCCGGCCCGATCTTGCATGATATAGGATCTCCCACCATGGTCGACCATGCCTGCTTCCTGGACACCGGGCTGGGGCGTGTCTCCTACGCCGAGACCGGGGAGGGGAAACCGACTGTCATCCTCCACTCACTTCTCACGGATCGCCGTGCCTTCGACCCGGTGATCCCGTCTCTGCCTGGTCGCACCATCACACTCGATCTGCCCGGCTACGGCCAGACCGATTCGGCAGCGTCCATCGAGGAATTCGCAGATCGGATGGCGGCCGCGGTGCAGGTTCTCTGCCCGGAGCCGGCCACGGTGATGGGCAACGGGTTGGGGTCGTTCGTCGCCCTGGGGATGGCGATCCGGCATCCCGAGCTGGTGGCCCGGATGATCCTGGCCGGTGCAGGTGCCACCTTTCCGGAGGCGGCACGACCCGCCTTCGGCAACATGGCAAACCTGGCCGAGGAGGGCGGGATGTCCGCCGTCGCCCCCGTGGCCCTGGCCCGCATCTTCACCGAGGACTTCATCGAGACCCACCCGACAGAGGCCAAGGAGAGGGTGGACGTGCTCGAGAGAACCGATCCCAAGGTCTTCGCTGCCGCCTGTCGGGCGTTGCAGAACGTCGACTTCTCGAGCAGCGTGGCGGATCTATCGATGCCGACGCTGATCGTGGTGGGTGAGCGGGATCAGGCGACGACACCGGAGATGGCCCACCAGCTGGCCGGCTTGATCCCGAACTCCAGACTGGTGGTGCTTCCTGGCATCGCACACGCCCCCCAGCTTCAGGATCCGCCCGGCTTCGTCCAGACGGTCGTCGGCTTCATGGAGGGTGACACGTGACCGGTTTCAAGGTGGTCGTCAGCGACCAGGTCTTTCCCAGCGTCGAGATCGAGCGGACGCTCTTGGCCGACATCGGGGCCGACCTCGTGGTGGCCACCGGTGATGTCGACGAGGTTCTCGAAGTGGCATCGGACGCCGACGCCATTCTCAACACCTATCTGCCCTGGTCGGCCGTGTCGATCGGTCGTCTCAGCCGGTGTCGGATCATCGCCCGGTACGGGATCGGCGTCGACAACGTCGATCTCGCCGCGGCCCGTGAGGCCGGCATCGTGGTCACCAACGTCCCCGACTACTCGGTGGAGGAGGTGGCCACACACGGTTTGGCGCTCATCCTGGCGTCGGTGCGCAAGATCGTGGCCGCCGACAGGTCGGTGCGGGCAGGACAGTGGAGTGTCGACCAGTTCCGCCCGATCCACAGGCTCTCGACACTCACGGTGGGTCTGGTGGGCTACGGCAGGATCGGTCGGAGGATCGCCGCCCCTTTGGAGGCGCTTGGCGCCACGATCATCGCCCACGATCCATATCTCACCCCCGGTCCCGACCTTCCTCCCCTGATGACGCTGGACGAGTTACTGGAACGCGCCGATGTCATATCGCTGCATCTTCCGCTCACCGACGAGACGAGGGGAATCATCGGTGAGGCCAGGCTGGGCAAGGTCAAGCCGGGAGCCGTGCTGGTCAACACCTCGCGTGGCCCGCTGGTGGACCTCTCGGCGCTAGGCGACGCCCTGCGTGCGGGAAGACTGGCTGCGGCGGCTCTCGACGTCTTCGAGTCCGAGCCGGTGGACCCGGCCCGGATCGCTGACATCCCGAACTTGATCGCGACCCCACACATGGCGTATTACTCCGAGGAGGCGCTCGAGGAGTCTCAACGGAAGGCCGCCACCCAGGTGATCAAGGTCCTCACCGGCCAGGAACCCGACTATCAGGTGAACTGAGATGGAAGCAAGACCCGAAGTCGTCGAAGAAGGTGTGTTCGACCCGGCGGACTTCGCCGAGGAGCTGGAGGTGGCACCCGGGAACAAGCAACTGGGCACCACTCTCTGGTTCGAGAACGACCGGATCAGGGTCTGGGAGGTCCTTCTCGCTCCTGGGGAGCGAGGTGCGTTCCACGCACACACCACCAATTACTTCTGGACCGTCGTCGAGGGCAGCCGGGGTCTGCAGAGGTTCTCCGACGGGACCTTCGTCGTCCGTGACTACCAGGTTGGGGAGACGAAGTTCTTGGAGCACACGCCGGAGAGCGCCCTGATCCACGATCTGGAGAACGTCGGTGACACCATGCTCCGCTTCGTCACCGTCGAGCTACTCGACTGAAGGTCCGTCCTTGTCGTGGCCACGTGTCCTGGTGGCGGGAGGGTCGATCGGCGGGCTGACCACCGCCGTGCTCCTCAGTGAGCTCGGCTGTGACGTCGTCGTCCACGAACGGTCACACAGCGACCTGGAGGACCGGGGCGCAGGAATCGTCGTGCTTCCTGTTACCGAGCGGTACTTCGAACCGGGAGGAGGCGGAGGGGAGAGGGTCAGTCTCGAGCTCACCTATTGGAAGTACGTCGATGCCAATGGCAGGACCCTGAGCGCCGACCCGGACCATTTCCGTTTCTCGGGCTGGAGCACCATCTATCGAGCCCTGCTCGGCGTGTTTGGAAGCGATCGGTACCACTACGGGCACGAAGTCGTCGGATTCGAGCAGAGCGATGAAGGGGTGACGATCACGCTCGCCGATGGTGGCGAGGACCACGGTGACCTGCTTGTCTTCGCCGACGGAATGGGGTCGACCGGGCGGAGCATGCTGCTTCCCGATGTTGCGCCGGTCTATGCGGGCTACGTGGCCTGGCGGGGGACCGTCCCGGAGAGGGCACTGTCCCAGACTGTTCGGGACGAGATCGCCGATGCCATGGTCTATCAGGTACTCGATCCCGGTCACATCCTCGTCTATGCGATCCCGTCGAAGACAGGTCAGACTGAGCCACCGGACCGTGAGATCAACTTCGTCTGGTACCGGAACTACGCGTTGGGCGGCGAGTTCGAGGACCTCATGACAGACATCGACGGGAATCTGCGGCACGGCACCATGCCTCCGGGGACCATCCGCGCCGACCATGTCGAGGAGATGCGGGAGACGGCGGCGCGCAAATTGGCCCCACAACTGGCGGAGATCGTGCTCGCCTGCCAGCACCCCTTGATTCAGGCGGTGTTCGACGTGGAGAGCCCGCGGATGGCTTTCGGGAGAGTCTGTCTTCTCGGAGATGCCGCCTTCACGCTTCGTCCCCACGTCGCCGCCGGCCAGGCCAAGGCGTGCGCCGACGCCTGGGCCCTGCGTGATTGCCTCGCCGCGGCTTCAGGTGACGTCGCGGCCGCCTTGGCGGCATGGGAGCCGGGCCAGCTCGATATGGCCCGGTCGGCGTTGGAGCGCACGAGGAGGATGGGCATCGCCAGCCAGTTCGAGGGCACGATGGTCCCCGGCGATCCCAATTGGAAGTTCGGCCTCTGGGAGCCGGGGAATTGATCGTCGAAGTCGTGTCGGTCGGCTCCGAGTTGCTGCTCGGCGACGTGGTGAACACAAACGCCGCCGTCATCGGGCGCCGGCTCGCCGACGAGGGCTTCGACAGCCACCACCAGGTCGTGGTCGGCGACAATCTGAAGCGTCTCATTGCCGTCCTGGAGACTGCGGTGTCCAGGGCCGACGCCGTGATCATCACCGGTGGCATCGGGCCCACGCAGGACGACCTCACCAGGGAGGCGCTCTGTGAGCTCGCCGGTGTCGAGATGACCCGCGATCAGGCCCACGCGGAGTGGATCGGGCGCCGCCTGCGGGCTCAGGGCAGGGAGCCGTCGCCGAGCGTGCTCCGCATGGCCGACCTCCCTGGAGGGGCGGAAGGGCTGCGCAACGTCAAGGGAGTGGCCCTGGGTGTGGCCATGGAGCACGACGGCTGCCACATCTTCGCCGTACCCGGGGTGCCCCAGGAGATGATTCCCATGGTCGAGGACGAGGTCATGCCACGTCTGCGGGTGGCGGCGGGCGAACCGGCCGTCCTGCGGAGCCGGCTCATCCACTGCTGGGGATTGGGCGAGTCAGCCGTCGCCGACATCCTCGACGACATGTTCGCCGCCGCCAATCCCTCCGTCGCCTTCCTGATCCGGGACATGGAAGTCCGGGTGCGGGTCACCGCGAAGGGCGGTGACGAGGCGAGCGCGCTGGAGATGATCGCTCCCGTGGAGAGCGAGATACGTCGTCGGCTCGGTGACGTCGTGTTCGCGGTGGATGAGGAGACCGTGGAAGAGATCGTCCTCGACCGCCTTCACCGGCACGGGTGGACTGTGGCCACGGTCGAAGACGCCACCCTGGGCCAGATCGGCGCCCGTCTGGCGGCGGCCGACTCACGGTCTGTTCTCGTCGGGGCGGTGATCCGGGGCAATGGGGCAGTCGCACGCCCGGAGGCCGATGTCGTCCTCGAAGTCGGGCCCATCGGGCCTGACGCCACCGACGGTCCGAGAACCACCCGTGACGTCACCATGACAGTCGAGACTCCCGAGGCACGGGTGACCAGGCGATTCGACTTCGGGGGTGACGACGAGCGTCTCCGCGCCTTCGCCACGGCGGCAGGGCTGCACGCGCTGCGGACCGCATTGGAGTCGCCCGCCGAGTGACGAATCGGTGGGACGGGCCCGCTCCGGTCAGTCGCTCAGCTCGGCGCTCCCGGCCCCGACCAGCTCACGATCGAGAGGCAACTCGACGACCATGTTGCGCTCCGCCGAGAGGTCGGCGGCGATGTACACCTCCATGGTGACACGGGCGAGACGGGGATCCACCATCACCGGGCGATCGGCGTACACGGCCTCGATGAAGTGGAGTGTCTCCCGTTCCATCGGCCCGGCATAGACATGGTCCACGTACTCGCCAGGCATGGTGGAGAGCGGGAACTGCACACCGTTCTCCATCGTGTTCAGGATGATGTCCTTGTGGCTGGCGTCCATCAGCAGTGCCCCATCGGTTCCCACGAACTCGATCCAGGTCGTCGAGAAGTTGGGGTACCCGGGAGGTAGGGACCAGCCGGCGCCGATGGTGACGGTGACCCCATCGTCCATCGTGATCACGATGATCTGTGTGTCCGGCACGCCATGCTCGGCCTTGCGTGCGCCCCAGGCTTGCTGCGAGTAGACCCGGACCGGCCGTCTCGGCTCCAGACACCACAGGGAGAAGTCGATGTCGTGCGTCGCTTCCATGGCAGCAGGGGAGAGCTTGGTGCGCGACCCGATCTTCCCGCCCAATGACCGCGAGATGTGACGGCTCACCAGGACGCTCACCGGGTCTCCCAGGGTTCCGTCGTTGAGGCTCCTCTTGGCCAATGCCTGCTTGGAGTTGAAACGCTGCGAATAGCCGATGGTGAACTTGAGCCCCCGTGACTCGGCGATCTCGATTAGCTCGTCGGCGTCCTCGAGCGACAGTGCGATCGGCTTCTCGAGCAGGACGTGCTTGTCCGCCTCGAGGGCCGCTTTGGCCAGCGGATGATGTGTCGACTCAGGGGTGGCCGAGACCATGATCGCCTGGATGTCCGGATTGGAGACCAGTTCCTCCCAGTCGGTGGTGGCGGTGGCCGGGTTGGTCCAGGAGGACACTTCGGCGAGACGCTCCGGGCGGACCTCGGCAATGTGGAGCTTCGAGACCATGGCCGAGTTGGCCGCGGCCACGGCTCGGATCCCACCGCACCAACCGGTGCCGATGATGCCTACTTCGATCGGGTCCATCAGGTTCTCCTCTCAGGCCTGCAACAGGTCCTCGGGGTCTACGGGCAGTTCCAGGGCCCGACCCTGGCGGGCCGAGCGATCCATCGCCATGGTCAGCAGCAGGTTCCGGTGTCCGTCGCGTGCCGTTGCGTGGGGAGTGGGGGTGCCGTTGACGACACGATGGAACCAGGTCATGGTCTCCTCACGCATCGGCCCCCACAGCATGCCGTCGGAGACGTCGCCGGGCGGGTAACTGCCGATGAAGTCGACATATCGAGCGGAGTCCGGCTGGTACCCCTTGGAGGCGTACCCGGCCGGCTGGGGGATCTCGGTAGCCAGGATCACGTCGCGGTGGGTGTCCTCGATGTCGATGACCCCCTTCGTCCCCACGATCCCGATCTCGAGCCCGTACACCGCTCCCGGCCACACGGTCGGCAACGCCCAGTTGATGTTCATGCTGAACAGCGTGCCATCGTCCATCGTGAAGACACCGAACGTGGCGTCCTTGGTGCCCATGGGGCCCAGCACCTTGTCGGTGGAGCGTGCGTAGATCTCCACCGGCTCCTTGCCCTCCATGAGCCAGAGCGACATGTCGAGACTGTGGGTGCCGGAAACCACCATGGGGGTCAGGTTCGATCGCTCCTCGGTCTTGCGCAGGGTGGCATCGGGGACCATCCGATTCATGAAGGCTCGGGTGACCACACTGGTCACCTCGCCGATCTGACCATCGCGCAGACGTTGCTTGACGGTCTGGAACCGACGCCGGAAACGCTGTGTGTACCCGATCACGGCATCCACCCCCGCCGCCTCGATGGCGGCGAGGACCCGGGCCGACTCCACAGGGTTCGTGGCCAGTGGCTTCTCGATGAACAGGGGCACCCCGAGTTCCACGGAAGCCATGATCGGGGCCACGTGCTCGTTCTCGGCCGTGGCCACGATCACCGCCGTCACCTCTGGGCGAGCGAGCAGCACATCGGGATCGGTGGTGGTGAAATCGGCGTCCACATCCGCTGCCAGTGCGGAGAGTGTCCCCTCGTGGACGTCGCAGAGCCCGATCCACTCGACCGCGGGATGCTCGCGGGCCAGGAGGGCCCTGATCCGGCCCACCGTCCCACACCCGATGACAGCAAGCCCGATGCTCATGAGAGCCCGAGGAGTCGCGCTGCGTTCCCGCCTGCGATCAGGTCGCGCTCGTCTTCGCCGAGCCCGGGCACCCGCGCCAGCAGTCCGAGTGGGTCGGTCTCACCCATGTCGTATGGATAGTCGGTGCCGAGGAGGACGTGATCGGGACCGTACTTGGTGATGAGGAACTCGAGCTGGTCCGGCTCGAAGACCATCGTGTCGAAGTAGAACATCGAGAGATACTCACTGGGCGGGCGGGGGAGACCCTGACGAACGTCCTCCCGGGCGTGATAGGCGTGGTCGAAGCGCCCGCCGTACATCGGCAGATAGCCGCCGCCGTGCGAGAAGACGAACTTGAGGCCGGGGAACCGCTCCATGACCCCGTCGAATATGAGACGCCCGGCGCAGAGGGTCTCCTCCAGCGGATGACCGACCGTGTTGATGAAGTAATGGTCGAGCAGCCGTCTTGGCTCAGTGAACCCGGTGGGATGGATGAACACCACCACACCGAGCTCCTCCACCACCTCCCACATCGGGTCGAACTCGCGGCTGGAGATCTCCACCCCCTCGATGTGAGTGGCCATTTCCACCCCGGGAAACCCCAGCTCCGAGACGCACCGCCGCAGCTCCTGGATGGCAGCCGTCGGGTCTTGCATGGGCAGGGAACCGAGACCGATGAAGCGGTCGGGTGTCTCGGAGACCAGCTTGGCCAGGTCGTCGTTGATCGTCTGGAAGACCGCGACCCCCAGATCACCGCCGACCCAGTGGAAGAGCTGATA
>DASSVE010000145.1:0-7534 GCA_035706345.1 Acidimicrobiia bacterium
ACCCGCTGGGGTCGTCCTCGAGACCGACGACGGCATGAAGAAGATCGAGGAGCCAGGGCCCGCCGGGTCCCCACGCCTCCCCGACCAGATCGGCACGGGTGCGCCGGACCCGCGTCGACCCCGGCCCGTCGGGAGTGCGGGCTGTCAGCCACCATCCGTCCTCACCGAAGAAGCCATGCAGAGGACGGAGGGTGCGCCGCAGGTCGAGAGGGCGACCGTCGATCGGGATGACTCTCTGCTCCACCCCACCATCATCGTCGTCTCAGGATCGGAACGGGTGTGGCTGGAGACGTGAGATCGAGCATCGACTGGAGGGACCTCAATCGGACCGTGCTGGCCAGGCAGTCCCTCCTGGAGCGGTCGTCGCTGCCCTTGCACCGGGTGGTGGAGAGGATGGCCGGTATCCAGGCGCAGTACGCACCGTCCGCGTACGTGGGTCTGTGGTCACGGACGGCTGGGTTCACCAAGGATGCACTCACCGCGGCGCTGCACCGCCGCTCGATCGTGCAGGGGACCCTGATGCGGGGCACCATCCACATGGTGTCCCAGGCCGACTACTGGCCGATGGCGGCGGCGATCCGGGAACGGAACCGCGACTGGTGGCTCCAGGTGCAGCGACTCGGAGTCGACGGCGAGGACATGGCAAGGCTGGCAGCGACGGCGAGGGCACTGCTCGCCGACGGTCCGCGGAGACGAAACGACCTGGTCGCCGACCTGGGTATCGAGAGCGGGCTATGGAGCGGTTTGGGGTTCTGGGTGGACCTGGTGCGGGTGCCACCGTCTGGCACCTGGGAGAGACGTCGTGCCGACCTCTACGGTCTGGCCGAGTGGTGGGTCGGGATGAACAACTCCGGGCCGGGAGCAGGCACCAACCTGCTGATTCGTCGCTACCTGGCCGGTTTTGGCCCGGCTTCACGTGAGGACATCAAGGCATTCACGTCGTTGGGTCTGTCCGTGATCGACGACTCGTTGCGACGGCTGCGGGCCCGTGCTCTGGAGAGCGAGAATGGCGTTCTCTACGACCTGAGACAGGCCACGCTGCTCGATGGTGACGTGCCGGCCCCGGTGCGGTTCCTGGGCACCTGGGACGCCATCCTCCTGGTCCACGCCCGGCGCGCCCTGGTCTTGCCGGAGGAGTACCGGAGCCGCATCTTCCACACCAAGGCGCCGCATTCCTTCAACACGTTCCTGGTCGACGGCCAGGTGGCCGGCACGTGGCGTGAGGAGGGCGAGACGGTGGTGCTGGAACCGTTCCACCCGATCCCGAGACGATTTCAACGGGAACTGGACGACGAAAGGGAAGCCCTGGAGGTGTTCCTGAGATCGTGATGCCTGCTCGGTCAGGCTGCCTTAACGCCGTTTCGTATCTTCGTCTCACATCCCGAGGAGGTGTGATGGGAGAGCGTAAGTGGACGACGAGATCAGTGATCGCCGCCGTGGTGATCGCTGTCACCCTGGCGATCGCGGGGACTGCGCTGGCACACGACCAACGACTGGATCTGGCCTTGCAGCAGTTGGAGAGCTCGAGATTGTTGCTGGTGGCCTCCGACGAGCAGGAGCATCCAGACAGGAAGATCGAGAAGCATTACTCACGTGAGCTGCAAGCTGCGATCAAGGCAATCGAGAAAGCTCAACAGCGGGTCGAGAAGGCCATGGTGACGGCCGACAGCGGGTGAAAGACGACGGAGGAAGTACGGGTTTCGGCTAGGGCGGCTTTTCGGTCTTGTAGGTGTGCCCGCGAGGGCTGGTCCAATAGTCGTTGCCCCGGACACGGCGGTGTTTCCATCCCCTGTGTTTGAGGACATGGTCATGTCGGCATTTGGGCCCGCCATTACGCATCGACGTGGGTCCTCCGAGGGCGGCGGGTAGAAGGTGATCGAAATCGCAATCCTGGGCGGGCATACGGCAGCCCGGGAAGCTGCATACGGGCTGGGAGGCGTTGACGAGTCGTGATATCCGTCTGGTCGGTCGCCTAGATGTGGTGATCACGTCGACGACGTTTCCGTCGTCGTCAAAGATGGTGACCTGCCATTCAGATCGGTGGTGGCGATCGGCGTATTGACGGGCCACATCCGCTACCACCGGCCCGAGCCCAGGGATCTCGGCCGCCTTCTCGTCCAACCCGGCGAGGGTGGTCAGGTCCACTTTCATGTCGAACAGTGCGCGTCCCGAGTTGGTGGGGTCGGCACCGAGTAGGAAGTCCAAGGCGATGTCGGCCCGCAGATTGTCATGACTGCGGGTGTCACCGTCCTTGCGGAGCGAGATCATGTGGCCGTTGACCCGGCGCCCCACCGCCTGAGCGTCGGCAAGAGGGATGTCCCAGAGATGGATGTGGGCGGTCCCATCCACGGTCGGTTCTATCGTGAGTGCCCGCTGGCCCACTGCCCGTTTCGCCCTCTTGTCTGCTTGTACAGGGTCGACCTCGACACACAGTCTCCTGATCCAGGCGGCGAGTTGGCCCGTGGTCAACCGGGGAGCCTTCTCCGACACGATCTCCACGATCCGCCGAGCCTCGTCTACATCGAGATGGGCAGTGCCGTCGGCAATAACCCGAGACCGAGGCAGGTCCAACTGGCCCTCAGACAACAATTCCCAGACTCGAGGCAGACGTTCCACGAGGTCGAAAGCAACCGACAATCTCAGATCCGCCGCCCTTCGGGTGATGGTCAACGCTGGACGCAACTCGTCAGCCGCAAACGGATCCGGATCGGCCAGCCGGTCCGGCTCACTCTCCGCATCCCCAGGAGCGGCATGAGCCAACTCATACACCGAAGACATCGAACTCGCCTGGACATGAGAGACCAGCCGTTCCGTCGCCTGGATCATCCGCACCAAGTCGAAGCCGTTCAGTCGAGATGGATCCACCGATTCCAAAATCGCCAGCAGAAACGGGCCAGGCGGCAACGAATCGAGATCGAGCAACACATGACGATCATCGGGAACCCAACCGGTGTTCCATTCGTCGACCGTGATCAGATCGGCCTGTGAGTCGTCATCACACCACCCACTGGCGACATCCGCCTCCCCCGCTGGAAGCCCGATCGAAGAAACCTTCTGATCGAACATATGTTCTGACCATACGAGCCCCCACCGACAGAAACAAGGGGGTCGTTTGGAGAAATATCGGAATTTTCAGTCGGGCAATCCAGGACGGCGAGCGTCCCCATCGTTTGCTCAGAACCCCGAGTCAGACCGGCGGAACCGACCGGGTCATGAAGCAGTGGTTCTTGCCCTTGGGCTGGATGTATTCGAAGCCTGCCCGCTCGAACATCTCCCTGGTCCCGTTGTACAGGAAAGAGGCATTGGACTTCTCACCGCCGGTGTCGTACGGGTAAGCCTGCACCACGCCACCACCCGACTTGGCGATCAGGTCGAGTGCGCCGTGCAGGGCCGTCTCGGCGACCTTCTTCCGCCGGTAGTCACGGTCGACGAAAAAGCAGGTGAGCCGGTAATCCGGGACCTGGCCCAGCGCCTCGTACTCCTTGCGGTGCGTGATTCCCGGAATCTCGTCGGGAGACCCGAACTGACACCACCCGACGGCGTCGTCGCCGTCGAACACAAGGGCGGCGTGTGCCTGGCCCTCGTCGACGAGACGTCGCTTCAAGGCCTTGTTTCCCTCGAGACTTATCCCTCTCTCGGGTGATCGGGGGTGGAACGACAGACACCAGCACCCGCCCCATACACCGTTGTGCTTCTCGACGAGACGGGCAAAGGCTTCGAACGTCTCCGACGTCAGGGGCTGCACGGTGTAATCGGCCACGCAGACACCCTAGGAAGAAATGCGGACAGGAAACTTCCTCGATCTCAAAAGTCGATGCGCATCACGCAGCGGCGCAAGCTCGGGCGACTGACCTCCCGAAACCCGGCGGCTGCGAAGACATTGCGATGGCCGACATGGATCTCGCCCCAGGGCACCTCGTACCCGGGAGCCGGGATCATCGGGTATCCCTCCAGTGCCCTGGCGCCAAGCGCTCGGGCGTGCTCGACCGCCGCCGCCGCCAAGTGGTAGGTGAGCCCTTGGCCCCGATGGCCCACCCGGACCACGAAGCATGTCAGCGCCCAAACGTCTTCGTCGCCCCGGTCCTCGGACCTGCCCTTCCACGGAGTCTGACCCAGCCGTATGAACTCGCTGCGACGATCGACCGCGCACCAGCCGACCGGCTCGCCCTCGAGATAGGCGACCAGCCCGCTCGTGGTTTCCGAGTCCGGATAGCCGCAGTCGGTCTGCTGACGGAGGCGGAAGACGCGCTCCTCACGCGGGATCGGGTCATACCACCACTCCTCCGAGGTGGTGCGGAACTTCTGGCACAGGCACCGGCCGGCGTACCCCCGGGGGCCGAAGACGGCGAAGAGGTCATCACACGATGCCTCGTTGGCCGGGACCACGACCAGCCTGGGCAAGGTCGTCGCCCTCACAGACCCTTGGGATGCCAGACGGTCTTGGTCTCGGTGAACGCTGCGATCCGGTACGGGCTCTGCACCGGCCCGTTGGCACCCGGCAGGACCACCCGCTTCACGTTGTGCACCGCACCCTCCTGGATGCGCAGCGCTTGATCCGGGGTGGCGCCGGTGGCATCGATGGCGTTGACGTCCATGTGGTCGGCGAGCCATGGGATCAGCTCGTCCTTGAAGCCGGTGAGCACGTTGACCACGCCTCCCGGGACGTCAGAGGTGTCGAGGACCTCGGTGAAGGTGATCGCCGGCATCGGCGCCACCTGCGAGGCGAGCACCACCGTGGTGTTGCCCGGGACGAGGACCGGGGCCAGGGACGAGACCAGACCGAGCAGACCCGGCTGCTCCGGTGCCACCACACCGACCACCCCGGTCGGCTCGGGCACGGAGATGTTGAAGAACGGCCCCGAGACCGGGTTGAGGTTGCCGTAGATCTGGGCGAACTTGTCCGCCCAGCCGGCGTACCAGACCAGTCTGTCGACGGAAGCGGTCACCTCATCGGATGCCTGCTTACGCGTCGAACCGGTCTCCATCAACTGCTCCGCGAAGGTGCCGGCGCGGTCCTCCAGGGTCTCGGCGATCCGGTAGATGATCTGGCCCCGGTTGTACCCGGTGCGGCCGGCCCAACCCTCGAACGCTCCTCTGGCGACCCGGACCGCGTCACGAAGGTCCTTTCGGGAGGCACGGGCCACCCGGGCCAGCACCTCTCCTTCCGAGTTCAGTGCGGGATAGGAGCGACCGGACTCGGACCGGGGGAACTGACCCCCGATGTAGAGCTTGTAGGTCTTGCGTACGTCGACTCTGCTCACTCCTCCCCCAGGTCCATGTAGGCGAGCAGACCGTGTCGGCCACCCTCACGGCCGAACCCGGACTCCTTGTACCCCCCAAAGGGTGAAGCGGGGTCGAACTTGTTGAAGGTGTTGGCCCAGACCACGCCGGCCCTCATTCGATCGGCCATCCACAGGATGCGCGATCCCTTCGAGGTCCAGACACCTGCGGAGAGCCCGTACGGAGTGTTGTTGGCCTTCTCGACCGCCTCCTCCGGCGTGCGGAAAGAGAGAATCGAGAGCACCGGGCCGAAGATCTCCTCCTGGGCGATGCGATGGGACTGGGAGACCCCGGTGAACAGGGTGGGCCGGAAGAAGAACCCGCGCTGGGGCAGCTCGCACTCGGGCTGGAACATCTCCGCCCCCTCGGAGCGGCCGGAGGCGACCAGTTCGTTGATCTTCTCGAGTTGCTCCCGGCTGTTGATCGCCCCGACGTCGGTGTTCTTGTCCATCGGGTCCCCCACCCGCAGGGTGCTGAGACGTCGCTTCAGCTTGTCGACGAAACGATCGTGGACCGACTCCTCGACTAGAAGTCTCGACCCGGCACAGCACACGTGGCCCTGGTTGAAGAAGATCCCGTTGATGACTCCTTCGACGGCCTGGTCGAGAGGTGCGTCCTCGAAGATGAGATGCGCCCCTTTCCCTCCCAGCTCGAGAGTGAGCTTCTTCTTCGACCCGGCCAGCTCGTTCTGGATCACCTTGCCGACCGCGGTCGAGCCGGTGAAGGCCACCTTGTCCACGTCCGGGTGGGAGACGACGTACGAACCGGTCTCGCCGGCCCCGGTGACGATGTTGAGGACCCCGGGCGGCAACCCCGCCTCCTGTGTCAGCTGGGCGAAGACGAGGGCGGTGAGCGGTGTCGTCTCGGCCGGCTTGAGGACCACCGTGTTGCCGGCGGCGAGAGCGGGAGCGACCTTCCAGGCCAGCATCAGCAGGGGGAAATTCCACGGGATCACCTGCCCGGCGACGCCGAGGGGTCGGGGACGGATCCCGGGGAAGGCGTACTCCAGCTTGTCTGCCCAGCCTGCGTAGTAGAAGAAGTGACCGGCCACCAGGGGAAGGTCGATGTCACGGGACTCCTTGATCGGCTTGCCTCCGTCGAGGGTCTCCAGCACCGCCAGCTCGCGGGACCGCTCCTGGACCATCCGGGCGATGCGGAAGATGTACTTGGCCCGCTCCGCACCGGGCATCGGCCCCCAAGTCTCCTCGAATGCCTTGCGGGCGGCGGCCACGGCGGCGTCGACGTCGCTCCTGCCCGCCTCGGCCACTTCGGAGAGCTGCTCCTCGGTTGCCGGGTTGATGGTCGGGAAGTACCGGCGCGACTTCGGGGCCCGGAACTCGCCATCGATGAACAGCCCGTAGCGATCTTCGATGTCGACGATGTCGGTCGTCTCCCTCGACTGGGCGTACTCCCAGAGGAGGGGCTCGTGCGAGGTGGTGGGTATGCGAGTGATGGCCACGGTCAATCCTTGGTGAAGTAGTCGGGTGAGGAGTAGCGACCGGTCTTCTGGAAGCGGATCTGCATCAAGACATCGTTGAGCAGGGAGGAGGCGCCGAACCGGAACCAATCCGGTGTCATCCACTCCTGACCGAGGGTCTCGTTGAGGACGACGAGGTACTTCATGGCGTCCTTTGAAGTGCGGATCCCCCCCGCCGGCTTCATCCCCACCATGATCCCGGTGGCGTCGTGGAAGTCCCTGATGGCCTCCAGCATGACGAGCGTGACCGGCAGGGTGGCCGCCGGGCTCACTTTCCCGGTCGACGTCTTGATGAAGTCGGCGCCGGCCGCCATGGCCAGCATGGAGGCTCTCCGCACGTTGTCGAGGGTCTCCAGCTCACCGGTCTCCAGAATTACCTTGAGATGGGCGTCGCCACAGGCCTCCCCGACCCGGCGGATCTCGTCGAAGACCTTGAAGTACTCGCCGGCCAGGAAAGCGCCCCGATCGATCACCATGTCGACCTCGTCCGCGCCGTCGGCGACCACCTTGCGGGTCTCCTCGATCTTCAGCTTGGTGTCGGTGAGACCGGACGGGAAGTAGGTGGCGACACTGGCCACGAGCACTCCGGTCCCCTCGGTGGCCTGGACCGCGTAGGGCACCATGCTGGGGTAGACGCACACCGCGGCCACCGAAGGAATGCTGGAGTCGGTCGGATCGGGCCGATACGCCTTGGCCGACATCTGGATCACCTTGCCCGGGGTGTCCTTTCCCTCCAGGGTGGTGAGATCCATCATCCGGATCATCAGCTCGAGGGCA